>JAYUWU010000195.1:0-24894 GCA_043753365.1 Gemmatimonadaceae bacterium | reverse complement strand
GCTGGGCTTTACAGCTGTCGGCCCTCGTCGCGGCGCCCGGCGCTGTTGCTTTACTGATTGGCGCGCGGCACACCAATTCTGTTCTAAAGCTTTCCTTTGCAACGCTGGGTACCGGATTGCTTGGGGCGTCTGCAGTTCTTTTCATGTTGGTCCGCGCCCAGCACGATCCCGGGGTCAATCAGGGCAATCCGGAAAACTGGCAGGCGTTCGTCGATGTAATTCAGCGAAAGCAGTACTTGCCGGTTTCTATCTGGCCGCGGCAGGCGCCGTTTTACATTCAACTCGGCAATGTGTTCGAATATGCCGACTGGCAGGTGGCACTTGGTCTCGAGCCGAATGCGCCGCCTTCGTGGCTGCGTACTCCGTTCACACTTGCATACGGCGTTCTCGGATTCATCGGCTGGCGATGGCATCGTCTCGCGCACCGTATCAGCTGGCGCGCGATGAGTGTCCTGTTTGTGGTAGCGACGCTTGGTGTCGTTGTATACCTGAACATGAAGGCCGGTCCGTCGTACGGGTATGGATTCCTTCCGGCCGGCGCCCCTCATGAGGCGCGAGAAAGGGATTATTTCTTCGCCCTCGCGTTCGTGTGCTGGGGAATGTGGGCCGGTGCCGGATCGATGCGACTATTCACTCGTCTGGGAACGCGTGCACGATTTGTCGGTCTGGCTGTCGCAGTGCTGCCATTTTTTCTCAACTACTCAGCAGTCGATCGGTCACGCTTGCCGGAGTCGACGGCTGCACTCGATAGTGCTCGCCGAATCCTGATACCGGCGCCTGAACGAGCGGTTGTATTCGCCTACGGTGACAATGACACGTACCCGGTATGGTATGCGCAACACGTTCTCGGTCTGCGGAATGATGTCACTGTTGTCACTGTGCCCTTGATTGGGGCCGAGTGGTACAGGCTCGAGCTCACGCGGCGCTACGGTTTGATGGACACTGGATCCTGGCGGGGATCTGCGGCAGCGGTGGATGAGATATGTGTCGCCGCTCGGAAATCAGGGAGACCGATCGTGGCTGCGGTCGTGCGTGATCGGGTAGAGTTGCCGGCTTCGTGCCGGTGAACTAAAGTCGCGCGTTATGTCCAGCTTTCGTCCGTTCATCACGGAGCCACGGAGGACACGGACGTTCACGGAATTAGAACCAGTCATCGCTGCTCGACGATGTCGGCGCGTGCAATAGGCTCCGTCCACGCGGCTGAATGCGCTCTGTGGTTGTTTACAAAAACAGAAAGACGCGTGCACTGCGGGGAGGCTAGACGTGGAGACAACTCGATTGGTTGTAAAACCTCCAAAACCTCCTGCGCCTTCAAAAACCTCCTTTCCCCATGTATTTCCCGTCGTTACTCCGTGCTTCCGTGGCTCCGTGTTGAACAGGCAGCGTAGAACTTGATCGACTGCCTGATCAACAAAAAAGGCGCGGCGCGAAAAGAATCTCGCGCCGCGCCCCTTCAATAGAAATGCTAGTACCTGTAGTGGTCAGACTTATAAGGTCCTGACTTCGGAACTCCAAGGTACTCAGCCTGCGAATCGGTCAGCTCTGTAAGCTTCACTCCAAGCTTGCCGAGGTGTAGCCGGGCAACCTTTTCATCGAGGTGCTTGGGCAACGTGTAAACCCGTTTCTCGTAGCTCGATGCATTCGTGTGCAGCTCGATCTGCGCCATCACCTGGTTGGTGAAGCTTGCAGACATCACGAAACTCGGGTGACCCGTCGCGCAGCCCAGGTTCAGCAGGCGGCCTTCGGCGAGAATCATCACGCTGTGCCCGTCAGGGAACACGTACTCGTCGTACTGCGGCTTGATCTGCACGCGCTTCACTCCCTTCGCCTCGAGCTTCTTGAGACCGGCCATGTCGATCTCGTTGTCGAAGTGGCCGATGTTACCAACGATCGCCTTGTCCTTCATCCGCGCCATGTGCTCGGAGGTGATGATGTCCTTGTTGCCAGTCGCTGTAATGAAGATGTCTGCCGTCTCGAGGACGTCGTCGAGCGTCGTGACCTGGTAACCTTCCATCGCTGCCTGCAGCGCGCAGATCGGATCGATCTCGGTGATGACGACACGGGCTCCCTGGCCCTTGAGTGCCTGCGCGCAACCCTTGCCGACGTCGCCGTAGCCGCAGATGACCGCGACTTTTCCGGCGAGCATCACGTCTGATGCGCGGAGGATTCCGTCAGTGAGCGAGTGACGGCAGCCGTAGAGGTTGTCGAACTTCGACTTGGTGACCGAATCGTTGACGTTGATCGCGCAGAACAGTAGCTGTCCCGCTTCCATCATCTGATACAGGCGATGCACGCCAGTCGTCGTCTCTTCCGAGACGCCACGAAGATCCTTCGCCATCGTCGTCCAGCGCGTCGGATCCTTCTTGTATTCAGTGCGGAGAAGGTCGAGGATCACGCCGTACTCTTCAGAGTCGCGCTCTTCGTCAAAATCCGGAACAACTCCGTTCTTCTCGAACTCGACTCCCTTGTGCACGAGAAGCGTCGCGTCTCCACCGTCATCGAGCAGGAGGTTCGGGCCGGATCCGTCGGGCCACACGAGCGCCTGATCCGTGCACCACCAATACTCCTCGAGCGTCTCACCCTTCCACGCATAGACCGGCACGCCACGCGGGTTGTCCGCCGTGCCTGCCTTGCCGACAACGACTGCAGCGGCAGCGTGGTCCTGGGTCGAGAAGATGTTGCATGAAACCCAGCGTACATCGGCACCGAGCTCCGTCAGCGTCTCGATGAGAACCGCGGTCTGCACTGTCATGTGCAGCGAGCCCATGATTTTGGCGCCGGCGAGCGGCTGTGAGTCGCGGAACTCAGCACGAAGCGCCATGAGCCCCGGCATCTCGTGCTCGGCGAGGCGTATCTCATTGCGCCCGAATTCTGCGAGCGAAATGTCGGCAACCTTGTAGGCAGGGCGGTTGTCGCTGACCGAGAAACGGCCGTTGCCCGCCTCGGTATCTGATGTCACTGGAAAATCGGCTACGCTTGTCATCGTCCTGTTGATCCTGGTGTTTAAGTAAGTCAGGCGGTCAGTGCGAGTGTGCTCGTGCTTGAGTCGCCGGTCGCGTCAGCGTTCATCGCAGGCATTTCCGCCTTGCGTGCAACCGCAGCGAACAGCGATGGCCCCTTTGCCGCTTCGTCCGGCGAAAGAGGGTGGTACCTGCTGCCTGAAAATCCGGCAGCAGCGAATAACTTGTCGACCTGTTCAGGCGGAAAGCCCCGCCACACATGCCCCATATCGTGAATGAGGTCATCACGCTCGTGGGGCATCATGTCGACGACAAGGAGACGGCCACCGCGCTTGAGCGTCCTGAATGCTTCCGCGATTGCAACCTCCGGCTCGGGAACGTAGTGCAGCACGAGAAAAAGAAGTGCTGCATCGAGCGAGCCACTCTCGATCGGAAGCGACTCGAGGCGCCCACTGCGTACGTCGACGTTGGGAATAGCGCCGAGTCGTTTGCGTGCGGCACCGAGCATGGCGGCGGAGTCGTCGACGGCGATCACCTGCCTCACAAATGGCGCTATCGATTCCGCGAGTTGTCCTGTCCCGCATCCGAAATCACCGACCGTCCAGTCGTCACCGAGCAGTCCAAGCAGCCCCATGAGGTCGGCGCGCCTGCCAAAGAGCTCGACGCGGAGGTGATCCCATTCACCGGCAGCAGAGGAGAAAAACTTCTCTGACCGGCTTCGCCTGTGAGCGAGAACGCTTTGGAGGCGACGGGCGTCGTTCGATGCAGCCGAAGTGGCGACGACCTGCTCACGCACGAGGTGCCACAACTTCTTTCCGGGTTGATCGAGCTTTTCCTCCATTCTATAGCGTCGGCTTGTGCCTTCCGCGCGGGAAGCCACCCAGCCCTGGTCGGCCAGAACCTTGAGATGGCGGCTGACAGTGGACTGGGGAAGCTGGTGAATGGATTGGAGCTCGTTGACAGTGAGTTCATGCCTTTCCAACAGCAACAACATCCGGCTCCTTACGGAGTCGGCGAGGGCGGACATTCTCTCGAAGAGCTGGGCGGCTTCAATCATTCTATCCGGATATACTAATAGAGTATTCTCCGCTCCGAAAGGCAACCACAGAAAAAAAATTGGGGAGGGGGTGAGAACTGCTGAGTTACGTGAGTTTTCGTCCCCAGATCCGATATCGTCCTGCATTCCGGAATGATCAATTTGGGGTGCCTACGGAAGGGGGTTGCGACCTTCCGGGGTAACCCTAAAGGCGGTGATGCGACCCATCCGGACAATCTCCAGGCGGCGCGCGATCACTCACGCAACTCACGACACTCACCTAACTCCTTTCCGGCAGTTCCCGCACTTCGCCTGCCCCCGTCCACATCTATATTGATGTGATGTCCTTCGAGAAAAACCTCTCCCGCCTCGAGCAGATTGTCGCTCAACTCGAATCAGACAAGCTCGACCTGAACAAGTCCCTCAAGCTGTTCGAGGAGGGTGTCGAGCTCCTCCGGCTCGCATCAGACGAGCTCAACGAAACTGAGGAAAAGGTGAAGGAGCTGGTCGAGCGGGCGGACGGCGTGCTGGAGCTTCGCGATCTCAGTAACTGACTCACTCCGAATCTCCACTCCCGGCGATCGGGAGAAAGTCGAGGATGCGATCGCCGCAATCACGGCGCGCGACACCGCGGAAATGCCGGAGGAGCTCGCCCAAGCTGTCAGGTATGCGCTCAGCGGCGGGGGGAAGCGACTTCGCGGACTCCTCGTGCTGGCTTCATATCGGGCTGCGGGCGGACTGGGTGATGCGTCCGCCATCGCAGCGGCAGTCGAGATCGTCCACGCGTATTCGCTGGTGCACGACGATCTCCCATGCATGGACGATGACGACATGCGCCGCGGGCGCCTTGCGACTCACCGAGCATTCACTGTCGAGCTGGCCACTTTTGCCGGGGCGGTAATGATTCCGATGGCCGCCCGTGCCGCGTATCGTGGAGGCGTCGCCCTTCGGTTGCCCGCGAGCGCATGCTGTACGATAGTTAAGGTATTGATGCAGTCAGCCGGTGCCGGGGGAATGATCGGAGGCCAGCTTCTGGATCTTGCCGGAGAGGGAACAGCGCTTACCCGCGATGATCTCGACGCAATGCACGCCGCAAAAACCGGAGCGCTGATCTCCGCATCGGTCCGGCTTGGCGGTATTGCCGCAGGCACCGGCGCAGCACGCGTCGATGCGCTCGAGCGTTATGGCAGTTCGATCGGTCTGGCGTTTCAGATAATGGACGATGTGCTCGATGTCACTGCATCATCTGACCAGCTTGGCAAGACCGCAGGTCGCGACGTCGAACTGGGAAAGAGCACGTATCCCGCGCTTCTCGGCGTCGAAGGTGCAGTCGCTCGTGCAGGCACGCTCGTCGCCGACGGATGTCAGGCACTTCGCGAGCAGGAAATGCTTACCGGCGAGCTGGAGAATCTCGCCGGTTTTATTGTATCCCGCAGTCACTGAAAAGACAGTCACATGACTCTATTGCAATCAGGAAATCTTCCGGCCGCGACTCGCTCGATGAGCCGCGATCAGTTACGCGATCTCGCGGCAGAGATACGCGAGCGCCTCATCGAAGTATGCTCGCGGACCGGCGGCCATATCGGCGCGGGACTCGGCGTCGTCGAGCTGTCGATCGCGATTCACGCGGCATTCGACACTCCGCGCGACCAAGTGGTCTGGGACGTCGGTCACCAGGGTTATCCCCACAAGCTCCTGACCGGTCGCGACGATGGAATGGAGACGCTGCGCCAGGAGGATGGGCTTTCTGGTTTCCTTAAGCGAACAGAAAGCGAGTACGACACTTTTGGCGCGGGACACGCGGCAACGGCGATCTCCGCCGGCCTCGGAATGGCGGCTGCGCGTGACATCAATGGTGAGTCATTCAAAGTCGTGTCGATACTTGGTGACGGCTCACTCACGTGCGGCCTCGCATACGAAGGACTCAACAACGCCGGTGCATCGGGGCGGGATTTCATCGTCGTCCTGAATGACAACGAAATGTCGATCGCGCCAAACGTCGGCGCGATGTCGAAGTATCTCACGTCGATCCAGCGCAATCCTCTCTACAACCGCTTCCGCTCGGCACTAGGCGCAGCAGTCGAGTCCGAGCCTGCGAAGCGTGCAGGTGTTGCGACCTTCGTGAGAAAGTGGGAAGAGAGCATGAAGGCGTTCCTGACACCCGGTGTGCTCTTCGAGGAGCTCGGCTTCAGGTATTTCGGCCCCATCGACGGGCACGACATCGATGCACTGATGGACACCTTCATCGCGGTGCGCGGGTTCAGCGGTCCGAGGCTCATTCACGTGATCACTCAGAAAGGGAAAGGGTTCCCGGCCGGCGAGCACACTGAGAAATGGCACGCGCTCCCGCCGGGTCACGATCCCGCGACGGGTAAGCAGCTGAAGGTTTCGTCTGCCAACGCCGCGTATACCGCAGTGTTCGGCAAGGCGCTGTCGGAGCTTGCCGAGGAGAACAGGAACATCGTCGCGATCACTGCGGCTATGCCCAGCGGTACCGGTACCGGGGCATTCGCGGCGAAGCACCCGGAGCGCTTCTTCGATGTGGGGATTGCAGAAGGTCACGCAGTGACTTTCGCGGCAGGCATGGCGACACGCGGGCTGCATCCGTTCTGCGTCATATACTCGACGTTCCTCCAGCGCGCCTACGACAACGTCATTCATGACGTCGCCATTCAGAACCTCCCGGTGGTGTTTGCGATGGATCGTGCAGGTCTGGTTGGAGAGGACGGACCCACGCACATGGGTCTTTACGACATCGCGTACATGCTCGCGGTTCCAGGCATTACCATCACGGCTCCGAAGAACGGAACGGAGATGGTTGGCCTGATGCGCACCGCAGCCGCGCACACAGGCGGGCCGTTCACCATCCGTTACCCGCGTGACGCTTCGCCTGACATCGTACCACCCGCATCGGAGATAGACGCGATCCCATACGGTTCATGGGAAGTGTTGAGAAACGGCACTCGCGATGCTTCTGGCGGCACCGCGATCCTCGCGACAGGCACAATGGTCATCCCGGCACTCGAGGCTGCAGAGATGCTGGCGAGCGAGGGAATCAGTACAACCGTTGTCAACTGCCGTTTCATCAAGCCGCACGACGCAGCCGTGCTCGCGTCGATAGTAGCGGAATGCCAGTCGTTGCTGGTTGTCGAGGAAGGGGCAGTGGTGAATGGCTTCGGTGCGTACATGGCGGCCGTAGTCGCTGCAGTCGATCCCGCGGCAAGAGCATTTACGCACGGTGTGCCTGACGTGTTCATCGAGCAGGCCCCGCGAGCAAAGCAGCTGGCAAGCGTCGGTCTCGATGCCGCAGGGATCGCGGCTCGTGTACGTGAGATTCGTCAGGGTGGTACGCGGGGCGCACAGCTGCGCGCCGGTTGATGCGCGTCGGGGTCATCGGTCACACTGGCTACGACGAGCTCGATGACATCCTGGGCAGGCTGCTCAGGCTCGCGCCCGAGCTCGATTTGTCGCTCGAGTTCGAGCCGGAGCTACACGCGGTTGCAGGAAGTGGCACCGTTCTCGAAAATCCATCGACTATCGATGCCCTCATCACGCTTGGCGGCGACGGCACCCTTCTTCGCGGCGCAAGGCTGATCGCGGGGGCAGAGGTCCCGATCGTCGGCATAAACCTCGGTCGTCTGGGATTTCTAACGACATGCGGTGCCGGTGGGCTCGAGTATGTGCTGCAGCAGTTGTCAGCTGGAGAGTCCGTCGCTGAGGCGAGGATGGCGCTGCGCGCAACGGCAGTTGATGGCGATGGCGCGAGCCGGCAGGAGTGGCTGGCGCTCAACGACTTCGTCGTACACAAGGGCGGATTCGCGCGAGTCGTGCGGCTCGGACTCAGCGTCAACGGAGATTCTATCGGGACATACGCAGCAGACGGTGTCATCATCTCGACCCCGACGGGATCTACCGCATACAGCCTCTCCGCGGGGGGACCGGTCGTATATCCGACAGTGGAGTCCATACTCATTACGCCAATATCGGCGCATGCACTTGGTGTGAGGCCGCTGATCGTCGCGCCCGACGCGGAAGTCGAAGTCGACACATCGCAAAGCTCAGAGACGCTGCTCGTCACCGTTGATGGACAAGTTGGCACAGAACTGGTTCCTGGCGAGAAACTCGTCGTCAGGCGTGCCGCGAACCCGGTGCACATCGTCAGGCTTCCCGGCTCGAGCTTCTTCGAGAGAATGCGGGCAAAACTCGGCTGGGGCGGGCCGCCCGACGCGGACTGAAGCCGATGCTGACTGAACTTCGCATCAGGAATTTCGCGATCATCGAATCGCTGACACTTCCGCTGTCAGACGGATTCAACGTTCTCTCCGGAGAAACCGGCGCGGGCAAGTCGATCATCGTCGGCGCGCTGGGCTTCCTGCTTGGCGAGCGTGGCAGCTCCGACCTGATCAGGACGGGTGCAGAGAAGGCGACCGTCGAAGGCGTTTTCGACGTGGGGCAATCGAAATCCATCGCCGCTCTCATCGACGAGCGCGGCATCGAAACCGATGACGGCACTATCGTCCTCAAGCGCGAGATCTCGACCGCCGGCCGCGGCCGCGCGTGGGCGAATGGGTCGCCGGTGACCGCGACAGTGCTCGGGGAGATCGGGAGGTCGCTGGTCAACCTCCATGGTCAACACGAGGCACAGACGCTGCTCGACGGCGACTCGCAGCGGCTGATTCTCGATGAGTTTGGCGGATCGGCCGAGCAGGCTGATACGGTGCGAGTCGCATTCGCAGACCTCTCACGGATTCGTCGTGAGATCTCTCAGTTGTCGTCACGCCGGTCAGACGCTGAGCGACGCGCTGACTACCTGCGGCATGTCGTACGCGAGATCGAGGATGCGAAACTGACGCCCGGCGAAGATGCGCGTCTCGAGGATGAAGCAAGGGTGCTCGAGAATGCTGACGAACTTCGCGGACTTGCACAGGGCATGAGCGCGATGCTGTCGGGCGAGGAGGAAGGTGTGCTCGATCGCCTGGCGGCTGTCAACAAGTCGCTGTCGAGCGTGACGCGCGTCGATCAGTCGGTCTCACGGCTTCAGGAGCTGTTTGACAGCGGATTCTACGCGCTCGATGAGCTTGCACGGGCAATCGACGATTACGCGCGCTCCGTCGATCTCGATCCCGACCGACTCGATGAGGTGCGCAGGCGCCGCGAGACCATTTATCTGCTGGTAAAGAAGTATGGTCCCGCACTCGAGGACGTCATCGAGATGGGTCGACGGTCGCGGGTGGAGCTCGACCTCGTCGATTCGGGGTCCTTCGACCTCGCCGAGCTTCAGAAGCGCGAGGTCATTGCGCTCGAGACGATGACCGCCCACGCGAAGAAGCTCTCGTCGATGCGCGGCATCGCCGCAAAGAAGCTGGCGAAAGCAGTCGACGCAGTACTTCCGGAACTTGGAATGACCGGCGGACGCTTCGCGCCACTTCTCGTATCGAAAGAGTCGGCCGACGAAAATGGGGCCGAGGAGATCGAGTTCCGCATCGCGCTGAATGTGGGTCATGATGCGAGACCGCTCGCTCGCGTCGCATCGGGTGGCGAGCTCTCACGGGTGATGCTCGCGCTCAAGACAATACTTGCACGCGCGGACGCCGTGCCGACGCTCGTATTCGATGAAGTCGACGCGGGCATTGGCGGCAAGGTTGGACTTCAGGTTGGTGACACGCTGAGAAGAGTCGCCGATCACCATCAGGTATTCGCGATTTCTCACCTCCCGCAAATTGCCGCTCGCGCGCACAATCACATCGTTGTCTCGAAGGCTGCCAGAGGCGGTGTCACAACCGCAGATGTCACCGTGCTCGAGGGACAGACAAGGGTCGTGGAGATAGCGCGCATGCTCGGCGGCGATCCCGAGAGCAAGGTAAGCCGCGAGCACGCGAAAGAGCTTCTTCAGACGGCCGCAGAATGATTGGCCGAGCCGGCGTCGGAGCGGATCGCGCATGAGTTACACGCTGCCGAAAGTTCCGTGGCAGGTAACAGGCAATCACTGGGTTGCGGTACCGTGCATTCATCCTGCAGACGCTTCGATTCACATGCTCGGCACAATCGACGCGAACCTCCGCGGTGCGGTCGAGTTCGCCGGCGATTCCAGTTTCCTCGAGGGGAGCGCCACTCCGCTGGTGCGACTGGTCGTTGAGGCGGACGGCGAACGACTCAGTCTTGGCGCGGAGGGCGTTGCGTGGGAACGCGAATCTGGCTGGGTGCCGTCGTTCAGCGCGAAGGCAGGGTCATTGTCGCTCCGCGGCGTCATCTGTGCCCCGCACGGCAGAAATGCGGATGTCTCCGGAGTCGTAATTGCACTCAGCGTGGAGAACCGCGATGCAGCTGCCGTAGAGCTGAAGATCGGGATCGAGGGAACTCTCGGCCATCGTCAACTGCGGATTCGCACGTCGCGTGATTTCGCCGACGCGCACTCCGTGCAGGGAGGCAGCGACGGCTCTGTACTTCTGGAAGGAGCCAGTGCAGAGAGTCCGATGGCGCTCGCGATCGGAGGGGAGGGGGATTACGACATCGGTATCATGGAGGAGACGTCATCGTGGACGCTGAGCCGCCATGTGACCATCGATGCCGGCCAGCAGCATGATGCGTATTTCCACGTAGCCGCGGGAGCCGAGCGGGATGGCGCTGCGGCAATCCTGCGCGTGATGCGTCGCCGTGGCGGATCTGCGCTTGTCGATGCGACACGGTCAGCGCTGCGCGAGATGGAGCCCGCAACTGGTAATCCCGTTGCCGACAGGATCATCGCCCGCCATGTCTTCTTCTGCTACTTCGGCAGCGTGACACGCGCGCTCGACCAGTCGCACTGGTACATCGTGCGGAGCAGGCTGCCGTGGAACGAGCACGGCCTCACGATTCGTGACTGGCACGCGCTCATGTGGGTGTTGCCTGCTATTCAGCTCATTGACCAGCCTCTCGCGCGCGAGATTCTGCTGAGGACGTGCGAGCTGCATGGTTATGCACCCGGTGCCGGCGTGCACTACCTCGACGGTTCGGTGTTCGAGCCCGGGTTTTCTCTCGAGGGGGCCGCAGCGTACGCGATCGCCGTAGATGCGTACATCGTCGAGAGCTCCGACGACAAGGTTGTGGAAGAGCCGGTGCTTGCAGATTCGTTGTATGGATCCCAGGAAGACATAGAGGCGCGCCGGCATTCGCAGTTTCCGCTCTTCTCCACCGAAGTGAATCCCGATGGATCAGTTCCAGAACTGCCATACACGGCGCATGGCAACGCAGTTGTAGCGCTTGCTCTCGACATCCTTGGTCATACTCTCGACGAGAAGACAGCGGAGAAGGTACAGGACCCCGCCGCTGTGCGCGCTTCAGTGATGCGTCAGTTCACCGACGGTGCAGCGGGGAAGTCGGGTTTGTACTCGGCCGTCGATCTCGCCGGGGCATCGTCACTCGCCGACAGTCCTTCGGCGTCGCTTTACTGGCTTCCTTACTTCGACTTGCTGCCGCGCGACGATTCGATGTACCGGCGCACGGTTAAGCGGCTCGAGTTGACGGAGACCAGCGAGCTCGAGGTCAGGTGCGCGCGGCTTCTGGGACCCGGTTCGTCCGAAGCGCTCGACTGGCTCCGCCGTGCGCCGCTCGATGGAGGTCTGGCGGCTAAGTCAGTCGATGCAGACGGTCGCGCGACTTCCAACGGTGGCGATGCGGCCCTTTCGGGCCTGATCGCTCACACGGTCTGGTACGCGGTCAACGCGCTTGGCGTGCGCGGTTGATAGCTGACTTCGTTGAAGGATTTACGACAGTTCCATAGTTTGCGGAAGCAGATGCGGCTCGGGTGGCGAAATCGGTAGACGCGAGGGACTTAAAATCCCTTGTCCCAAAGGACATGCGGGTTCGATCCCCGCCCCGAGCATTTTTCGACAATGACCCCTCGTCGAGAGTAGCTGTCACCAACCCCGAATAGTATGTTCTCCTTCCATAGTCGATCTGGAGGCGGGAAATGTCAGGCAGCGCGCCGCAGCAACCGAACCCCACGAACGGCATTCAGGAGAAGGGATCCGCGGACAGCATCGACCAGGTCCGCGACCTTCTCTTCGGCGCACAAATGCGCACGGTCGATGCCCGGATACAGGCTCTCGAACAAAAGATGCTCGAGGAAACCGCAGCCATTCGCGCGATGCTGCAGGAATCTCTGAAGGGGCTGGACGGACGCCTTTCATCAGAGCTCTCCACGGTTACCTCACGGCTTCAGTCAGAAAAAATGGACAGGTCCGCACTGGCCGCAGGCCTCTCCGAGCTCGCGAACCGGATCAGTGGTCCACAGCCCGGTCCGGGAAAGCAGGAATCTGACCTGAAGCGTTGAGGCATCCGTGTCTCCTGAGCGTGCGCGGGGCGTCGCCAACGGAGCGGATTCAAAAGAGGAATACGAGAAGCTACGCGCTTTACTCGTAGGCCCGGAGCAGTCGCGGCTCGATGCGATGTCGGACGAGTTGGAGAAGCGCGCAGTCCGCGTCGAAGACCTCGCTGAAAAGCTTCCGGAAGCACTCGCGCTCCGCGGCAGCCGCGACGACCAGCTCGGTCGCGCGCTGAGCCCGACGATCGACACCGCGCTGCGTGAATCGATACGACGCGATCCGCGCGAGGTGGCAACCGCCATCTTCCCGATACTCGGCCCCGCCATCAGAAAGTCAATCGCCGAAGCGATGTCGGGTCTGGTTCGATCGATCAACAGCGCTGTCGAAGAGAGTCTCTCGCTTCGCGGAATGAAATGGCGTATCGAGGCCTGGAGATCGGGAGTCCCGTATCCGCAGGTAGTCCTCAAGCACGCGCTCGTGTACCGCGTCGAACAGGTCTTCCTCGTTCATGCCGAGACCGGCCTGCTTCTCGAGCACGCGTCAGCCCCGCATCTCGACGTCCCCGAAGCTGAGCTCGTGTCGAGCATGCTCTCGGCAATTCAGGATTTCGTGAAAGACTCTTTCCGCCCTGGCGAAGGAGCGACGCTGCGCGAATTCAGCGTCGGCGAGCACACAATCCATGTGGAGGCCGGCCCGCGAGCGTTGCTCGCTATCGTCGTGCGCGGGGAGGCCCCCGAGAGCGTCAGGCTGCGGCAGCAGGACACACTGGAAACCGTTCACCTCGAGTTCGCCAGCCAGCTCGCAAGCTTCAGCGGCGATTCAAGACCGTTCGTTCGTGCGAAGCCACTCCTCGAGGATTGTCTCGAGACGGTGCTCACGACTACAAAGGATCAGACGACGCGTCGCCTGGTCTGGATGCGATGGGCCGTTCCGCTGCTGCTCATCGCAGTCGCAATGGGCGCACTCTTCGTCCAGTCGCGGATGCGCTGGAATCGCGCTGTCGCTGCACTCCGCGCCGAGCCTGGTCTCGTCGTTGTCGACGCAGATCGCGGCTGGAGGCAATGGGAGATCTCCGGCCTCAAGGATCCCCAGGCACGGGCTCCCGGAGAGGTTCTCGCGTCCGCCGGTCTCGCTCCCCGCTCTCTTACCGGCACGTGGGAGGGCTACATCTCGCTGGACACTCCTATTGTAGCGGCGCGGGCGCGTCGAGCCCTCGACTCAGTCAAGACATTAGTCGAGCGCGACCGAATTCTGTTCGACCCGGGATCTGCCGTGCTGTCACCCGCGGCGAACGCCCGTCTCGCCGGTAGCTCAGCCTTGATCCGGCAGTTTGACGATATGGCAACCGCCCTTGGCCGCCGGGTTTCCCTGAGCATCTCGGGCAGAACTGATTTCTCGGGAGCGGATGCGACCAACGCCAGGCTCGCCGAGCTGCGCGTGGAAACGGTTGCGGCGTTTCTCGACGCCTCTGGCGTGGCCCGCGACCGTCTGCTGTACGAACCTCTCGCCACTACGCGACCGCTCACGTCGGCAGATCCCGTTGAGCGGGCGAGAATCAATCGCAGCGTGTCTTTCAGCATTACTCACGGTGCTGCATCTTCGTCGCCGGGAGGCCAGCGATGATTCAGAAGAAAATCTGCATGGTGGGCGTGTTCGGCACGGGCAAGACGTGTCTCGTGCAACAGTTCGTGCATTCGATCTTCGCCGCCAGGTATCTCACGACGGTCGGCGTCAAGATCGACAGGAAAGACATCAAGTCGGGTGATCTCGATGTCAGGCTGTTGTTGTGGGACCTGGAGGGCCGCGATGGCATCAGGGACGTCAACTCGAGTTACGTGCGCGGAGCGCACGGCATCATGTATGTTGTCGATGGCACAAGGAAGGAAACCGTAGACCAGATCTTCGATATCAGGAGCAATGTCATGTCGGAAGTTGGCGACGTGCCGTCTGTGATAGCACTCAACAAGATCGACCTCAACGCAGAATGGAAACTTTCTCAGGCAGATGAGGCCGCATTGGCATCACACGGCGTTCTTGTGATTCGAACGAGTGCGCTGACTGGCGAAGGCGTGGAGCAGACATTTCAGTGGCTCGCCGACGAGACCCTTAAAGCAGAAGCAAGCGCCACATGACCATCGCAATCGACGCATTCGGGCTTACGGACATCGGAAAGTCGAGGCAGTCGAACCAGGACAACTTCCTCATTGTCGAGATTCGCAAATCCGTCGCTGTACAGCATTCGAGCCTTGACAACGATCTGTACGCGGAGCGATTCGGCGCATCGGGCGGATATTTGTTCGTCGTTGCAGATGGTGTTGGCGGCGGACCACAGGGAGAGCGCGCGAGCGGAGACACGATCAAGGCACTGCTCGACTACGTCGGCGAAACAGTCGTCTGCTTCCATGCGGCCTCTCCAACCAGGGAGCACGAGCTGTTCGAGCGGCTCGAGGAAACAGTAAGGGGCGTTCACGTAAACCTGATCGAGACTCATGGCAGCGGGCAGGGCCCGGCTACTACCCTGACAATGGTATTGCTGATCTGGCCGCGCGCGTATGTCGTTCACGTGGGGGACAGCCGCGCCTACGTGAGGCGCGCCGGGAAGACGCAGCAGCTGACACGTGACCAGACTTTCGGCGAATACATGATCAGCGTCGGCGCGTGGACCGAGGAGCAGGCGGCACGGTCGACGCCAGGCGCCACGCTCACAAGCGCGATTGGCGGGTCCGAGCTCGAGCCGGTGGTGGGACTTATCGACATCGAGCCCGGGGACAGCATCCTCCTTTGCACCGATGGCCTCACCAAGCACGTCTCCGATGAGCGGATTGCCGAGGTGCTCGCCGAGTCGGTCGATTCTGAAAAGATGACGCGGACGCTCGTCGACGAAGCGCTCGCGGCGGGAGGCACTGACAACGTATCCGTCATCGTCGTGCGCTCCAGCGACAGCGCCTGAGGAGAAGGCTTTCTCAGGGGGCCATGGCCCGTGATGTGCCAGTCCATCCGGTACATATCCATCCAACGGAGCCATATATGGATCGCGGAATCGACTTCCTGAAGAGTCAGGTCAACAACGCAGTTATGCAGCACAAGACATTCCTCGAAGCACTCGAGGATCACGAGGAGCAGGCTGACGACAGCCGCTTCAGGGATCTTTGCAGCCGGCACATCCCCAAGGTTCGGGAACATCAGAGAATGCTCGAGGACTACCAGCAGACGCTGGGTGCCGAAGCCGGTGAGGGGAAGAAGGTCCTTGGCGCATTGCTTGGAAAAGCTCGCGACCTCGCTGACGCTGCTCGCGAAAGTGATTTCCTGAGACTGGTGGGCGACATCGTGATGTCCCGTCAGGCTGAGGACACATTCAAGACGTTTCGCGATGCCGGGCGCGCACTCGGTAACACTCAGCTAGCCGAGATCGGAGAAGTTGGAGAGCGCCATCACGACGAGTACAATCGTGAGGCGAACAGGCTGGTTCAGCAGATATTCGTGGAGCACGTTCGCGGCGTCGAGCCGGGAACGGCAGAGGATAGCCTGCGCTCGGGCATCTAGGGCTCGAGCATCGAACGGTTGGGCCGGGGAGCGAGTGACACGCGCGCCTCGACCCAGCTAATTTCCACCACATGACAGACGTCGTTGCGCTTGCTGCAGAGCTGCTGGCAATTCCGTCCCTTTCGGGAAACGAGAAGGCAGCAGTTGACTTCGTTTCAAAGTGGCTGGTTGCCCGCGGCTGGAACGTCACGGTCCAGTCTGTTTCTCCCGGGCGGGGGAACATCTGGGCATCGCGTTCCGGCGGAGGGGTCACATTCTCGACCCATCTCGACACGGTGCCTCCGCACATCGCTCCGAGAGCCGATGCCGACAAGCTTTACGGCCGGGGCGCGTGTGATGCGAAGGGGATCGCGGCCGCGATGCTCGTCGCCGCTGAGCGACTCGTCAATTCCGGAGAGAGCAGGATCGATCTGCTCTTTGTGGTAGGCGAGGAGCACGGCTCCGACGGGGCGCGAGCCGCCAACAACCTCTCTCCGACAAGCCGCTTCCTCGTGAACGGCGAGCCCACCGAAAGCAAGCTTGCAAGCGGGGCCAAAGGTTCACTTCGCGTAACTGTGCGCACGCGCGGCCGCGAGGCGCACTCGGCCTATCCGCATCTTGGTCAATCGGCGATCGAGCCGCTGCTCGATCTGCTTCCATCCCTGCGCACGCTGCCTCTTCCATCCGACCCGGTGCTTGGCGAGACGACCGTGAACATCGGACTCATACGGGGCGGCACTGCAGCGAACATCATCCCGGCGCACGCGGAAGCCGAGATGATGATCAGGCTGGTCGGGGATGTCGAGCCAGTGAAGGAAATCATCACTGACTGGGCGAGGGGCCGCGCTGACATAGAGTTCGGGTCGCACATCCCCGCGCAGCGCTTCCACATCGTCGACGGGTTCGAGACCGGCCCGATGGCCTATACATCGGACATTCCTTTGCTGTCGCGGTGGGGAACCCCACTGCTTTTCGGGCCGGGGTCGATTCATGTCGCGCACACGCCCGACGAGCACATCAGTATCGAGGAGCTGCGCGCCAGTGTCGATTCGTACGAGCGCATCGCGCGCCAGCTTCTTTCATCGTGACCTGGACACCGCCGAACGGGCTCAAATACCCGGTTGCAATCCTTGGTGCGACCGGTGCCGTCGGCCAGACTTTCATCCGTCTGCTCGAAAACCATCCGTGGTTCGAGATTGCCGAGCTTGCAGCGTCCGAGCGCAGTGAAGGAAAACCGTACGCGGATGCAGCGAAATGGATCGAGGGCGTGATGCCCGAGTCTGTCGCCGGCATGGTGGTCAAGAGCACTGACGCCGCCGGCATCAAGTCACCAATCGCCTTCTCGGCACTCGACTCGTCGGTTGCAGGCGACGTCGAGCGCGCTTTTGCCGAGGCGGGCAAGTTCGTGCTGAGCAATGCGAAAAACTTCCGCATGGATGATGACGTCCCGCTTGTGATACCTGAAGTTAATGCGAGCCATCTCCGCATTCTCGACAGGCAGCGCCGCGAGCGCAGGTGGACGGGTGCGATCGTGACGAACGCCAACTGCGCAGCCACAGTGGCCGCCGTTGCGCTTGCGCCTCTTCAGGAGCGTTACGGCATCGACAAGCTGTTCATGACGACGATGCAGGCTGTTTCAGGTGCTGGATATCCTGGCGTCCCCTCGCTCGACATACTCGGCAACGTCATCCCTTACATCGCTGATGAAGAGCCCAAGCTCGAGATTGAGATGCGGAAGCTTCTTGGCACGTACGACGACGATGCAATCATGTTCGCCGACATGCAGGTGAGCTCACACACGAATCGCGTTGCGGTGGAGCATGGTCACACTGTCTGCATCACGGCGTCGTTCCGCGAGCGCGTCACGCCCGAGGATGCGATCAGCACACTACGGGAATGGAAAGGAGATCCGGTCACGTTCGACCTTCCGAGCCGGCCGCTCTATCCGTTGATCGTGACTGATGAGCCAAATCGCCCGCAGCCTCGGCGTGATGTCAATGCTGGCAACGGCATGAGCGTTATCGTCGGGCGCGTAAGGGCGGACACCGTGCTCGACATCAGGATGGTCGCGCTCGGACACAACACGATTCGTGGCGCCGCCGGCGGTTCCGTGCTCAACGCTGAGCTGCTCGCGCGAACCGGCAGGCTGGTCGTAGAGTGATCGTGATGAAGTTCGGCGGCACGTCTGTCGGAGACGCCGCCGCTATCAAGCGAACGGCCAATATCGTAAAGGGTCGTCTCGACAAGCACCCGCTTGTCGTAGTGTCGGCACTGGGTGGTGCAACGAATGCGCTCATCGCGATTGCTGAACAGTCTTCGAAGGGTCACCTCATCGGCGCGATGCGCGGCGTGGAGACTCTTCGCGACCGGCATCTCATGGAGTGTCACGCGCTTCTCGAGGGAACAGCCGCCGTCGACGAAATCGGAGCGGAGCTCAGCGCGATGTTCGACGAGCTCGCGCATCTCGCCGAGGCTCTGTCGACGCTCGGTCACGCGACGCCGCGCGCGATGGACGCGGTTGCCGCCTACGGTGAGCAGCTTTCCGCTACACTGGTTGCGGCTGTGTTCGCCGAGCGTGGGATCGATGCAGAGCATGTCGACGCCAGGTCGGTGATGATCACTGATGAATGCTACATGCAGGCCGAGCCACAGACTGAAATGATTGCGGAGCGGGCGCGCGAGATAGTTCTTCCGATTCTTCAGGCTGGCCGCATTCCCGTGATGGGTGGATTTGTCGGCGCGACGACATCAGGTGTTACGACGACTCTCGGACGCGGTGGCTCGGATTACAGCGCGTCGCTCATCGGTGCTGCGCTTGGTGCGGATTCGATCGAAATCTGGACAGACGTCGACGGCATGCTGACCGCAGACCCCCGCGTAGTTGAAGGCTCGCGCCTGATCGAGAAGATCAGGTTCGACGAAGCTTCAGAGCTGGCGTCGTTCGGTGCGAAGGTTCTTCACCCGAACACGATCGCTCCCGCAGTGCGGCTTGGGATTCCTGTCTTCGTCTACAATTCGCGGCGGCCGGAAGGGAAGGGAACGCGCATCACGTTCGATGCACCGCATCGCGCAGTGAGTGCAATCGCAGGAAAGTCAGATGTGACAGTCATCAGGGTGACAGCGGCGCGGATGCTGCTCGCGCACGGCTTTCTCCGGCGGGTGTTCGAGATATTCGAGCGCCATCAGACATCGGTTGATGTTGTGGCGACATCCGAAGTGTCGGTTTCCGTCACGATCGACGATCCAGCCCATCTCGACGCACTGCTGGTCGACCTGCGCGATCTCGGCGATGTCTCGATAGAGCGGAATCGCGGGATAATCGCGATAGTCGGCGCGGGACTGAGCGATGCCGGCGGTGCAATGGGCCGCGCCTTGACGGCGCTTGGCGATGTGAAGATACAGATGATGTCGTTGAGTGCGACGGGAATCAATCTCACAGTCATAGTTGACGCCGACACCGTGAAACCCGCCATGCAGCGTCTTCACAGGGAATTCTTCGAGGGCGAAAGCTGATGAACGAACCCGCAATCGCGATCATCGGCGACGGGAAAATGGGGCGTACGATCGCGCAGAT
The DNA here is from genome assembly GCA_043753365.1 of Gemmatimonadaceae bacterium. Classification (GTDB taxonomy): domain Bacteria; phylum Gemmatimonadota; class Gemmatimonadetes; order Gemmatimonadales; family Gemmatimonadaceae; genus UBA4720. The sequence continues at coordinate 5,499 of JAYUWU010000195.1, read as the reverse complement.
GGTACAGGAGCGGGGATGGCACCTGACTGCGATGCTTGCTGGCGAGCATAACATTGGCGGCGCAGGAATTACCCGGCGCGCACTGGGTGATCCTGATGTCGCAATCGAGTTCACTGAGCCGGCATCCGCCGTTTCAAACATCATGGCGTGCATTCACGAAGGCGTGCCGGTGGTCGTAGGTACAACAGGCTGGTACGATGCGCTGCCGTCGATAACCGACGCAGTGAACGAAGAGGGAGCATCACTCCTCTGGGCGCCCAACTTCAGCATAGGTGTGACGCTGTTCGTCGAGATTGCGCGAGAGGCCGCGCGGATAATGGCGAGCTCAGGGTTTTCCGCGGCGATGGTCGAGACGCATCACTCGGCCAAGAAGGATGCGCCTTCGGGAACAGCCATTGCCATCGTCAAGGCGATGGAAGGACCGCTTGGGCGTGATGTACCGGTCACCAGCGTTCGAACAGGTTCTGTTCCCGGGACGCACGACATCATATTCGACGCGCCTTACGAGCAGATCAGCATGCGTCATGAAGCGCGCGACCGCCGGGTCTTCGCTGATGGTGCACTGCGCGCGGCTGAATGGCTGCGTGGTAGAAAGGGTGTCTTCACGATGCGCGATGCCCTCGGATTCCCCAGCAAAGTCGGGAGCGCTGAAATAACATGAACATGCTGAAAGATTCAAAAGAGCGTGTGCTTTTGCGCGGCGCTGGTACGGCGCTCGTTACGCCATTCACTGATGCCGGCGATCTCGATGAGGCGGCGCTCCGTTCACTGATCGACTGGCAGGTGGAAGAAGGCATCCATTTCCTTGTTCCCTGCGGCTCGACAGGCGAGGCCGCCACGCTTTCACTTCAGGAGCACCGGCGAGTCGTCGAGATCACTGTTGAGCAGGTCGCCGGACGCGTTCCGGTTGCAGCCGGGGCCGGCTCGAATGATACCGCAAAGGCGATTGCGCTCTCTAAGGAAATGGCGGCGATCGGGGTTACGCATCTGCTTCACACCTCCCCGATGTACAACAAGCCGCCTCAGCGCGGCATCGTCGCGCACTTCCGGGCGATTGCCGACGCCGTCGACCTTCCGCTCATCCTCTACAACGTGCCTGGGCGAACGGGAAGCAACGTCGAGGCTGCGACGACGCTCGAGCTCGCGCAGCATGAGAACATCACTGCTGTAAAGGAAGCGTCAGGAAACATTCAGCAGATTGCCGAGATCATTCGCAACCGTCCGGACGGGTTCAGCGTTCTCTCGGGTGATGACGTGCTGACGCTCGCCATCATGGCAGAGGGTGGGGAAGGCGTGATTTCCGTTACGTCGAATGTTGCGCCGCGGCTCGTTGCCCGGATGATCGACGTCTTCGACGATGGCGATACAGAAGGAGCGCGGGAGATCGCGCACAGGCTGGCGGAGTGGACGTCGGCTGCGTTCGTGGAGTCCAATCCCATTCCGGCCAAGGCAGCACTGGCAATGATGGGAAAGCTGCGGAACGTGCTGAGGCTCCCTCTCGTGCCACTTGCCGATCGGCACGCCGACGTTGTGCGGCACTCTCTGAACACTGCGGGCGCACTCCAGTGAAAGAGCCGATGTCGTTGAAGGAGCGCATCGAGATGGCGCTTGCTGACGCGGCTGGAGGTCAGGAGGGAATTGCAGCGCGAGCGACAGTCGATGATCTGCTCGCCGCGCTCGAGGCGGGGGAAGTTCGATCGGCTGAACGGGATGCGTCGGGCCAATGGAATGCAGTTCCGTGGGTGAAACGTGGCATCCTGCTCGGCTTTCAGGTTGGCAAGCTCACCAATCTCTCGCCGGAGCCGGGTACGCCCGGGTTCACGTTCTTTGACAAGGACACATATCCTCTGAGAGCGCTCACGCTCGAGGATGGAGTGCGCGTCGTGCCAGGCGGGTCATCGATACGACGCGGTGCCTTCATCGCACGCGGGGTCGTGTGCATGCCGCCGATGTACGTGAATGTCGGTGCGCACGTCGGCAGCGGGACGATGATTGACTCTCACGCTCTCGTTGGCTCGTGTGCGCAGATTGGCGAGCGTGTTCACCTGAGTGCAGCGGCGCAAATCGGTGGCGTGCTGGAGCCGGTAAACGCGTCGCCGGTAGTCATCGAGGACGATGTGATTGTCGGCGGAAACTGCGGCATCTATGAAGGGACCGTCGTTCGCGCGGGCGCAGTGGTCGGCGCCGGCGTCGTGCTTACGCGTGGCACTCCCGTCTTCGATCTCGTTAAGCAGCAGGTATATAGAGGCGACAGCAGCAAGCCGCTGGAGATCCCGCCCAATGCGGTAGTGGTACCGGGTGCCCGCCGCGTTACTTCAGGGTGGGGGGAGAGCGAAGGTCTGTCATTGCAGACGCCCGTCATCGTGAAGTACCGCGACGACAAGACAGACAGCGCGACTGCCCTCGAAGGCTGGCTGAGGTGAAAGAGCGCGGCGTCGTCCGCGTTCCCGGCGATAAGTCCATATCCCATCGCGCATTGATTCTTGGTGCGCTTTCCACTGGAGAGTCGCGCATATGCGGAATACTCCAGTCAGCGGACGTCGAGTCGACCGCCGCAGTGCTGCGTCGCCTCGGCGTGCGAATACCTGAGTTGTCGGCTGACATGCGGATCACCGGGCGCGGGTTGTCGGGCCTCAAGGCGTCAGCATCAGATCTCGATGCGGGGAACAGCGGAACCACCGTCAGGCTTATCTCGGGAGTTGTTGCCGCGCACCCATTCACTTCGCGATTCACAGGGGACGCGAGTCTCAGTCGCCGCCCGATGAAACGAATTGCCGAGCCGCTCACGGCGATGGGGGCGCGAGTGGAGTTCGATGGAGTGGACGGGCTGCCGATGACGATACACGGCGGTGACCTCGCAGCAATCTCATGGAACACGAAGTCCGCCAGCGCGCAGACGAAGAGTGCAATTCTATTCGCTGGGCTGGTGGCGGGCGTGCCCGTGCGCGTACGGGAGTCCCGGAAATCGCGCGATCACACTGAGCGAATGCTCGCGTCTCTTGGCGCGCCCATTTCATCAGATGAGCTCACAATCTCGCTGGCGCCGGTAAACTCGATCGGTCCGCTCGATCTTGTTGTGCCCGGCGATCCGTCATCCGCAGCGTACTTCGTCGCGCTTGCTGTGCTCGGGAGACGAGCGATCGAACTCCCCGACGTCTGCATCAATCGCACGAGGACGGGATTCCTGAAAGTCATGAGAGACATGGGCGGTCGCATCGAGTGCAAAGGAAAGACCGCAGTCGCAGGAGATTCAGTCGCGACTGTGATCGCGAGTCCTGGCGAGATTGTGTCGATCGCCATCGACCCGGGAATTATTCCGTCGATGATCGACGAGCTCCCGCTTCTCGCCTGTGTCGCTGCCGCCGCTGGCATCGAGCTCGAGATCCGGGGCGCGGCCGATCTGCGCGTAAAGGAGAGTGACAGGATCTCTTCGACTATCTCGAATCTGAGGGCGATAGGGATCGATGCCGAGGAGTTGCCCGACGGGCTCATCGTGCATGGCCGGCGCGGGTCACTCGCGGGGAAAGTCGAGTCGCGAGGTGATCACCGGATCGCGATGTCGTTCGGGATTCTCGGGCAGCTCGAGGGCAACGACATCGCGATCGACGACCGCGATTGCGTGAGCGTGTCATATCCCCGATTTTGGGCCGACCTCGCTTCCATGGCGTAACTGACGACACCCTTCGGGCAATCATGAAAGTTCTGTTCATCGTGACCGCGTTCCCGCGTCACGAAGGTGATGTCATCACGCCGTGGATGGGTGAGACTATCGAGCGGCTGATCGCTTCCGGCACGCAGGTGGAGGTTCTCGGTCCGTCATATCGGGGATCACGCACGGGAGTCATCGGCGGCGTGAGGGTGCATCGCTTCCGTTATGCACCCGCGGCGCTCGAGACACTGACTCATGACATGCCGGCGGTCGAGCGAATCAGGCGAAGTCCCGCTTTTCTTGGCCTTCTTCCGGCATATGTCGCTGCTGGTTCGCGCGCTGCGGCACATCTCGCACGCAAAGGGAACTTCGATGTAGTCCACGCGTTCTGGCCAATTCCGCACGGGCTGTTCGGCGTTGCGGCGCGACGCGCATCGAATGCAGCCCTCGTGTCCACGTTCTTTTCCGCTGAGCTGATGTGGCGGGGTTTGACGCGCCGGGCGGTTGCGCCGGTGCTTCGGCAGATCGTCGCTGCCTCTGATGCAGTGACTGTAATCTCCGGATATACCGGCCAGCGACTTCGTGAATACGTGCCGGATGTCAGCAGCGTGACAATTCCCTTCGGGGCTGCCGCTGTCGACAGGTCTCTAGCCGAACAGGGAAGCTCAAAAGCGCAAAGAAGCGCGGGCGACCCGCTCGAACTGCTTTTCGTGGGCCGTCTGGTCGAGCGAAAGGGCGTCGACGTGTTGCTTCGCGCGGCGAAGATACTTGAAGGTGACAGACGCCTCATCGTACGCATCGTTGGCGGCGGGCCGGAGAAGGAATCACTCGAGACTGAGTCGCGACGACTCGGGACCGAAAGCAATGTTCGCTTCGAGGGAGTGGTAACAGCGGAGGCGATCCAGGGCTACTTCACGCGGTGTGATGCTCTCGTGCTGCCGGCGATCGTAACACCGACCGGTGACACCGAAGGGCTCGGAGTCGTCCTCATCGAGGCGATGGGTTACGGGAAACCTGTCATCGCAAGTTCAGCGGGAGGTATCACCGACATAGTGTCTGACGGAGACACCGGGCTGCTGGTGCCGCCGGGTGATGCCGACGCGCTCGCGGGGGCGATCAGGCGCGCGATGGATCATCCTGATGAGCTCAAAACGATTGCCGTTCGGGGAACTGAATTCGCAGCGCGGGCCTTCGGCTGGGATTCAATCGTGTCGAGGCTCTCGAGCGTATATGAATCCGCGGTTGCGGCGCGGAGGGGCAGCTAAGACCTTTCCTCCTTCCTCAAACTTTTCACGCCACTTGAGCCCTCCGAAACAACCAACGAAGAAGGCGAAGCCTTCGTCCACACCACGCCCCACGCTGACCGCCAGAGCGCCGGACGTCGAGCTGGATGTGCCGTTCCGAACCGCGCTGGCGATATTTCTCGCGCTTGCAGTGATTTTTTTCTTCCCTGCATTCCTCCCGGGACAGGGAATCTTCGGGACTGATTACCTCGCAGGCAGCTACCAGTTCATGGAGTTCCTCTCCAACCAGCTGCGCGCCGGTGTGATACCGAAGTGGGTCCCTTACGTGTACGGCGGTGTTCCGCTGCATGCAAATCCAGGCAGTACTTATTACCCGACGCGACTGGCGCTGATGTGGCTTCTGCCTGACTCGCGGGTATTCCCGGCGTTGCTCATGTCGCAGCTCTTCATCGGAGCCGGCGGCATGTATCTCCTCGCGCGGGAGCTGGGATCCCGCACGTGGATCTCATTTGTCGCCGGCCTCGCGTTCATGTTCACCGGCATCACGATGTCGGGACTGTACAGCGGACACGATGGCCGGATCATCGTCGCCACGTTTGCGCCACT
>JAYUWU010000194.1:0-8664 GCA_043753365.1 Gemmatimonadaceae bacterium | reverse complement strand
AAACAACATCGTCCGGCAGATCGCACTGCGGTTCAATCCCAATAACTCAAACTCGAATTTGCGCGCGGAGGTTAGATTCGTTATTCGCCGCGATGGGTCGGTCATTGGAATCGGTTTCATAACGCGCTCGGGCAATTACGCCTTCGATCTGGAGGCGCAGGGTGCGGTGGAAGCCGCAGCATCTCAGTTCGGCGCGCTTCCGGATGGGTTTAACGATGACGCGCTCCCAGTAGTCTTCAGCTTCGACCCACGTATCATCAGATGAACCTTCGTCTCTCAACAGCCGCCGCGGTACTCACACTCGCGGCCGCGACTTCGGCAAGCGTCGTCCAGGCGCAGGACCCGTCGAACCCGGGTGTTCGGCTCGGCATCAACTATCCGGGCGGCGGCCCTCCCAAAGTCGTGGTAATGCCTGTCGATTCGACGCCCGGTGATTCGGTGCGCACGATCATCCAGCGCGACCTCGACTACAGTGATCGCGTAACGCCGCTGGTTCTCGACAACTCGACGCTGATGGGGCTCACTCCCGCAGCCGGACAGAATTTCAACTACTCGCTGTTCGCGAGTCTTGGCGCGGCCGCGATCGTTCAGGCGAAGCGCACCCCGTCCGGCGGATTTCTCGTGTCGCTTCATGATGTCAGCGTGGGACGCGTCCTCCAGTCGCGGGAGTTTAACTTCGCCGGAGTGCCGCCGGTTCGCGACCGGCAGATTGTAGACTCGGTTACCAGCGTGACAACTGCGCGTGAGCGTGCCCTGCGTGACTCAATCCACAATTCGTATCGCCGCCGCGCGGACATCATGCGCAGGCCCCCTCTCGCTCGTGATACTCGCGACAGGCGCTTCATTGTGCGCGATTCCATTCGTCGGGATTCAGCGGCAAGCGCATATCTCGCGCGCAACGTCTCACGCTGGGAAGAGGACAGGCGCGACTCAGTCGCTCTGTCGATCACGCGTAACGCGGCGCGGCTGACACGCCAGGATTCGATCGCCCGCGAGGTCGCGCTCGGATCGCAGCGCTTGAACATTCACAGGATCAGTGACGAAGTAGAGCGATGGATCACGGGCCGCACCGGAATAGCGGCCACGCGCATCGCGTACGTGCACGGCGGGCTCATAAGGCTCGTTGATTCCGATGGCGCAAACGACAGGCCCGTAACGCAGCGCGGGTTGTCATTGTCACCAGCGTGGCACCCGCGCGGTGATCGGATCGTGTATTCAAAATTCCTGGAAAACGGAGCTGGCACACAACTCGAGGAGTTCGAGCTGGCAAGCGGACGGACGCGCACGCTGAGCGCCAGCGGCCTCAACATTACGCCCGCTTATTCGCAGGACGGGCGAAGCATCGTCTACGCGAGCGGATCCGAATCCGGCACTGATCTGATGATGGCGAACCTCGAGAATCCGTCGCTCGTGCAGCGGCTCACATTCGGGCGCGGGAGCGATAACGGCTCGCCGTCCTTCAGCCCCGATGGCCGCCAGATCGCATTTTTCTCTTCACGGTCGCGGTTCCCGCAGATATATACGATGGACGCTGACGGCACGAATCTTCAGCTCCTGACAGCCTTCACGCCGGGTGTGCGCAGCTATCGCGCAGCTCCCGACTGGTCTCCGGATGGCCGGGCAGTCGCGTTCGAGCAGCAAATGGGCGATTTTCAGGTGTGGATGGTGAACGTCCGCGACAGGCAGATGAGGCAGCTCACCAGCGTCGGTGAGAACGAGGGGCCTTCGTGGGCACCAGACGGGAGGCACATCGCGCTGTCCTCGACCAGAGGCGGCTCGAAGCAGATCTGGATTCTGGATACCGAATCCGGGAGGTTCCGGCAGCTCACGCGTAATGCAGGCGCGCGACTGTCGGCGTGGTCGCCAATGATCAGCAGCAACGTCACTCGCTAGTAAAGCAAACTCACTTCAACACCAATACAATGCTCTCAATCGCTCGGGTATTCGGAATCGCGGTGGCTGTTTCCGTCCTTGCCGCAGGTTGCTCGCGTAAGTCGTCGGCAAGACCGACACCGTCTCGCGTGAACACCGACAGTCTCATCGCCGAACAGGCGCGGCTGGATTCCATTGCCCGCGCTGAAGCTGCGCGCAATGCAGCCGCTGCAGCAGCGGCGGCCGCCGCCGCTGCCGGCCCGGTGACGACCGCCCCGCTCAACTCGAATGAGCGCTCGATCGTCGCGAACATCATTTACTTCGATCTCGATGAATCAGCGCTTGCTGACGAGTCGCGAGCCGCGCTCGAGACGAAGGCTCCGGTGATGCTTCGGCACGCCGATCTCCGCATCCGGATCACCGGACATGCCGACGAGCGCGGATCCGATGAGTACAACCTCGCGCTCGGTCTTCGCCGAGCGGCGGAAGCCAAGCGTTATCTGGAGGCGCTTGGAATCAGTCCCGACAGGATCGAGATCGTGACACTTGGAGAGGAGAGACCTGCGGTGCAGGGAAGCACTGAAGAGGCCTGGGCGCTAAACCGTCGGGCGGAATTCGAGATCATCGCAGGCGGATGATTCACCTGGCTGCTTACCGGGTGGCGAAAACCGCCATGGTCGCAACGATTGCGATTGCGTCCACAGGCTGCTTCGCGTCGCTCGCCCAGCTCGATGAGGTGAACGAAGCGGTTAACGTGAGCCGCGCTGAAGCGGCCGCGTCGGATTCGGTGCGCGCCACGCAACTCGTGCAGATACTCAGCACGCTTCGATCGCTGAATGACTCGATAGCGGGCCTCAACCTTCGCATCACGAGACTTCGAGCCGAGACGCAGGCCGAGGTTCGCACGATGCGCCAGGAAATGAATCAGGTGCTCGAGGTTACCGGGCAGAGCGAAGCACGCATTCGCGAGCTGCGGGAGCAGATAGACAGACGCACTCGCGCGGCGGCTGCAGCGGCTGAACAGGCTGCGACGGCGGATACGACCGGGACCAGGCCTCCCGCAGACAACGGTCCTGATCCCTCTGAGCTGATACAGATAGGAAGGGATCAGCTGCAGCGTGGCGCTAACAGCGCAGCGCGCGCGGCGTTCACTGATTTTCTCGCCAGATTCCCGGATTCCGAGCTTGCCGTCGAGGCTCAGTTTTACCTGGCTGAAGCGCACGCGGCCGAAGGCTCGACTGCTGCCGCCGACTCTGCATACTCGCGGGTCGTGACGAAATATCCGACATCCACACGGGCTGCGACGTCAGTCTACAAGCGTGGGGTGATGGCGCAGACAGCGGGTAGGAGAACGGCAGCGCGCCGGTTGTTCAACGCGCTGATTGCCGACTATCCGAATTCCGATGAAGCCGAGCTGGCACGCGAGCGGCTGCGGGTGATGAACTGACAGAGTGGCGAAGGCACGTTTAGCGCCTGAGACGGAGATGCCGTTCCTCGATCATCTCGAGGAGCTGCGCCACAGGCTGTTCTGGATCGCCGGCGCAATCCTCCTAGGGGTCGTCGCTTCATTCATAGTGCTTTCGCAGAAAAGGCTGGATCTCGTCGGACTTCTCGCTACGCCGATCAAGCCGTATCTGCGCGAGGGAAGCCTGGTCTACACGCACCCGGGCACTTCCTTCAAGATCATCCTCAACGCTTCGCTGATCACGGGCCTGCTCCTCGCGACGCCGGTCATCGGCTATCAATTGTGGGGGTTCTTTTCTCCGGCCCTGCACAGACACGAGAAGCGAGTGATCATCCCCACGCTGTTTGGAATGGTCGTCCTGTTCCTGATCGGCGTTGCGATGTGCTTCTTCATCGTGTTGCCCTTCACGCTCAAGTTCTTCCATGGGTTCGAATCGGAAGCGCTGACACCGATGATCGAGGCAACCCAGTATTTCGGTTTTGCGTTCAGCATGATGCTGGCCTTCGGGCTGGCTTTCGAGCTTCCCATTGCGATTCTTCTGCTGTCGATCCTGGGGATAGTCACCCCGCAGACACTAACGAAGTACCGTCGTCACGCCGTAGTGCTGTGTGTCGTTGCGTCGGCATTCATTACGCCTGACGCGAGCCCGACTACTCTTTTCGCGCTCGCCGGTCCGTTGTATCTGCTGTTCGAGCTCGGCCTGGCACTGTCATGGATGGTGACGCGAAAGAAGCGGAAGCGCGCGCTGGAGGAAGAGCTCGCTGAAAGACGGGAAGCCGCACTCCGGCGCGATGACACCCAGCCTCGTGAGCCGCGCCGGCTTGGCGCAACATTATGAGACTTGGCGTGCTCGCGCTCGTGATTGCCGCTTCGGCGATTTCGGCCGCGGCGCAGGTGCCAACCCGTCCGAACCTCCCACGCCCAGCGCCGCGTGATACGACCCGCGCCGGGGACTCGGCCCGCGCCGATAGCTCGCGGGCGAAGGAACTGATAAAGTGGGCAGACCCTGACTCGCTCATGTCGGCGCTCATGACACGGCCGGGATACAGCGTCACCAGGTATCAGGGTGTGAAGGTCAGGTTCAACGCGAGCGCACGCACTCTGTATCTCGAAGGTGGTCCGGCCGGCGTGGCGCGCGGAATCACGCTGCTGGTCGGTGACACGATCACATACAATGACTCGACGAAGGTTGTTCTCGCACGCGGAGACACGCTCGTCCTGCGCGATCCGACGCGGGGCAACAGCGATGTCGTCGCGCTTGGCGAGATGACTTACAACGTCGAGCTGAGACGGGGAAGCGTCACGAACATCAGCACGTCGCTCGAGAGTGGCGAACAGTGGTTCGTCGGTGGAAGCCGCGCGGGTTTCGTGAGCGACACGACAGAGGGCAGGGCGACGGCGTTCTACGTGCGAAGCGGCACAATCACAAGCTGCGACGATTCAATACCCGACTACCACTTTGCGTCGAAGCAGATAAAGCTCGTTTCGAAAAACATTCTCGTCGCGCGTCCGGCGGTACTCTACATAGGTGATGTTCCCGTGTTCTGGCTGCCGTTCATTTTCCAGGACATGCGGTCGGGCCGGCGGAGCGGTATCCTCACGCCCCGATTCGGCGTGAACGAGATAGCGCGCAACAGCCCCTCCTACAGGCGTCACGTAGACAACGTCGGTTACTATTTCGCCATCAACGATTTCATGGACGCGCAGCTGTCGCTGGACTGGCGGAGCGGTGCATCGTCGACCGAGAGCGACCCCGGCTGGGTGAAGATCAACGGACAGTGGCGATATCGGTGGCTCGAGCGGTTTCTCACGGGGAGTTTTGCGATCTCCCGGCTTTCCCAGCGCGACGGGAGAAGGAACACTGCGATCTCGTGGGATCACGCGCAGGATTTTTCGCAGACGTCGCGCCTGACAACGAACATCAATTACGTCACGAGCACTGATCTCCAGCGCAAGAATAGCTTCGACCCGAACCAGGCGCTGGCGACAATTGTGAGCCGCGCGAGTTATCAGCAGAAACTCGGTCCAGCATCGTTCAGCATCGGCGGATCGCGCACGCAGTATCCGGGGCGTGAGGAAGTGGCGCAGGATTTCCCGAACTTCTCGATCAGCACTCCGACTCTGGCGCTCGCAAAGTGGCTAGAGTGGACGCCATCGCTCAACGTCAGCAACAACGAGCGCTTCAAGCTCGATCGAAATGGAGAGTTCGCTTACCGTTTCGGATTGCTGAATGGAGTACTGGACAGCACGCGGCTCAAGAGTGATTCACGCCAGTCCAGTCTCAACTTCACGACACCCATCAAGATATTTGGCTTCAGCCTGAGTAACTCTGTTCGGGTCTCCGATCAGGAGAGCAACGACCCGCGCAGAATCTCGATCATCAATCAGGAAGACCCGACACAGCGGACCGACAGGATTTTCGCGCGGACGTACAGCACCGAAGTAGACTGGAATACACAGTTCAGCCTGCCGCAGCTGCTGCCGACGAGTCTCAAGCTGAGCCCCAGCATATCGATCGGAAATGTGGACGGAAGCAGAGCATACTGGGTGCGCACCGAGCAGACCGGCGGACGGTACGTGAGTCAGTCGAAGCGGCTTACCTACGGCATCTCCGCATCGCCCACATTATTCGGGTTATTTCCGGGTATTGGCCCGATATCCCGGTTCCGCCACACGATTTCCCCGACGATCGGCTACAACTACGCGCCGGCCTCCGAAATAAGCCGCGAATTTCTGGCCGCGCTCAACACCGATCCGACATCCTACCTTGGTGCGCTCGCCTCGAACAATATCTCGCTGAATCTCTCGCAGGTTCTCGAAGGTAAGCTTCGCTCGAAGGACACATCGAGCACTGCCGAGCCGCGCAAGATAAAGCTCCTTGCGATAGGGATGACTCCGATTGCCTACGACTTCGAGCGCAAGCGGGCGACTGGCAACTCCGGATTTCTTAACGAGAACATGAACTTCGACTTCAACTCTGATCTCCTTCCGGGATTCAGGATGGGCGTCGGGTATTCACTGTTCCAGGGAGCCGTGACGAGCGATACCTCGAAGTTCAAGCCCTTCAGGACTTCGCTCGAGGCGTCGTTCAACATCAACGGCAACTCGGGAATCTTCGGGGCGATTACGCGTGTTTTCGGCCGGGCAGTGCCTCAGACTGACCCGCGAATGCAGCGTGTCGAGCCAAGCGCTGACGATGCGCTGAACCAGCGCGTGGCGTCAACTCCGGTTGCCGGCGTCGCCGCGCGCGACAGGATGTTCAGCATGCCACAAACCGAGTCGTGGCAGGCGTCGTTCACCTTCAGCTCGACCCGGCAGCGTCCCCCGTTCGGGAACGCACAGGTTGTCGAGTTCGATCCGGCGGCCATCTGCCGTCCCTTTCTCGAGGCAAACCAGATTTTCAACTACGAGCTTTGTGTAGAGCAGCAGGAACGAAATCCGTCGAGCGCGGTTCCCGTCGATCCGATCACCGCTGGTGGCCCATTCATAAGGCAGCCGTCGCGCGAGAATCTGAATTCACAGATGAGCTTCCACATTACGCCGAAATGGTCAGCGAGCTGGGGCACCAACTACGACTTCCGTGAGCGTGAGTTCGGCAGCCAGGTTGTCACACTCCAGCGGGAATTGCACGATTGGCGTGCGATATTCGCGTTTTCGCGTACGCCGACCGGTAACTTTTCCTTCAACTTCTTCATTGCGCTCAACGCGCAGCCGGACATCAAGTTCGACTACAACCGGCAGACTTACAGCCAATAACGCCTGAAGCGAGTCTGCCGGCTTAGGCAAACCGGCACCATCTCCTCCCGTAGTCTAAAAATGATAACAGTGCTGGCCGTTCCACATCGGGGTTTACCCGAGACTCGGTGGAACAGCCCTGCCGCACAGATAACACAGATGGTGCGCAGATGACTCAGAACAAGATTGGTAGGCGCGGCGCATCACGATGTCGGTGAATTCAGCGTTTCATTTTCGTTGTGTTGTTTTCAGTGTCGTCTGTGAGCCATCTGTGTTTTCCGTGTGACAACGCAGTATCGCCGGAGTTGTCACGCGAATGGTTTACGGATTCACGACTTCGTTATTTAAAGTTTAAACCAGACCGCTGCTGGCTCGAGCATGTCCATCGCTTGCGCCTGATCGCCGTCCGCAACCGACCCAAACAATGCCGGCGACCCTGCACATAACCAACGGCGATTCCGCGAAACCCGGAATCAGGACGGCCGATCCCGGCGGCGACGTGCTGCCGTGGCGCGACGTGCTTCATGAAGGGCCCGTGCCGTCCGGCGTTTCACTCGCCGACCTGAGTCGAATCAGGGCGAAGCACCTGGCCCAGCAGGGAATGGGCGACTCCGCAGACCTCGAAAAGAGTTTTCGCGAACGTGACGATCGCCTGAGGCGCTTTACGGACCACTACGAAGTAGTGCTGTGGTTCGAGTGGGACCTCTATGACCAGCTTCAGCTCATCCAGATTCTCGATTTTATCGCCAGCCACTCAGAGGATCTCGCCGAGAATGGGACGGCACTCTCGATTGTAAGTCTGGCGGGTTATCTGGGGGAGCTGAACCACGACGATTTCCCAGCCATCTACGAAAGCCGGCACGACGTAACACGCGAGATGCTTCTGCTCGGTGCCGCGGCGTGGTCGGCCTTCAGGAGTTCAGACCCGCGAGATTTCGAGGCCGTGGCGCGCGGAGACTGCTCCGACCTCGAGTTTCTCAGGGCGGCTATCGAGCGCCAGCTCGAAGAGCTGCCATCGTCGCAGAATGGACTCTCCAGGTCTGAGCGGCAGATCCTCGAGTCGGTTTCGCAGGGACCGCTCAGCTTCGCAGACGTGTTCAGGAGCACGTCAGCAAGGGAAGACCGGCGATACTGCGGCGATGCGACTCTGGCTCGCTACATTGAGCGCATGAGCCGCCACCAATTTCCACTTCTCACTCATCCGACTGGGGAAATAATTCTCGCGCCGCGGACGGCCGATGATTCTCGCGCATTCAGAAACGCAGAAATAGCCCTTACGCCGGCGGGTCGCGACGTTTTGCGAGCACACCGCGACTGGATCGCCTCCGGCGGCACCAACCGCTGGCTCGGCGGCGTCCACATAAATGGTCGTGGATGCCCATGGCGGTGGGATTCTGTAAAGGGTTGTGTCGAGAGACGTGAGGTGGTGTCATGACCGATGCGATCGTCCTCGATGGCGGGAGCCTCACGATCAGGGCCGTTCACGACGTCGCCGTCAAGCGCGCGCGCGTCGAACTGGCAAGCAACGCGCGGCAGAAGATGATTGCGACTCAGAAAGTCGTCGCCGACATCGTCGAGCGCGGTGACGCTGT
>JAYUWU010000193.1:0-3341 GCA_043753365.1 Gemmatimonadaceae bacterium | reverse complement strand
TGGACTTCGCTGTTCTCCTCACAGTGAAGACGATGCACTTCCTCTACACCGAGCGACGCCGCGACTGGATCGCTCTATGAAAAAACTGCGCGTTCTGGTGCTGATGCACCCCGACCACGTTCCGCCTGATTCGCTGGATGGCCTCGAACCTCAGGACGCACTCGCTCTCAAGGCTGAATTCGACATCGTGCAATGCCTCCGCTCACTCGGGCACGAAGCCCGGCCGCTCGGCGTGCAGGATGAGTTCCTTCCCATTCGCGATGCGGTCGAGGAGTTCAAGCCGCATGTCGTGTTCAATCTGCTCGAGGAATTCCACAACAACGTTCTCTTCGACCAGAACGTCGTCAGCTTGCTGGAGTTACTTCGGGTTCCCTATACCGGATGCAACCCGCGCGGTCTGATTCTCGCGCGCAGCAAGTCACTTTCAAAAAAGCTGCTCGCGTATCATCGCATTCCTGTTCCCGATTTTCTGGTGATTCCGCGAGGGCATCGGACGCGCCGTCCTAAGAAGCTCCAGTTTCCCCTGTTCGTAAAGAGCCTCATGGAGCACGCGTCGTACGGGATCGCGCAGGCGTCCCTCGTCGAGGATGACGAAAAACTGGCAGAGCGCGTTGCGTTCATACACGACAACGTCGGCACCGACGCAATCGCCGAGCGATTCATTGCCGGCCGCGAGATATATGTTGGGGTTCTGGGCAACGACCGCCTCGTCGCGCTTCCGCCCATTGAGCTGGTATTCGAGAATCTGCCGGCAAATGCTCCCCTGATCGCGACCGCGAAGGCAAAGCACGATCTCGTCTACCAGAAGAAGCGTGGGATTGCGCTCAAGGCGGCGGAGGGACTCGAGCCCGAAGTAGCGGAGCGGATCGCCCGGTTTGCAAAGCGCATCTATCGCACGCTCGAGCTGGATGGTTACGCGCGTATCGACTTCAGGTTGAGCTCCGACAACGTTCCATACTTTCTCGATGCAAATCCGAACCCTGACGTTTCAGATGGTGAGGAGATCGCGTCGGCGGCGGCGTTGGTAGGAATGACCTATGGTGATCTGATTTCGCGGATATTGGGTTTTGCATTGAAGCGCGGTGGAGGCGGCGACGCCGGGGATGGCCGCTAGCCCCATTCGACCCGAGACGCGAGGATTACCGCGGCGTTCCCCGGTAGCAACCGACGGTATACGGGTACTCGATCGTCGCATGGTAATGGTAACCGAGGTTCCCATGATCGTGCCCATGGCACTCGTCAAGGTCGGCGTTGCTCATCTCCGCGCCACCAACACCGCGATATCCGTATACCGGGTATCCATCGCGAATGTAGCCGACCACGTCTGAGTGGCCGTCCGGGAGACGCTTCTCGTCGAGGTGCTCCGGGATGAAGTGGTAATGGTAATCGCTCATGGCTGGATGTCCCCCGTAGGCATCGACGATCTCATGCGCCACTGCGTCGTTGCCTCGCGCATCTGCCGCATTGTAAAGCACGACCCCATTGAGGGTCACTCCGATCGATCCTGGCGGCACGCACCCACGCACCTCTGCCGGAAGCGGAAACAGCGCCAGGTTGAACGCGTAGCTTCTCGCGGCTGGAACTCCCGGATTTGGATCGATCGCCGTCAGCGCGGAATATGAGGTCATCGGCCAGTTCCCGATGCGGCCGTCAACGGGAAGATTGTTTACCAGGATCGTGCGCGTTCCGCCCTGCTCGGACATCGAGAGAGTCCCCGATCCGGGAGCGAATTGTCCGGCGGGAAGCCATGGCTTCCGCAGCAGGTCCCATGTCCCTGCGGCCTCATCGATCCATGTTATTCGCGACCGTGTGCTGCCGGGAGCATTCGCGTTGCCTGGGGCACAGGCATACAACGCCCCGCGTGCCGGCGTGGTGGTCGTGCGATAACCATCGCCGAGTCGCAACCTGGCACAGTCTGGCCCGCTGGCATCGTTGCAGAGGGCAGGACGGATGAAATAGGAAGAGAGCGGAGCATCCGATCCGCTGTTTCCTGAGTCGTCGGCTGGATCCACTGCGCCAGTGGACGTGCACCCCCCGGCAAGAGCCAGGGCTGCAACAAGCGCGCGATAATGAAGATCTGTCTGCATGATCATTGAGTTCGAGGAAATGGAGACAGCCACTTCGGCAAGGTGAGACGGTGAACTGCCGGATTCGTTAATACGCGCATAAGGCCTCGTTCGCATTGCCGCATGGTCGCTGTTCGCGTTCGCTATCAGCTACTGGCATTTGACTGCCAATCACCCGCTGACGCAGTATTAGGACGTGAATGACCTGCAACAACGCCTCAAGTCCGGGCTTACCGGTCGCTACGACGTAGAGCGCCCCCTCGGCGAGGGCGGAATGGCGGTGGTATTTCTCGCTCGGGATCTGCGCCATGAGCGTACGGTGGCTGTCAAAGTCCTGCGCCCCGATGTATCGGCGGAGATTGGAGCCGAGCGATTCCTGCGTGAAATCAAGATGGCGGCGCGACTCACTCATGCGCACATCCTTCCCGTCTTCGACTCAGGTGAGGCTGGCGGACTGCTCTTCTACGTAATGCCGAACATGGAAGGACAGTCGCTGCGCGATCGCATCGAACGGGAAGGACAGCTCTCACTCGAGGATGCCTTGCGCATTACCGCCGAAGTCGCGTTGGCGCTTGATTACTCGCATCGCCAGCAGGTGATCCACCGCGACATCAAGCCGGAGAACATCCTGCTGCACGAAGGCGCGGCGCTCGTCGCGGACTTCGGCATTGGCAAGGCTGTCAGCTCGGGGAAATCGATAACGCACACAGGTCTTGCCGTCGGCACTCCAGCTTACATGAGTCCTGAGCAGGCAAGTGGCGAGACGTCAATCGATGGCCGCAGCGATCTCTACAGCCTCGGTTGCGTGCTGTATGAAATGCTCGTTGGCGAGCCACCGTTCACCGGCCCGAACGCGCAGGCGATCATCGCGAAACGATTCGCGTCGCCGGTGCCGAGCGTAAAGATCACCCGCGACGTTCCCGATGTCGTTGAGGCGGCGCTGAGCCGCGTACTTGCGCGCTCGCCCGCCGACAGATATCGCACCGGTGCGGAGTTTGCCGACGCCCTGCGAGCCATCCTCCGCACGGGCGAGACAGCGGCGATCCGGCTCAGTACAGAACCAAGGGGTACGCCTGGACCAAAGGCGATCGCCGTGCTGCCGCTCGCCAACATGAGCGCCGATCCGGAGAATGAATATTTCAGCGACGGGATGACGGAGGAGATCATCAATGCGCTCGCGAAAGTGCCGGGTGTCCATGTAGCGTCGCGCTCATCGTCCTTTGCGTTCAAGGGTAAGAAGGATGTCGACGCTCGCCAGGTCGGCGAACGACTGGG
>JAYUWU010000192.1:0-8675 GCA_043753365.1 Gemmatimonadaceae bacterium | reverse complement strand
GTCGTGCCCAGGCGAATTCTTCGCGGGCGTGGTATGCGTAGCCTACACCAATGTGCAGCTCGACCGAATTGGGGTAGAGGGCCAAACCCTCCCGGAGTACATCCAGCGCTTCATCATACTGGCCTTCGTTGTACAGCTGATGGGCTCGTTCATCGTACTCCTCGGAACTCAAGAAAGCGGTCACTGAGACACCCCCATGAATACGTCAGTTCTACACGCACGGGAAACCAGCCTCACCACCCTTGACTCCTCCTGCGCCCCTGATTCCGGCGCAACGACGTTTTCGCCAGTGACGAAAGCACTTCCGAACTTCCGCACAATATAAGAACGGGTCCCGAATTCGTAATACACAAGATCTCGCCCTACGTGCCGTTTTTAACTTTCAGCGAATTCAAGCAGCGGCCTGTAGTTGAGATTGTCTGCCTCTCGTAACGCAAACAGATACTGCTGCTTCAGATCACTTTGCCATCGAAGATTACTCCCCCCGCCCCATTCGAACGGACGTTGACCGATTCTCAGCAGGTACAGGTCCGCCAAAAAACGCGTATGGCGCCCGTTTCCGTTCGGAAAAGGATGGACCTTTACCAAACGGTGATGAAGTCGAGCCGCGATCTCGCGAACCGGAAACGTATTCTCACCTTCCCAAGACCGCACACCGTCGAGCACTTCGCGAATTTCCACGGGAACGAGGTAAGCAGGCACGCCAATGTTCTTGTTTGACTGGCGGTATTGGCCAGCCCATTCCCATGTATCTCCGAACATTTTCTTGTGGAGCAGCTTTACGAACTCCTCCGATAGCACATCCCTTTTTCGCTGGCCCAACGCCCACTTTTGACCTTGGAGGATGTTCTCGTATTCCCATTCGTTCAGTTCTCCGACTGTGCTTATGTAACTCGGGATCAGCCCCAGCTTTTCTTCGTCAGAGAGCGGTGTCTGCCCCGGGTCTACCGGGAAGGTTGAGATTCCCATAGGTCTCTGGGAGGGCGCGCCATCATCTCTGCGGCTAGGAGTTTGACTTCGGCCTCGACATGCTCAAGCGAGACGCTTTGGCTTTCCAAGGTCATTGTGTGCGCCACTCGATTTACGCGTTCCCGCGCCAGTTCCTCGATGCGCCTGCGGACCACTGAGTCCAGTGACCGCCGCGGAACCACGGCATAAACCAGATCACACTCCAGCGCGCGTGCAGCTGCCCGGAGTGCATTTAGACTTATGCGCCCCTCTGCCTCACTCTTTTCAATGGCATCTGCGTTCTGATGAGCAACAGACCCGGTCCGAATAGCGAATTGCCGGAGACTCATACCAAGCGCTAGCCGGATTTCATGTAGCCAGCCTTTCGGTGGCGGTGGCAAGTCTACCGCCTTCCTAAACACCGTTAATTGGCGATCCAGATGCGTAATGCGAAGCTTTTGGTATTTAGGCATATCTTTCAATGGAGAGGTTCAAAGAAATATTTGCATATTGAAGAGAAAATGCAAGTATTTGTTTGAATTATATAGCCTCTTCTCAGTAAATAACTTGCATATTATTTCTGGAATTCAAAGAAATTCTTGAAAATCTGACCGGAATTCAAGTACTATGCTGGCTCAGGTAACAACCCGCGGGTGAGAGGCAAAACCCTGCCAGGATCCTGACTCGACTGCCTCGTCGATCGCGCCAATAAGGGACTCGATCTCCTCGTCGGTAGTAAAGAAAAACGGCGCCGCCCTGATGCCGGCGCCTACGCGGTAATCGACGAGTATCCCTTGCGACAACAGCACCTGAGCGACCTCGTAGCCGTTGGGGACATCAATTACCACAGTGCCACCACGTCGTTCTGGATCCCGAGGGGCGTTCACGCGGTAGCCACGCCCATCGGCAAGCTCGATCAGGCGTGCAGTCTGGCGCTTGCTCTTTTCCCTGATCGCCGCAATTCCGGCGCGACGCAGGATCCTGGGGCCCTCGGCGGCAGCGTACAACGCAGGAATCACCGGGGTGCCGTTCAGCCAGCGAAACTGGCTCTCCGCATACTCCATTGATTCCTCGAAGGCGAACGGCCGAGCATGTGCTTGCCACCCAGTGATTGCAGGGGCGAGCGTGTCGCGTATGCCCGGTGCTACATACAGGAAGCACCCACCGGGCCCGCCGCAAAGCCATTTCAATACGCCGCCAGTCAGAAAATCGACTCCGCTCGCCTGGACGTCGACGGGAATGATGCCCACCGAATGAAACGCGTCGAGCGAAACGAGTGCGCCCATCCGATGAGCATGATCGCAGATCGCTGTGGCATCGTTTATAAACGCTGACTTGAACAACACGTGAGAGATCGCCACCAGTCGCGTGCGCTCGTCAATGGCATCGAGCAGGCGGGCCTGGTCGATCGAGATGCCATCGTCAGACCTCACGACCACCACGCGCGCGCCGAATCTCTTAGCTAGCGCTTCGACGCCGTATCGGACCGACGGAAAGTCGAGCTCCGTCATCACTATCGTGTCGCGGGGAGCGGTGAAATCGAGCGCGGAGACCACAGCCGATTGTGCGATGGTCACATTGGGCTGCATCACCACTGTGCCCGGCAACGCATTGATGAGGGGAGCGATCTCATTGCCGGTGTCGACCGGCTTCTCCCACCACCCGCGCGTCCATGCCTTCACGCCGTACTCCCCCCACTCGGCGGCATATTGGGCGAGCTGGTCCGGGACGCTCCGAGGCATTGGTCCCAGCGAATTCGAGATCAGGTAGTTGGTTTTTCCAACGATGGGGAACTCATCGCGAAAAGCGAGCAGGTCGTCTTTCAAGGACTTCACCTCGACCTCAAATTTTTTATTGTTGACTCGACAACGGAACATATCCTTCCGGCTGCCCGCTACTAAGGGCAGAGTTCTTCACCATCTTCTCATGCGATGCAGAATTTGAAGAACAACAAGAAGATTGCGCTCGTGCTCGGTGGCGGCGGCCTCAAGGGGTTCGCGCACATCGGTGTGCTGCAGGCGCTCGAGGAACGGGGCATCGTCCCGGAGGTGCTCGCCGGCACGAGCATAGGGTCGCTCATCTGCGCCGCGAAAGCGGGCGGCATGGACACCGAGGAGATGGCCGAGCGGGCGCGCTCACTCAGGCGAAAGGATCTGTTCAGACTCAACCGCATCGCGATGGTGCTCGAGAGGACGAAGGCTCCATCGGTCTACCAGGCCGCACCGCTTCGCCAGCTTTGCGAATCGGTGCTTCGCGACGTGACGTTCGAGGAGCTCGATACGAGGCTCCTCGTAAACACCGTTGATCTGCAGCGCGGGTCACCGGTCGTATGGGGACTGCCGGGGCTGCGCGACGTCAGCGTTATCGACGCGGTGTACGCATCGTGCGCTCTGCCCGGTTTCTATCCTCCTGGAGATGTTGGCGGCCGGGCGTGCGTCGACGGCGGAGTTGTCGACAATCTTCCGACAAGTGTCGCGTCGCAGGGAATGGACGTCGTGATCGCAGTGGATACCGGCAGCAGCTATCTGGTGCGTCGCGAGAATATCGCGAGGCATGGATTCACTGCGATCTACATGCGCGCAGCGACGACGATGATGCATGCGCTTCAACTGCATCCGCTCGAGCGGTGGAGCGGACCGCCGATGCTGCTGATACGGCCGCGCGTGACACACATCGGGTGGTTCAGCTTCAGTCATGCCGACGAGCTGATAGATGCGGGCTACAAGGCGGCGGTCGAGGTGCTCGATCAGCTCGATACGATTACCGCTGTGAGCGGGATATTCCCGCGCCGCGAGATCGGGATTTCCGTCGACCAGGAGAAGTGCATCGGATGCACTATTTGTGTCGCACTTGCCCCGGAGATCATGGAGATGGACGCGAAGGGAAAAGCATTCGCGCGAAAACCTGTCGTCAACTGGTCACCGGCTGACGGCGACTTCGTTCATCACTGCCCGACGTATGCGATCAACGCTGCAGGTGTGGACGACAGGCCGCAGGATGCCGACGACAACCAGCAGGAGGCGCTCGACGCGAAAACCGAAGAGGAAGAAACCGAGCGGCGCGAAACAGCCTAGGCCGCTCGCACCGCCGGGTCAGCTTGACGATTCAGCACCGACGAGATCCGATGCCGTCAGTGTACAGAGCTCCACGCGAGTCGGCGTTCCGCCGACAAGCCTGTTTGCCTGCGACGTGAGCGATTTCTCGAAAAGGTTACGCACGAGTCTCGCGTTGCCGAAGTTGCCAGTTCGCGCATCGTACTCCCGATTGAGAGTGTTTTTCACTTCATCGAGCGCGCCTTCGGCAAGGGTGTACCCTTCCTCCTCCGACATCCGCACGAAGATCAGCGAGAGCTCTTCCGGCAGGTAATCGGGGAAGTCGATAAAACGGGTGAAACGAGAACGAAGACCCGGATTGGATTCGAGAAACGATTCCATTCTCTCGCGATATCCAGCTACGATGACCACGAGATCCTCGCGATGATCCTCCATCAGCTTGAGCAGCGTTTCTATCGCTTCGCGCCCGAAATCCTGATCCGAGTTGTCAGGTGAAAGGCTGTAGGCCTCATCGACGAAGAGGACGCCACCCAGCGATTCCTTCACGACCTTGTCGGTCTTGATGGCGGTCTGTCCGACGTAGCCCGCGACGAGTTCTGCGCGGTCGACTTCCGTGAGATGTCCTTTCGATAGGAGGCCGAGCGAATGGAAGATGGCGCCGAGGAGCCGGGCGATTGTCGTCTTCCCTGTTCCCGGCGGGCCTGAGAACACCATGTGGTATCCCGACGGGGGAACCTTTAGTCCTTCCTTGCGGCGCATCTCGTGGACTCGCGCGACGTTGACGAGGGTGCGTATCTCTTTCTTGACGGATTCGAGCCCGACGAGCTTTTCGAGTTTTGCGAGCAGCTCTTCAATCGTTGGAGGAGGCGCGGGCGGCGTAACATGGATCGGAACCGGTGGAGCGGCTCGCTGCTGTTCAGTCGCGGAGGCAAACCCAGCTGACTCGCCACCGTTGCCAGTAGCGACTGGGGCGTCAAGATACTCCCTTAGCGGCCTGCCACCCCGGCGTGCGCGCTCGATGAGCAGAAGCACGACCTCGAGCCATGCGGGCGAGTTGAGCTCGAGGTAGGGATCGAGCTTGCCGATTCGCTGGAGCAGCAGCATCCCGTCAGAGATTGAGACGCCGTCGAGCTCGGGGTACTCGATGCTCAGGTCCGTCGCGACGCCGTCGAGCAGAATTCGCTGGTTCGTAATGTAGAGCTGGCCCATCTCGATCACGGCGAACGCGCCAGTAACAGCCATTGAGCCGGGGTTTGCCCGCAGTTCTCTCCACACAGCGCGCTGCACGCGGAGGTGCGCCACCTCGTCGCGGCGGAGGATCATCGGCGTGGGAATCCGCGGAAGATCGGGGTGATCCATCACGGCCGCGCGGAATTCTTGTATGTCGAGCATGGCCACAATCTTAAATCATCGGCTTCTTATATGCCTTAGATTTAGGCCAGCCTGCCGATGGTCGCGCGACGACGCGGCAGTGGCTCAGAGCACAACAGGCTGCGGCTTCGCGGCCAGTTACAGAGAAAGCCAAAAATGACACATCCGAACTCTTTCGGAAGCCGGTCAACGCTCGAGGCCGGAGGGCGGGAATACACCATCTACCGCCTCGATTCGCTCGATTCAATTTCGGGCGGCAAAGCCTCCTCCCTCCCCGTCAGCCTCAAGATCCTCCTGGAGAATCTCCTTCGGAACGAGGATGGAAAATTCGTCAAGCGCGAGGACATCGAGTCGCTCGCCAACTGGGACGTAAAAGGCAAAATCGAGAAGGAAATTGCGTTCCGCACTGCCCGGGTTCTGCTCCAGGATTTCACCGGTGTCCCCGCTGTCGTCGATCTAGCCGCAATGCGCGACGCGCTTGCGCGGCTCGGAGGAGATCCGGCGAAGATCAACCCGCTCCAGCCAGTCGACCTCGTAATCGACCACTCGGTCCAGGTCGACGAGTATGGATCTGACGCAGCGTTCCTGATCAATGCAAATCTCGAGTTCGAGCGGAATCAGGAGCGCTACGCATTCCTCCGCTGGGGACAGAATTCATTCGAGAATTTCCGCGTCGTGCCACCCGACACCGGAATCGTTCACCAGATCAATCTCGAGTACCTCGCCCAGGCAGTCTTCACCCGCACCGAAAACGGTGAGACGACTGCATATCCGGACTCACTCGTCGGCACCGACTCGCATACGACGATGATCAACGGCCTCGGCGTACTTGGCTGGGGCGTCGGCGGAATCGAGGCCGAGGCGGCGATGCTTGGACAGCCTGTGTCGATGCTGATCCCGGAAGTTGTAGGCTTCAAGCTCCACGGAAAGCTTCCGCCTGGCGCGACAGCGACAGATCTCGTGCTGACGGTTACGCAGATGCTTCGACAGAAAAAAGTTGTCGGAAAGTTCGTGGAGTTCTACGGCGCCGGACTCTCGTCGCTGTCGCTTGCCGATCGGGCGACCATCGGCAACATGGCTCCGGAATACGGAGCGACGATGGGCTTCTTCCCGATCGATGCCGAGACGGTGAAGTATTTGCGCTTTACCGGCCGCGATGAGCAGCAGGTTCAGCTTGTCGAGGCATACACCAAGGCGCAGGGTCTCTTCCGCACCGACGAGACTCCCGATCCTGTCTTCACTGATACCCTCGAGCTCGACCTCGCGTCGATCGAGCCAAGCATTGCAGGCCCGAAGCGTCCGCAGGATCGCGTTCCGCTCAAGCTCGCCAAGAAGATGTTTCGCGATGCGCTCGAGAGCGACCTTGATAAAACGGGAACGGTCGCTGGAATCGCTGCTGCCCGACAGGCGATGTCTGTCGCGGCTTCGCCGCAGTTGTCACCGACTGCGGTAGCGATGACGCATGAGGAGCAGGCGGGGGAAAACTCCGCCGTGAAGGTGACGATGCGCGGCGAGACATTCGGGCTTCGGCACGGCTCTGTAGTGATCGCGGCGATCACGAGCTGCACCAATACTTCAAACCCGAGCGTGATGCTCGCGGCCGGGTTGCTTGCGCGCAATGCAGTGGCGAAGGGATTGTCGACAAAGCCCTGGGTGAAGACGAGTCTCGCCCCCGGATCCAAGGTAGTTCAGGACTATTTCACCGCGGCCGGCGTCCTGGACTCGCTCGAGACGCTCGGCTTCCACATTGTGGGTTTCGGATGCACGACGTGCATCGGGAATTCGGGCCCGCTGCCGCAGCCCATCGCCGATGCGATCGAAGGCAACAAGCTCGTCGCGGCTGCGGTCCTTTCGGGAAACCGCAACTTCGAGGGGCGAATCAACCCGCTCACGCGGTTCAACTACCTGGCCTCCCCGCCGCTCGTCGTGGCATATGCGCTGGCTGGCAAGATGGATATCGATTTCAACACTGAGCCAATCGGTATTGGCACCGACGGGCCGGTGTTTCTCCGTGACATCTGGCCGGCACCGAAGGAAGTCGAAGACGAGATCCTGCGTTCGGTGAAGGCGGAAATGTTCAAGAACCAGTACGCCAACGTCTTCGACGGCGACGAGAACTGGAGAGGATTGCCGGTTCCCGAGGGCGCACTTTACGACTGGGTCCCTGATTCGACGTACGTCAAGAACCCGCCATTCTTCGATGGCATGACCCTCACGCCGCCTGGCGTGCGGCCGATCAGGGAAGCACGCGCCCTCGCGTTGCTTGGCGACTCGATCACGACTGACCACATCTCTCCGGCCGGATCGATTCCCGCTTCGAGCCCTGCCGGCAAGTGGCTCATCTCGCACGGTGTAAACACAAGTGACTTCAACTCATACGGTGCGAGACGCGGTAATCACGAGGTGATGATGCGCGGAACGTTCGCCAACATCCGCCTGCGCAACGAGCTGGCACCGGGCACTGAAGGCGGCTGGACTGCGGTATCTCCCGGCGGTGATGCACTCCCGATCTACGATGCTTCGATGGAGTATCAGCGACAGGGTGTTCCGCTGGTGATCATCGCGGGCAAGGAGTATGGAACTGGATCGTCGCGCGACTGGGCCGCGAAGGGAACGTTGCTGCTCGGAGTTCGCGCGGTCATCGCCGAATCATTCGAGAGAATTCACCGCTCGAATCTTGTCGGAATGGGAGTACTTCCTCTCGAGTTTGTTTCCGGCCAGACGCGCCAGACTCTCGGGCTCACCGGCTTCGAGACTTTCGACATCGTCGGCATGTCGGACGAAATGAAGCCGCGTGCGTCAGTGACAGTTCGGGCTGCCGGCGACGACGGTCTGGTGCTCGAGTTCGAGGCGGTGTCGCGGATCGATACGCCCGAGGAGATGAGCTACTACCGGCACGGTGGAATTCTGCCGTACGTGCTGCGGCAACTGGTCTGAGTTCAGGCCGTAACAAAGCGTACAGCGTCACTGCGTCAGCGCGTCATTGCAGAAAGTGCGGAACTGCGGATCTTTAACGCGAAGAACGCGAAGGTATGCGCGAAGATTCGCGAAGGGACGGGCCTCAGCAACGCTCACTGGAGAGCAGTATGCGCCGGGTTTTTGTTGTTAAACCCACAAGGGGGGGCTCTCCCTGAGATGTGGCTAGCCAGGGTCAATGACGCTGAGCGAACAACTTCGCGAATCTTCGCGCATACCTTAGCGTTCTTCGCGTTAAAGACCCGCAGTTACGCAGTTACGCTTCCGGCGGCCGCTTGCCGAATTT
Source organism: Gemmatimonadaceae bacterium (assembly GCA_043753365.1). Lineage (GTDB taxonomy): Bacteria > Gemmatimonadota > Gemmatimonadetes > Gemmatimonadales > Gemmatimonadaceae > UBA4720. Next base: position 41 of record JAYUWU010000192.1, on the reverse strand, counting down.
CAGCCTCGGGATCGCATCCTGAATCTGCTCGGTGACTTCCC
>JAYUWU010000191.1:0-3347 GCA_043753365.1 Gemmatimonadaceae bacterium | reverse complement strand
TACCCAGGGAAGGGGAAATCGATTCCTTCGGTTTGAACGGTCGCAACATCAGTACCTCTTCCACCTATGGGCCCGCCGCCGGCTCGAGGCGCCGCTTTCGGCGCTTGTCTGGGAACCGTTTCAGTCGGCGTCGCCTTCTTCTGCTGGACCTGCGGTGCGGCCTTCGCTGTCGGAACGGCGGACCTCGTTGCCGGCAACGGGGGAGGCGGAGGCGGTGCGGCCGCCGGCGGTGCAACAGGTGGTGTCACGGCGGGCTCGGGCTGAACTTCACCGATCGCGCGTGGTCCCGCGGGTGCTGCGACGATGTTCACCCTGTAAACCGGCGGAAGCGGAGGAACATCACCTTTGCGGAACCCAAGGATGATGAGCGCAGCAAGCGTGAGATGCAGCGCGAGTGACACCACCATCGGTCCCTTCAGGTGCGCGTTCTCGCTGCGCTTCACTGCTACTGCTCCCCCTCCTGCTCGGCCACGAGTCCGACGTCGCCGGTGCCACTCGCCCGCATCACCGCGAGCACTTTCACGACTGAGCCGTAGGGAACGCCAGCATCAGCGCGAAGATAAACTCCGTCCCTGCCCCGGTTGGCTGCCAGAGCGCCAAACGTCGTGCGGAACTCGTTGAACGTCAAAACAGTTTCGTCGACATGAATTGCGCCTGACTTGTCGATCGTCACGACGAGCCCGCTCTTCGGGTCCAGCGGTCTGGCTTCGGCCCGCGGCAGCGAGATGTCGACACCGCCCTGCATCATCGGAGCGGTGATCATGAAGATCACCATCAGCAGCATCATGACGTCGATCAGGCTGACGACGTTGATCTCCGCATTGAACTCCATGCGCTGACGACGACGTCTCACCTAGATACGACCCTCACGAACCATCAACGCAATCAGCTCCGCAGCAAATGTGTCGAGCTCACCGTCGAACCGATTGAGCCGGTGCGCGAAGATGTTGTAGCCGAACACCGCAGGAATGGCCACGCTGAGCGCCGCAGCGGTAGCGATGAGCGCTTCGGCAACACCCGGCGCGACAGCGGCGATGTTGCCTGATCCCTTTGTCGCAATTCCGATGAACGCCTCGATTATCCCGAGCACGGTTCCGAGAAGCCCGATCAGCGGGCTGGCAGATCCAATCGTAGCCAGCGAGGGGACGAACTTCCCAAGGTCATCGCGCATTGTCCCACTGGCCGAGTCGAGCACCTGGCGAAGTGCTTCGACCTGCGATGCGCTGAGTCTTGCCTGGCGGTCGCCGCTTGCCGCAAGGGCCGGTGTCGTCTCATTAATGAAACGAAGCGCTCTCGTAAGCACACCCTTCTGTGGACTGTCAGGCGCATGCTTCGCGAGCTTGGCGGCTTCGTCGAGGGTGTGCGCGCGCTCGAACTCGTACATGAAAGCACGCCCGCGGTCTTCGGCGCGCTTGAACTCGCGCCACTTCGCGACCATCAGGCCCCAGCTGAGAAGCGACAACAGCACGAGGATCAGGAGCACGACCTTGGTTGGCGTGCTCGACATTGCAACGAGCTCCATCGGCGATGTCGGGATCGCCGATCCGATTTGCAGCATCATTTGATTGATCACGCTCGCTGCGCGGCTCCATTCAGCTCAGCCCACGCGAAAGTCTCTGCAAGACCCTCGGCCAGCGTGACCTGGGGTTCCCATCCGAGGACCTTTTTCGCCTTGGACGCGTCGAGAAAACTTTCCTGCTGCTCCCCCGGCCTTCTCGGCTCAAAGACGATCTCTGAGCTGCTGCTCGCGGCTTCCTGAAGGAGGGAAGCAAGATCGACAACGGAGGTACCAACGCCGGTGCCGACGTTGAATGCGCGTGCATCGACTCGTCCGACCGCGGGCAGGTCCTGGGTTGCGCCGAGGAACACGGCGCGCGCGACATCCCCAACGTAGACGTAATCGCGTGTCTGGAGACCGTCGCCAAATATCGTCAGTGACTTTCCCTCGAGAATGCGAGTGCAGAAGATCGCGACGACCCCGGCTTCGCCATGCGGATCCTGACGAGGTCCGTACACGTTGCCGAAGCGCAGCGAGACATGCTCGACGTCATGAAGGCGTCCGAAGTATGCGAGGTAATACTCCGCAGCAAGCTTGGAGATCGCGTAAGGAGATTCCGGGTCTTTCGGAAAGTCCTCGACGTTCGGCGGGGTGCTGAAGTCGCCATATATGGCGCCGCCGGTCGACGTGAACGCTATTCGCGTCCTCCTGCCGCTCGAGCGGATCGCCTCGAGGATGTTGAGAGTTCCGATGATATTTGTGTTCGCGTCGAAGATCGGGTCAGCAACACTCTTCCTTACGTCGATCTGCGCGGCGAGGTGGACCACTACGTCGAAGTTCCCTTCTTTTATGATGCTTGCGGCTTCGTCCGAGGTAACGCTCACTTTGTGGAGCAGCGCATTCTCGGGGACGTTGCGGGAGTTGCCGCTGGAGAGATCATCGATGATCTCAACGGCGAAACCTTCGGCGATGAAAAGGTCGGCAACGTGAGAGCCGATAAACCCTGCGCCACCGGTGACGAGAGCGCGACGCGAGGAGGAAGGAGCGATCACTGTCATGATCGGCGTAATCTAAGGCGAAAGGGGCCTGGAGACACCCCTTTTTCGCTTGGCTATCCTTGAGGATTCCGGAGCGAAGACTTCGCGAATCCAGGACTAACTACAATCGACGATCGACGACTTATTGAGGATCAAGGACAAATTCGGGATACGGTGTCCTGGTTTAGTTCGCAGTTCTCAATAAGTCGTCGATCGTCGATTGCTGTTAGTCCTGGATCCGCATGCAGTTCAGGTCACGGTGCGCGCGCACTGAGGACTGCGGTCATCCCCGCAAAAATGCGTGGCTGTTCGTGATCGACGATGATCGCAGTGACGCCATATGGTGTCACGCGAACAACCTCTGCCACTGCGGCCGGAACTGCTGGTGCGGGATAACGCGGATCGATGGTGTTGTCCATCAGGGTGAACTGGTCCCCAACCCGCACGCCGCTGTTGGCGCGCGAAGTCAGGATGATGTAGCTCTGAAGCGACGGAAGTACGGGATCATTCTCGACGTAGATCACCTTCTCCGTCGGGCCAGACTGAACTTGAACGGGCCGGCCGACTGACGGCTGGAGTGTCTCGAGTGACATCACACGCTGGTCCAGCAGGATCTCGCTGAACTGACGTACTACCCGTGCAAGCGCAGGCTCACCCGGCTTCGTTGATTCAACGCGCAGAAGCGCTGTCGGGATTACGACCTGAACGTCATCTCCGATGACTGGACCAAGCCGGTAGGCGAGAAGAACCTCGCCAGGCTGTCCGATCGAGACGCGGGGGAGGTCGACGAAAATGCGGTCCTTGATCTGGAA
>JAYUWU010000190.1:0-25178 GCA_043753365.1 Gemmatimonadaceae bacterium | reverse complement strand
ACGCCGCTGTCCGGATTTCTTCCGCTGGCGACGATCTCCTGGCGGACCTCGAGTGCCCTGTCGAGCGCAGCGCGGCCCTTGTAAACGAGCGTATCTATCGGCACCGGAGGCGGCAGCGGCACAGGAGTTTTTCTTCGCCCTTCTCCCGAGACTGCCCCAAGCTGCGCGATACTGGTGTTGATCAGCGCGTGAAGTTCCTGCCCGCGCGCCGGTGTGTACTTCGGGCGCCCTGCGGCAGTGGCAAATCCTGCACGCACTACGTGTGGCCCGGGGTCATCGAAGAAAAGCGCGGAGATCGGCGGAAGCTCGTTTGTCATCTCATCAAATCTCGGCTGATCGCCGCGCTGCGTCCATTGCGCGCCTAATTTCCCTGACGGCTTCGTCGAGGCCGACAATAATCGCGCGGCTGACGATCGAGTGGCCGATGTTGAGCTCCTCGATCTCTTCAATCGCAGCAACGGGCCCGACGTTGTCGACTCTCAGGCCATGCCCTGCGTGTACTGCGATTCCGAGCCGCGCGCCCTCTCGTGCGGCACTTCTCAAAGCATCGAGCGGCTGCGGCTGGCCGGAATGGTGTGCGTACACCCCGGTGTGCAGCTCCACCGCGTCGGCGCCGAGATGTTTTGAAAGAGCAACGGCCTCCATCGTCGGATCGATGAACAGGCTCACGCGGATTCCGGCATCGCGAAGCCGGTCGATCGCGCGGGCGACGCGCTCCCTCTCGCCGGCGATGTCGAGGCCGCCTTCGGTGGTGATTTCTTCGCGTCGTTCGGGAACGAGTGTGACCTGGGGTGGCTGCAGCCTGATCGCGATGTCGATCATCTCGTCGGCACATGCGGCCTCGAGATTGAAATATGTGGTCACTGAAGTTGCGAGCGCCTCCACGTCAGCGTCCTGTACGTGTCGACGGTCTTCCCGCAGGTGCGCAGTTATTCCATCAGCGCCCGCGGCCTCGCAGATTGCAGCTGCATCAACCGGGCTCGGCTCGATACCGCGTCTTGCCTGTCTCAGCGTTGCTACATGATCTATGTTCACATAGAGGCGCTGATATCTTGCTGCCATTTTCACCGCCCTGTAGTTTGGCACCAACTTTCGTGGAGTACCGCGTGAAAAAGATTCTGATCGCCCTTCTGCTGTTCACTGCCTGCTCGCGTGCTGCAACGACGACGACGACGAGCACCGGCCCCGTAGGTGCGACCCCGGCTCCTGCGCCCGCGCCGTCCCCAGTGAACTCGAACGTTACTGGCGGCGCTTCTCCGCGCACTGCCGTCGAGGCGTTCCTCACGGCCGTTCGCGCGCAGGACATTCAGGCGATGTCTGTCATCTTTGGAACGAACCGCGGCCCGGCTCGCGACAACATGGACCGCGACGAGCTCGAGAAGCGCCTCGTGATTCTTCAGTGCTATTTCAATCACGACAAATTTCGCATTCTTCGCGACCTGCCGGGAGACGCCGGACACCGGATTGTCGTTGCGGAAGTGACACGCGGGACCAACGTCAGGACGCCAAGCTTCTATACGATCGCGGGGCCGGGCGGGCGCTTCTACGTGGACAACATGGAAATAGCTGCAGTCAGAGATTTCTGTCGAACCTGATTGCGGACTGCTCAGTCCGCAGTCCGCGGTCCGTGCTCCGTGAGCTCGATGAGTATTCCTCCGGTTGACTTCGGATGGAGGAATGCGATGCGCGTGCCTTCTGCCCCAATCCGTGGCGTCTCGTCGATCAGTCGCATTCCCCGAGCGCGGCACCGTTCGAGCATCGCGTCGAGGTCGTCGACCGCGAAGCAGATATGATGAATGCCAGGCCCGCGCCTGGCAACGAAGCGACCGACAGGCGTGTCCGGCCCATCCGGTTCCAGTAGCTCGACGAGGCTCTCACCCGCGGCGAATGCTTTGATCTGCGCGCCATCGGAATCGGACACGTCTACCTCTTCCATTCCGAGTATCTCACGAAAGAACGCAAGCTCTGGCGCGATCGATTCGAGGGCGATGCCAACGTGCGCAATCCTGGTTCCTTTCGGGGCTCTTTCTTGCATTAGATTTCAGTTCGGAAAGGGAATCAATAATAATCCTGCGACCATGCCGGGGTATCCTGGCGAAGAGGGAGCTTAATGTCGAATGCGGTCGAAGTGACTGACAGCGATTTCGAGGCGGAAATCGAAAAGCACGAGGGTCTGGCCGTTGTTGATTTCTGGGCCACGTGGTGCGGCCCATGCCGGACGATTGCGCCGTTGCTTGATCAGCTTTCGATCGAATACGCCGGCAGGGCCAAAGTCGCCAAGCTCGACGTCGATACGAACATTCGCACACCAACCCGCTTTCAGGTTCGCTCGATTCCCGCAATCCTGTTCTTCAAGGACGGAAAACTTGTCGACCAGGTCATTGGCGCGGTACCGAAGTCAGAGCTGGAATCCAAGTTCAAGCTGCACGCCGCCTGACGCGACGGGTCAAAGACCAGGCGTAGAAAGATGGCCCCGGCAGAGCTCGTGACAACGTCCGGCTCGCCGGGGTCCCTCTTGATCGTCAGTACTCCAATCGGCAACCTGGGAGACATGTCATACCGGGCAGTCGAAGTCCTTGGGTCGGTGTCCCTCGTTGTCGCCGAGGACACGCGCCACTCGCGCAGGCTGCTCGATCATTACCACATCACAACGCGCAGCTCGCCCTACCACGAGCACAACGAAGCCCGCGAAACCCCGCGACTCGTCCGGCGCCTGCTGGACGGTGAATCGATCGCTCTCATCACCGACGCAGGCACGCCACTTCTCTCCGATCCCGGCGCGCGACTCGTTACCGCTTCGATAAACGCCGGCATTACTGTGGTTCCGATACCTGGAGCGTCAGCGCTCCTCGCGGCGCTCGTCGCGTCCGGAATTGCGGGCGACCAGTTCACGTTTTTCGGTTTTCTGCCGAGGCGGGGGAAGGAGCGGCTTCAGAAGCTGGCGGAGATAATGAGGCTCGAACATTCCGGCATCATCTACGAATCGCCCATGCGCACGGCCGCGACGCTCAGGGAGCTCTCGGATGCAGGCGCTGGAAGCAGGCAGGCAGTAGTCGCGCGCGAGTTGACAAAGAAATTCGAGGAGTTTGCGCGCGGGACGGTGAGCGAGCTTGCCGCACAGTTTGCCGAGCGAACCGTGAAAGGCGAAGTAGTAATTCTCATCGGTGCAGCCGTGCAGGAAAAACTTTCGGAAGATGCGCTGCGCGACGCAGCCCAGGCGATGAAAGCCGACGGCTTCAGTGCACGGGACATCGTCGAGCGTCTGACAAGCGAAATGGGCGCGGGAAAAAATCTCGCGTACCGTCTCGCGCACGAGGAATGATCGACTTTCCTGCGGTAGCCGCGGACACCGATCAACTCGATCCCGAAAGTGTAGCTGACGATCTCGGTCCATCCGGGCCGGTCGCGAGGGCGATGCGCCAGTATGAGGACCGGCCCGCGCAGCGCGATATGGCTCGCACGATTACTACTCTCTACAACGACACTGGCGTCGGCCTCATCGAAGCGGGAACCGGCGTTGGCAAATCGCTTGGCTACCTCATGCCGGCCCTGCGGTGGTCAGCCCGAACTGGCGAGCGAACGGTTGTATCGACAAACACGATCAACCTTCAGGAGCAGCTTGTGAGGAAGGATCTTCCTTTTCTTGCATCGGCTCTCGAAGGTGAGCAGGAGGTGAAGTTCGCGCTGCTCAAGGGCTGGCGTAACTACCTCTGCCTGTTGCGACTGGAACAGGCGAAGCTGATTGGGCCGTCGCTCCTCGACGACAACACCGCTGGCTTCGACATGGTCGCCGACTGGGCGCGGAAGACAACTGACGGCTCTGTCAGCGACCTCCCGTATCCGCTGGCAACCGAAGTGTGGGACGAAGTGGCGGCGGAGCCCGACCTGTGCACGCGCTCTTCGTGTCCGCATTTCGAGCGATGTTTTCTCTTCAAGGCGAGACGGGAGGCGGCGCAGGCGAACGTGGTGGTGGTAAATCATCACCTCCTGATGTCGGACATTGCTGTGCGCAGGATCGCGAAGAACTGGGACGATGCCGCGGTCATTCCTCCGTACACGCGGCTGGTCATAGATGAAGGTCATCATCTCGAGGATGCAGCAGCAGCGCATCTGGGTGCCAGTGCAACGCGACGCGGATTGCAGAGGATGCTGTCGCGACTGGCACGCACGCAGTCCTCGCGACGAGGGGGGCGCGGGCTCCTGGCCGCTCTCGAAGAGCGCCTGCGAATCAATCGCGATGAGATGTTCAACGCAGCGAGTCTTGACATGCTGCACGACCGGGTTCTGCCGGCGGTCGACGCGGCGCGCGACAAGGGTGGCGTGGTCTTCGACCTGCTCGACGGCTTTCTGAAAGAGAGTGGGCAGCCTGTCGTTCGACTCACTGACGAATTCGAGTCGCACCCGATCTGGCGCGCCGGGCTTGGCAGCGCTCTCGACGATCTGATTCGTGAGACCGCACTGCTGACTGACAGCATCGGGCTCATACGGGAGCGTCTCGAAGCGGAGGCAGTGCGTGACGAAGCGCTGTCGGCGCTGGTCAGCGAGCTGCGCGGCGCGGGCCGCCGTCTCGAAGGCATTGCGGAGGCTCTGTACGGCGCGCTCGCGCCGGGGACTGACGCGCACCAGCGTGTGCGCTGGGTGGAGACACGCGGCAAAGACTCGAATGTCGGCGTCACGTGGGTGCCGCTCGATCTTGCCCCCATCCTCCGCGACGATCTCTTCGACCGGTTGCGCACGACGATCGTTACGAGCGCGACACTGTCCACCAACGCGCGATTCGATTTTCTGGCCAGCCGGCTTGGAATCGACCAGCTGGGGATTCCACCAGTCACTGAGTCTTTTCCGTCGCCCTTCGATTTCGCTAACCAGGCGATACTCGCGGTGCCCGCGGACACGCCGGCCCCGAACATCGATCCCGCTGGGCACTTCCGCGCAGTGATACGAATGATCGTGGAATTCACCGCAGCGTCTGACGGCGGGATATTCGCATTGTTCACGAGCCATCGCGACGTGCGGCAGGCCGCGATCGAGCTGCGCGGCCTCGGCATGGGAGCTGACCGGCCGATTCTCGTGCACGGCGAGGACTCGCGCGACAACCTGCTCACGCGATTTCGCGAATCGGAACGCGCGGTGCTGATCGGAACTTCGTCCTACTGGGAGGGGGTCGATGTTGCAGGCCACGCCTTGAGAGGTTTGCTCATCGCGAAGCTTCCATTTCGCGTTCCGAGCGAACCTCTCACGGCTGCTCACTGCGAGGCGATTCAGGAGCGCGGCGGTGACGCCTTTGGCGAGTACATGGTCCCGCACGCCGCCCTGCGCCTGAAGCAGGGGTTCGGCCGGCTAATCAGGTCGAAAACCGACCGTGGAGCGATCATCATCGCCGATCCGCGAGTTGTAACGAAGGCGTACGGGAAGACATTACTCGACGCTTTGCCGCCAGCGCGCCGGATTCTTGTAAATTGGGATGACACAGCCCGGCAACTCATAAGGTTCTACGCAGTGTCTCAATGAGGTGACTTCACTTGTCAGACTTGCAATTCGACGATCCGCTTACAGGCGGAGCGAACATTCCTGATTTCGGGCGCCATCGCCTCGACAAACCCGGCAAGATCGTCTGCATCGGCCGCAACTATCGCGAGCATGCAAAGGAGCTGGGAAACGAAGTGCCGAAGGAGCCGCTCTTCTTCCTTAAACCTTCGACGAGCATCATTGCTGAAGGCGAGGCGATCATCCTGCCGCCGCAATCAGCGCGGGTGGAGTTCGAGGGCGAGATCGGCATCGTAATCGGCGCCAGGCTCACCAGGGCGAGCGAGGCGGATGCCCTCCGCGCCATCCGCGGAATTGTTGCACTGAACGACGTCACAGCGCGCGATCTGCAACGATCCGACAGTCAGTGGACGCGGGCGAAGGGATTCGATTCATTCTGCCCAGTCGGCAATGTTGCGTCTCCCCCGCACGACCTTTCGTCGATGACAGTGGTGACCCGCGTCAACGGCGAGGAGCGGCAACGCGGGTCCGTCAACGAAATGGTTTTTTCGATTCCGATGCTGATGTCATATGTCTCCCACGTAATGACGCTGGAGCCCGGTGACATTCTCGCCACAGGAACACCGTCTGGCGTAGCGCCGTTAAACGATGGCGATGTCGTCGAAGTCGAGATCGAAGGACTGAGCAGGATCAGCAATCCGGTGAAGAGCGGCCGCTGATGCCACGACCGGCGAAGCGCATGCTCGACCTTCCCGAGTATGCGCTCGGGAAATATCCGGAGAAGAAGCGGCAGCTCATCGCACGCGGCGTCGATGTCATCGACCTCGGCGCTGGCGATGCCGATCTCGCTCCACCGGAAGTTGCCGTTGAGAGACTGGCTGCAGCGGCGCGCAATCCTCTGATGAGCCGCTACGGGTTCGGACTCGGGCTCGTCGAGTACCGCGAAGCCGTTTCACGTTTCATGAAACGGCGGTTCGATCTCGACTTCGATCCGTTCTCCGAGATCGTGCCGCTAATCGGATCCAAGGAAGGCATCTCGCATCTTGCCCTTGCCTACGTCGAGGAAGGGGATGTCGCGATCATTCCGGAGCCGGGTTATCTCGCGTATACAGGCGGATCGCAGCTCGCGCATGGCGAGCCGTACCGTTATGCGCTGCGGCCGGAGAACGATTTTCTCGTCGACCTCGACGATATCCCTGCCGGCATCCTGAAGCGCGCGAAGGTGCTCTACCTCAATTATCCGAACAATCCGACAGCCAGGGTGGCGCCGCGCGATTATCTGGAGAAAGTGGTGAAGCGTTGCCGGGAACTCGACATCCTGCTGGTGTATGACAATGCGTATTCGGAGATGGCATTCGACGGTTACGTGCCTCCGAGCATTTTCGAGGTGGAAGGCGCTCGCGATGTTGCCATCGAATTTCACTCGATGTCAAAGACATACAACATGACCGGCTGGCGCTGCGGATGGGCGGTCGGCGCAAAGGAGCTCGTCGCGCCGCTTGCCAGGGTAAAGTTGTTTGTCGATACCGGGGCCTTCATGGCTGTACAGGCGGCTGCTGCTGCCGCGCTGGATGGATCGGCGGAATTCGTTCCGCGAAACATTGCCGTTTTCAAGGAAAGGCGGGACGCTGCGGTAGAGGCCTTTCGCGAGAATGGGTTCGACTGCGAATCGCCGAAGGCAACGATGTATCTGTGGATCCCGCTTTCCGAACACATCACGAGCGCGGAGTTCGCTGATTTTCTGATGGAGGAGGAGGGAGTGATTGTTCTGCCGGGATCATCGTTCGGCCAGGGCGGGGAAGGCTTCTTTCGCGTCTCTTTCATCACGTCGCCGGAACGACTGCGCGAAGCTGCGCGTCGAGCGGGGCGCGCACTGACGCGCCTGAGCGTCGGCGCCTGACAGTTTTTCGCAAGCAGAATTAGATGCAGACGCTTCGCGGATCGCGCACGCCGGTCGAGAGCAAGGGACCACGCAGGCCCTCGCGGCCCCTTGCAATCTCAATTGCGATTCACGCCGTGTTCGCGCTGGCCGTTGCGCCTATGCTCATTTCTCCGTCGACGATGTCGCGTATTTTCGGACGCGCGCCGTCAAGGGAAATCACTCCGCAGCGCATTGGCTTCCTTCGCCTCCCGCAGGCGCCGGGTCCTGCCGTTGCCGGGAGGAGTGGTGGCGACAACAGGCCACTCTCCGAAAATCCGCCCGCCCGGGTGGTCGCCCCGACAGAAGTGCCGACAAGTGTTGCTCCACCTGCGACGGCAGCAGAAACGCGAGGGTTCGAGGAGACGGGCAGCGGCCCACTCATCGGAACCGGCGGGCCCGCGCGCGGGATTCGCCCTATCTACACCGGCCCACGGGTGTGGGCGCCGACCGGCGACATTGTTTCAGCGCCGAAGAGCGCGAAGGAAAAACTCGACAGCGCGATCGTCTCCATCATCGCGCCGTTCAACGACTCTATCGCCGTTGCGTCAGGCCAGCGTAAGCCGGGTGACTGGACGTTCGAGAAGGGCGGACGCAAGTATGGAATCGACCCGCAGTACATCAGGCTCGGCAAAATTTCAATTCCGACAGCGGTGCTGGCTCTCCTTCCGATAAACCAGCAGGCAAACCCGACGAGCTACGACCGCAATAAGATGCAGAACCAGCTGCGCGCTGACATTTTCTGGAACGCTCAGCGCGGGATGAACGAAGCCGACTTCAAGAAGGCGGTGAAGAGCATCCGCGAGCGAAAGGAGCGCGAGCGCGCCGCAAAGTCAGATGGGAAAGCGCCGCAGGATGAAGAATCCGCGGCGCCCTCAGGCGCTCAGCGCTAGCGGCGTGACAGGTCAGCGGTCATCGCTTCCATCGTCACGAAGGGACGGAAGACGCCGCAGACAACTCCAAGTATTCCGAAATCGTCGCCCGGCTTGACCTCGATCTCGCGATCAGCGGGATTCGCCGGTGTCAACACGATCTTTCCGTTATTCCTCGTGAGTGTCTTGACTGTCGCCTCTTCACCAAGCCGTGCGGCGACGATGTCGTTCTCTTTCGGCTTTGCGGTTGGATTCACCATGACGAAGTCGCCATCTGAAATTGCGCGACCGATCATGCTGTCGCCCTTTACCTTCAGAAAATAAACCTCGTCTGCCGGAATGAATCGCCGGTCCATAGTGATGAAACCTTCGCGATTTTCCGGAAGCAGCGACGGTTCACCCGCGTGGATCTTACCATAGTAAGGGACGGGCTTGGTTTTCGACCCGCCGGTAAACCCAAGCAGCCGGACACCGCGCGATCTTGCAGGATCACGCTCGATATAGCCTTTGCGGGCAAGCGATTGCAGCAGGTCAGACACAGTCTTCGTCGACTTGATCTGAAACTGCTTGCCGATATCACGGATGCTCGGCTGATACGTATGCTCAGCAGTGAAGTCGAGCAGGTAGTTGTAAACCGAACCCTCGAGGGGGGTCAGCGCCTCAGGCATTGGTACTCCACCGGGGATCAGGACGGCGTTGGACCGCCCCTGTTTGTAACGTAAATGTGTAGGCTGTTTGCGAATGCGTCAACACGAATGATGACTACTCGCTCTTTCCTACCGTCTCGACTGCGGCCCGGATGCGGCGCAGCGAGAGCTCCCGGCCCTGCATCACGAGCACCTCGAAGATGCCAGGGCTTACGGAGAGACCCGTGAGGGCCACGCGCAGCGGCTGGAATATCTTGCCTGCGGTTATGCCTTTTGTCTCCGCCAGGGTGCGCAGTGAAGACTCGAGCCCTTCGAGGGTCCACCCGGGGGCAGACTCCAGCGACTCGGCGGTCGCGTCGAGGATGTCTCGCGTGACCGCGGCATCCTTCCAGCTTTTCGCAGTCGCCTCGGGGTCGTATTCGATCGCGTCGAGGAAATACGGGCCCGCCTGCCTCACGATGTCGTCGATGGTTCTGGCGCGAACGCGAAGCAAATCGAGAAGAGACATGTACCAGTCACGCCTCGAAGCGATGTCGGACTCCGCAGTCAGTCCGGCAGCAAGAAGGGCGGGCGTAACGATTGGCTCGAGTTCCGCGAGCGGAATCAGCGACAGGTGCTGCCCGTTCATCCACTCGAGCTTTTTCGGATCGAAGATCGCGGCCTTTCTCTGAAGTCCGTCCGGTGAGAACAGCGACACCATTTCATCCAGCGTCATCACCTCGCGGTCGCCACCCGGCGACCAGCCGAGGAGCGCCAGGAAGTTGAGCATCGCGCCAGGGAGGAGGCCGAGATGCTGATAGTCTCCCACCGCGGTGGCACCGTGGCGCTTGCTCAGTTTCTTGCCGTCCATGCCGTGGATCATCGGGAGGTGCGCGAAGACCGGCAGCTCCTTGCCAAGCGCGCGGTAGAGCAGGATCTGCTTTGGTGTGTTGGAGATGTGGTCATCCCCGCGCATCACTACCGTGATATCCATCGCGATATCGTCAGATACGACAGCGAGATTGTAAATCGGCGTACCGTTCGACCGCAGGATCACGAAATCCTCGAGGTCCTTGTTCGGGAAGGTGATCGACTCGTGGACGAGGTCGTTCCACTCCGTCGAGCCCTCGGGAATGCGGAAACGAATAACGAACGGCTCACCGGATGCCACGCGCGTTTCGATTTCCTCCTGCGGTAGCCTGTCGCACCGCCTGTCGTACTTGAAGCTCTCCTTTCGTAACTCCGCATCCTTGCGGCGCTGGTCGAGCTCCTCTGCCGTGCAGAAGCAGCGGTATGCGGTCCCGCCATCAAGCATTGTCTGCGCGTCGCGCTGATGACGCTCGAGGTTCGCACCCTGGTAGACGACCTCTTCGTCCCAAAGCAGTCCGAGCCACTCCATTCCCTCGAAGATCGCGCGCGTGCTTTCGTCGGTGCTGCGTGCCTTGTCAGTGTCCTCGATGCGGAGCAGGAAATCGCCATTGTAACGCTTCGCGTAGAGCCAGTTGAAAAGCGCGGTGCGTGCGCCGCCGACGTGGAGATATCCGGTCGGTGATGGCGCGAAGCGAAGTCTGGGACGGCGGGTCGGTTCGGTCATATGGAGTAACTGTTGCTGCCGGTAGAAAAAACGGGTCCGCCATGTTGAGCGGACCCGCGTAAGAACGGAGAGAGAGGGATTCGAACCCTCGATACCCGTTTCCAGGTATGCCGGTTTAGCAAACCGGTGCCTTCAGCCTCTCGGCCATCCCTCCTAGAGGTGACGCAAGCTATTGATCCTACAGAGCTTGTTCAACCCCGGGACGCCCGGGCGTTGGGAAGTATACGTGCATTGACTGTCTCCCAAAAAACATACGATTGCGAAGATCCTCTGTCGTCCCTATATAGGGAGCTGACGGCGGCCGTCTTCACTGATGGCTGCCAATTGTTGACGCAGCAAATGAACCGGTTGCACTTGTGACGCATCTCTCCCCACGAAAGGACATCCCATTTCCACTGAGAGCCAGCAGCTACCCGTGGCAATTGCGGCAGCCCTCGACCGTCTCAGGTCGGGTTTGCCAAGCTGGCGTTTGCGGTCCGGCTTGCCGCCCGACGCGCGCGCTGTAGTCACGGAGCTTTGTACTGCCGCAAGAGAAGAAGGATGGTCGCCGGAGCAGCTGGTCGTCGCGGTCAAGAACGCGTGTTACATGTCAGATGAGATTTCCAAGCTGAACACGACCTCGGAGCGGGACGCGCTTCTGTCAAAAGTCGTCACGGCCTGCATCAAGGAATTTTTCACGGACGGAAAGCGGAACGCTCAGTAGCGGACAACGCTTGGGTCCACGTCTTCGCTCCAGCGGAGAATTCCCCCGCTGAGATTCGCGACACGCTCGAACCCGCGGCCCGCCAGATCCTCCGCGGCCTTGAGGCTCCTCGCTCCTGACTTACAGTAGATGACTACCGGACGCGTCTGATCGATCGAATCGATCGCACCGCCAAGGGTTCCGAGCGGAATCAGGCGCGCGCCCGGAATACTTGCGATGTCGTGTTCCCATTGTTCGCGGACATCGATCAACTGAAGGTCATCATGGCGGGCGAGTTTTTCAGCGAGCTCGCGCGGAGTGACGTCGCTGATCCCTTCGCCGGCGTGTTGCGCGGCGTTCACGCCGCAGAACGCTTCGTAGTCGATGAGCTCCCTGATCTCTCGGGTACCACATGCGGGGCACTCGGGATCACGGCGGATTCTGATCGTCCTGAACTCCATCGTCAGTGCATCGATCAGCAGCAGTCGCCCGGCAAGTGAGACCCCTGCGCCGAGTATCAGCTTGATCGTCTCAGTGGCCTGGATCGTTCCGATGAGTCCCGGCAACACTCCAAGCACGCCGCCTTCAGCACAGGTTGGCACGAGCCCCGGCGGCGGCGGCTCCCGGAAGAGGCACCGATAACACGGACCTGTCTCGGTCGCAAATACAGATGCTTGCCCCTCGAAGCGAAGAACGCTCCCGAACGCATTCGGTTTTCCAAGAAGGACGCAGGTGTCGTTGACGAGGTAGCGGGTGGGGAAGTTGTCGGTGCCGTCGACGATGACATCGAAATCCTTCGCGATGCCCAGCGCATTGTTCGACGTCAACGCGGTGTCGAACTGCTCGACGTGAACGTGTGGATTGATCTCGCGTATGCGGTCGGATGCCGAGTCGAGTTTCGGGCGTCCGACGTCGCTCGTTCCGTGGATTACCTGCCGTTGCAGATTTGTGATGTCGACGACATCGAAGTCGACGAGACCGATGGTACCAACTCCCGCCGCGGCGAGGTAGAGCCCCGCGGGGGAGCCGAGTCCGCCGGCTCCGACGAGGAGAATCCTTGCGTTCTTGATCCGGCGCTGGCCTTCAACTCCGACCTGTTCGAGAACGAGGTGGCGGCCGTAGCGGCGCAGCTCATCGCCAGTCAGCTCCGGTAGCGCATTTTCAGGCAAGGGCCCCATCAACTCAAGGTAACCGGCGGGCCCTCGCGTGGAGCGTTTCGTAAGCGACGTCGGGTGGCTCGCCTCCCTTTGGCCAATCTTTCTCCTTGTCGGCGAAGTCAGGCCGCGGGCGGGTATTGATGAACGTGGCTACGTCGAACGCCTGCTGCGGCGTGAGTGAGCCGGGGCGGTCGCGGGGCATCAGCTTGTGAATGAAACGCGCGGCGGTGTTGATGCGTGCCATTCCGGCGCCGACGTTGTACGAGCGTGGTCCCCACAAAGGGGGACCCGCGACGGTTCCATTGCCGTCGGGACCATGGCAGGCTATGCAGTTGCTTTCGAAGACGACCCGGCCGCGCGTCGAGTCGCCCTCCAGCGGATCGAGTGCCGGAACGCTCTGGCCTTCCATTTCAACGCCGACGGGGAACCCTGTCGAAAGGAACGCGAGGTAGGCGACCATGTCGCGCATATCGGCTCCGTCCCAGTCGAGCGCGCGGCCGTTCATGCTTCTCTCGAAGCAGTCGTTGAGGCGATCCTCGAGTCGGTCGACGCGCGCGCTGCGCGCTCGAAACTGCGGGAATCGCGCATAGGCTCCGACCAGCGGCATTGCGTCGCGATCGGTGCCGGCATTGGTGTGGCAGTTCGCGCAGGTGAGCGACGCGCGCACGTTGTTCGGGAGACTGTCGGCGGTGTGGTTGATCAGCGCGCGACCCCGGCGAACTGATGCGAGGACGGTGCTGTCCTTGATCTCAGATTCCTGGGGGATCCGGAACGGTGCTTTCTTTGGTGCGGATTGGACCGTTGCTACCGACTGTTGGGCAGCCTTCGGCGTCTGCTGTTCACAGGCAGCCGCGATTACGAAAACTGTGATCAGCGGGAGTGCGTGTCTGGGCATGCCAAAAGTATAGGCATGTGTCATGAAGGGCGCTAACGGGTTCAGGGAAAAACGGGAAACCCAGGGGGAAGCGGATCTGGCGAATAACTGCGCGGATAACTGGCGCGGATAGGGCTTGAAGGACGGCGTGGCGCTGCGGGCGACGCACGCGCCCTATTCGAGTTCGCCGGCTTTTTTGTTCAGGGTTTAACCGGTTTAACCCAGTAGTGTCCGGTCATAACGTGAAGATTGGCAACTGGTTAGCGTCGTCGTTCGCGAGTTCAGAGGTGTCGAAAGTCGTAAGTAGTTGATTTAGCTCGACTTTCTCGAAGAGCGACACGCTTAGTATCTGTAGAATTGTGTAAAGCGGCAGCTCGCTTCCAAGGCGTTTCCGGACGATCGCGACAAGGACGTAGGCGCTGATGGCGGTCCAGATCTGAGTATGCACCGCGTTTTCCGATATGCCATAAAAGGCCTTTATGCGCAGGTGCTGCTTGATCCACTTGAAGAACAATTCAATTTGCCAGCGACGTTTGTATAGAGCGGGAACAGTTAGCGCGGGAAGGTTGAAAGCGTTTGTCAGAAAAACGAGAGATCGGCCATTCTCGTCGTCGTAGAATCGGACGCGACGTAGATGAATGGGGTATCCGACGCGGCTGAGGTATCCCGTCAGACGCACCGTGTGATCGCTGCGCAGACCAGTGGTGGGATCGATCGAGTGTGAGTAGATGCGCTTGGCAAGGAGGTTTT
Organism: Gemmatimonadaceae bacterium; assembly: GCA_043753365.1. Taxonomy (GTDB): domain Bacteria; phylum Gemmatimonadota; class Gemmatimonadetes; order Gemmatimonadales; family Gemmatimonadaceae; genus UBA4720. The sequence continues at coordinate 11,218 of JAYUWU010000190.1, read as the reverse complement.
TCTTCGCCCGAATGACGAAGAACGCGCCGGCCTCAGTGAACCGATATAGCTGCGCGAAGTCGACATAGCCGCGGTCCATGATGTAGATCGAACCTGCTTCGGGTACCAGTTCGGTAAGCATGATATTCTCATTCACGCGACCTTCTGTTATGCGGATCACCGAGGGAATTGGGCCGCGGAGATCGAGCAGAGTGTGCAGCTTGATCGCGCCAACCGTCCCTACATACCGAGCCCAGGGGAAGAGCGAGACACACAGCTCGATCAAGGTTGCATCAAGCGCGTAGATCGTTTGCGCGAGATCGAGTCCGAGATCATCGGACGCGTATAGCGGTCGAGCAGTGGCGATCAGAGACTGTGCGAAATCACCGTAGATTCGCCAATCACGCCGCTCATTTGCATCGGCTAGTGTGCTTCGACGAATGGAGCCGCGGAAACCCATGTGATAGAGCTTCGGCGCCATCGCATTCAGACATGTAACGGTTTCTCGAAGGCTCTCGCGGCCAGTGAGCTGGGCAAAGGCCAGCGTCAGAAACTGATCGAGACACGAGAACGATTGTCCCTTGCCCTGTCCATCATACCGAGCGACACATGCGCGAAACTCACGCAGGGGAAGAAAGTCCATCACCTGCGCGAAGACAGTCCGGCCTGCATTCACGTGCCAGTCCTTGAGGAGAGCTGGCTCTGAAGCTATTTCAAGTTGAAATCGATTCGCACTCAGGTACCGGATAACTTCTGTTACCGCTTCGACTTACAGTACACGTACTTTCGGATCACCGGACACTACTGGGTTTAACCACAAAAAAAGGCGCTCATTTTGATCCCGGAGGGATCTCCGGTATGAAACGCCGCTTATCCGCAAAATCCGCGCAGTTATCAGCCTGATCCGCTCCCCTCTGGGGTAAAGTTTTCGTCTACTTACCGGCCGAGAAAATCTGAAGGGCGGTCACGTTGCTCCAGTGTAGAATTACTTCGTTCCCGTCGACGATGCGGATGCGACGGACTTCGTCGGGTCGGTCCTCCAGAAGTGCGACGAGCTCGGGCACTGGATCGGCTCCGACCTGGAGTGTCTGCCCGCCCGTCAGATAGATCTTTGCCCCGGTGATCTGTCGCGCCATGTTGTTATCTCCCAGAAAATGAAAACGCCCGGCATCATTGCCGGGCGTTGTTGAGCGGAGGGCCTGGGATTCGAACCCAGAAGTCCTTACGGACGCCAGTTTTCAAGACTGGTGCAATAGCCATTCTGCCAACCCTCCTACAGCTGACCGACTTACGAAAGCTATTTGGAGACAAGCACCTTCTCAACCGCATGGACGATATCGGATTGCGGACTAACGGCACTGCGTACTGCGTACGTATTTCGGTCTGCGGGATGCGGACTAACGGCACTGCGTACCAGCGGCCTGTTTCGGACCGCGCCTTGTGGACTCAGATCATTGCGCTACCAATTTAGTGCGCAGCACGCAGTTAGTACGCAGTTAGTACGCAGTTAGTACGCAGTACGCAGTTAGTACGCAGTACGCAGTTAGTACGCAGTACGCAATGCCGTAAGCCTGCACCCGCAGTGCCCTTCTTCCCAGACGAGGCAAGAGTCCGTATGTTCGCGGCGCCTCCCTCAAGGGATCCATGAGAAACACGCCGCAAGTCCTCACCGCGATTCTGCTCTTGAGCGTCGCCTGTGCTTCAGCAAATGGAACCATGTCCAGCCCGGCTCCCAACACCTTGTCGAAACAGGAGCAGCAGGACGGCTGGAAACTCCTCTTCGACGGGAAAACAACGAATGGCTGGCGTAACTATCGCCAGACCACAATCAGTTCCGGCTGGTCTGTCGTGGATGGCGCGCTGACTCTGATCGCTAAGGACGCTGGCGATATCATCACTGACGAGCAGTACACGAACTTCGATCTCGCACTCGACTGGCGTGTCGGCGCAGGCGGGAACAGCGGCGTATTCTATCGCGCTACGCAGGAAAGGACATACATCTGGGAGAGCGCGCCCGAGATGCAGGTGCTCGACGACGATCGCCACGCCGACGGAAAATCCCCACTGACATCAGCCGGATCCAACTTCGCGCTTTACCAAGCGCCGCGTGGTTCAGTAAGACCGGCAGGACAATGGAATTCAGCGCGAGTCCTCGTGAACGGCAACCACGTCGAGCATTGGCTGAACGGCACGAAGCTGCTCGAATACGAGCTCGGCGGCGCTGAATGGTCCGCGCGGGTAGCGAAAAGCAAGTTCAGCACGATGCCGTCATACGGGAAGTCGAAGGCAGGCTACATCGGGCTTCAGGATCACGGTGACCGCGTGGAATTCCGCAACATCAGGATCAGGGTCCTGCCGTGAGCGTGAGAGTGAGACTCTCTGTCATGATGTTTCTCCAGTATTTCGTCTGGGGATCATGGTACGTCACGATGGGGACGTACCTCGGGACCACCCTGAATTTCGACGGCACGCAGGTCGGACTCGCGTACGGAACGACAGCGATCGCTGCAATGGTGTCGCCGTTTTTTGTCGGCATGATTGCCGACCGGTTCTTTCCGACGCAGCGGATAATCGCCCTGCTTCACATCGGCGGTGCGGCCGTCCTCTACATAGTCTCGACTGCGACAACGTTCGGCCGCTTCTATCCGCTGCTGATTCTCTACGCGCTGTTCTATATGCCGACCCTCGCACTCACCAACTCGATCTCTTTCGCCAACATGCGCGACTCGGCGAAAGATTTCCCGCGTATCCGCGTGCTTGGCACGATTGGCTGGATCATAGCGGGCATCACTGTAGGCAGACTCGGACTCGAAGCAACCGCGACACCAATGAAAATCGCGGCAGCGGCATCGGTTGTACTCGGTCTTTTCTCCCTGGTGCTGCCTCATACGCCGCCGCAGGCAGCAGGGAAGCCGCTGAGCATTCGAGATGTGCTCGGCCTCGACGCGCTGGCACTGTTGCGTGACAGGTCGTTCAGCACTTTTGTCATCGGGTCTTTCGTGCTCTGCATCCCGCTGCAGTTCTACTACGCGTTCACGAATCTTTTCCTGAATGAAGTCGGGCTGCCTGAGCCCGCGACGAAGATGACGCTCGGGCAGATGTCGGAGATCGGCTTCATGCTGCTCCTCCCGCTGGCGCTGGCAAAAATGGGGGTGAGGCGAATCATGCTCATCGGCATGGCTGCCTGGTCGCTCCGATACCTGATGTTCGCGATGGGCGATACCGGGTCGATGGTGTGGATGCTCTACGGCGGAATATTGCTCCACGGTATCTGCTACGATTTCTTCTTCGTCACTGGTCAGATATATGTCGACCAGCAGGCTGGCGACCGCATACGCGCCGCGGCGCAGGGGTTGATCGCTTTCGTGACGCTTGGTGTCGGCCTTTACATTGGCTCGTGGGCGTCGGGAAAAGTCGTTGATGCTTACGCGATCACCGGGCCGGGCGGACTTGTGACTCACGATTGGAAATCAATCTGGATGGTGCCATCAATCGGCGCGGCAGTCATCCTGGTGATCTTCGCGCTGCTGTTCAGACCGCCGCAGGCTGTGAATACCGCGGGGCCACCCGGGCGCTAGAGAAGCTCGCCCGAGTTGATTGCCTCGCCGTCGGCGAAGCGCGTCGGCCGTAGCGACGACACATCGATTACCGGCTCGTTGCCGCATATCATGTCAGCGGCAACCGCACCAAGTGCGGGCGAATGCATCACGCCGTGGCCAGAGGACCCGTTGACGAGGAAAAGGTTCTCGCACTCCGCTGCGAATCCGACGATCGCATGATGGTCGGGTGACATCTCGTAAAGACCGGCATAACACTGTGCGCGGTCGAGCTGAACATCAGCGAGGGCCGGGATTCGCTCCCGCTTCATCTCGTCGACATTGGCGAGCCACGCGTCATCGACGCTCAAGGTGTCACCAGCAGCCTCATTTGTCGGCCAGCAGAGCAGGGCGCGGCCGTCTCTCGCCCGCACATGAAATCCAGTGTCGAGAAAGATCGTCATCGGCATGTTCGCCGGAATGGCGTCGGTTTGTACGGTAATCGCCGCCTGACGGCGAAGGGGCGTGACGGGAAGGTTGATGCCGCCCATTGCTGCGACGCGCGATGCCCATGGTCCCGCGGCGTTGACGACATTATCGACGTCGATCGTACCCGTGGAAGTGCGGATCGCCCTGATCCTTCCGCCGTCCCGCTCGAGGCCGAGGCACTTTGATCCCCACCTCTCAGTGACTCCAAGTCTTCTGCCGGCCTCGAGGTACCCGCGAAGAATCTCCAGCGGCCTGATGTATCCGTCACTCTGACAAAACGTTCCGCCAGTGATGCCTTCGGGCGCAATCGCCGGATTCAGAACCGTGATTTCTTCCGGCCGCAACATCGTTGCCTCTGTAAGCCCATGTTCCCGCTGGACCGTTTGCGCCGATGCCAATGCGTCCAGATGCCTGTCGTTATGGGCAATCCAGAGATATCCCACCGGGTCGTAACCTGAGTCGACTCCTGTCTCATTCTGAAAGTCCATGAGTCGATCGCGCGAGTAGAGCGACATTTTGACGTTTACGGCCGTCGAGAACTGCGCCCGAAACCCGCCAGTCGCTCTTCCTGTACTGCCGTGACCCGGGCCTGGCGCAGCGTCGATGATCACGACGTCGCGCATGCCATTGAGCGCCAGGTGATACGCGACGCTCGCGCCAATAACGCCCCCGCCGATTACTGCAATCGACGCACTGCTTTTCGCGCGGCTCAAAACGTTTTCACCCGCGTGGCTTCCATTTGCCGAGTGCTACATCGGGCATGAACGTGTCAAGCCCGCGCGGCGGAAAGTTGAGAGTCTTTCCTTTTTGAGCACTCATGTATGCGGCCATCAGGATCTGCATCACTTCGACGCCATCGTCGAAAGTCAGCATCGGTTTCTCGCCGCGGATAAAAGCGCGAACAAAGTGACGGTTCTCCGCCTCGTATCCGTACGCTGCTGCTTCTTCTGCTACGACTGGCATCAAGCCCATTTCTGCGTTCTGCTTCTCCACGAGGTCTTCTCCCGCCTTGCCTTTCACCTCGCGACTGAAAAAAAGCTTGAGTCCACTGTCGAGCGTATTCCAAGACATGGAATACTCAGGCCCCAGCAGCTCGGCAGACAATCGGAGACCCGCTCCGACGAAACTCCACGACGTGGTGACTTCGCCGATGAGGGTTTCCCCATCGCTCGATTCATACTCGATCGTAGCGCGCGCGAAATCCTCGGCGGGCTGCCTGCGATAGTCCACGTCCTTGCCCATCGCCTTCGACAACCGCTTTGCATACTCAGGCCGGCTCCACTTCAGTGAGGCGATGTGTGCAGTGATACGCGTCGGCGTGATCGACGACCGCGGCTCGCCGGGACGGGTCAGCAGATGGCGGACAACTTCGACAGAGTGGCACATCATGTCGTTCAGCACGCCGCCGCCCTGAAGCGTCCCCTGCCAGAACCACGGCATGTGCGGCCCGCTGTGCTCCTCTGCCGCCCGTGCGAGGTAAGGCCTGCCTGTAAGTGCAGCGCCCCGCGCCCAGATCAGCTCCTTACCAAGCGAAATCTCGGGAGAAAAAAGCTGGTTCTCGAGATATCCCGTGTTGAGTCCCACGCTCGCGGCCAGGCGCGCAACCTTTCGTGCTTCGGCAACGTTGCGGGCGAGCGGTTTTTCGCAAGCGAGTCCGCGGAGCGTCGCGCCGCTCCTGATCGCGGAGACGATTTCCTCGATGTTTTCGATGCGTGCCTGATTCGGGCCGCAAAGCCAGATCGCCTCGATCGCCGGATCTGAGACCATTTCCGAAATCGACTTGTAGGAGCGGGCCTCGCCGATCTCGAGATGTCTTGCGAGCTCCGCGGCTGATTGAGCGCGCTTGGTATTCGGGCTCCACACGCCGAGCACGTCGGCATCGCGAACGCCGGTGAATGCCTGCATGTGGAAGCGCGCGTTGAAACCGCTGCCGATGAATCCTATCGCCAGCCGGTCACCGCTCATTCGACAGGAATCCTTGTCTTCATCAGATCGTGCGACACGCCGAGCTTGGCCATTGCCTCCGGAGGGCAGCCTTTCCAGTCAGGATTGAAGACGTTGCCGACAAATTTCACATCCTTGTAGCCCATCTCACTCGAGAAAAAGCCTGAAGCGGTGAGATCCCGGAAGCGATTGAAGAATGCCACGCCATGGGCGAGCTCTGGTTTTGCTTTCTTCGGCCACGCGATGTCGTCGAGTACCTGTCGCCTCTGGGCGTCAGCCGCGGTGACGAAGGTTTTACCGAACCTCTCTGAGCATTCGAGGTCGAGCCATGCGAGGCCGCCGCGCATCGCCACGCGCGTGTTCTCCGACGCTTCCTTGTCCGCCATGAGCCAGTCCATGTACTCAGGCACCTTCGCATCAGTCGCGCTGCCGGAGCGGGAATCGCGCGGGATGATGTAGTCGACGAGCACTCGCACCGTCTGCCATTCCGCCGGCGAAAAGAACGCCGGCGCGTATGCAACCGGCGACACCTCGAAAACGCGGGCTGCGCGCGCTATCTGTGGCGGCGAAAAGTCCCACGCTGCTGCAAATGGAAGAAGAGCGAGCGCCTTGAGCGCATCGCGCCGATTAATGCCGGCGCGTGATCCGGATTCGTCGCTCATATTGCCCTCTGCTTCATGAGCTCAGTGATGTGATCAGACGTCCGCCACGCGAGTGCCATGATCGTCCACGTGGGGTTCTTGTCAGCCTGCGAGACGAACGGCGCACCGTCGGCGATGAAAAGATTCTTCACTTCGTGCGCCTGGCAGTTTCCGTTCACGACAGAAGTCGCCGGATCGCTTCCCATTCTCGCGCCGCCGAGCTCGTGGATGATCTGACCGCCCGCGGCGATGCCGTAGCCTGATTCTTTGGTGGGCATCTGGCTGAACACCTGCCCGCCCATTTCCGCGATTATCGAGCGAAACGTCTCCTGCATGTGTTTCGCCTGATTGTGCTCAGCGTCAGCCCATTTCCAGTGGAACCGCAGAACTGGAATCCCATAACGGTCGACAACTGACGGATCTATCTCGCAGTAGCTGTCGTCATTTGGTATCATCTCGCCGCGGCCGTCGAGGGTGATCGTCGCGCCATAGTAGCGGCGATAATCTTCCTTGAGCTTCGCGCCGTATCCGCCGCCGGGTGGATAGTTGTGAATGCCTCCCATGAAGCCGGCGCCCGGCTGGCGCGTGCCGCCGCCTACCTCGATGTGGTAACCACGAGGGAAATCGAGCTTCTTGTTGTTGAGCCACCATGGCATGTAAACGTGCATGCCGCCGGCACCATCCTCGTTGTGTCCGGCGTGATTCTCCATCGCAGGGATGTAGCCCGAGACGGAAGCACCAGTCGTATCTGTGATGTATCTTCCGACGGTGCCGCTCGCGTTCGCAACGCCGTTCGGAAACTTCGCGTTTTTCGAGTTGAGGAGCAGCCGCGCGGTCTCGAGTGCGCTCGCGGCGAGAACAACCACCCGCGCGTTGACCTGGGTGTCTGCCATTGTGTTCTTGTCGACATAAGCAACGCCAGTTGCGAGTCCATCGGGCCCGATCAATACCTCGCGGACCATCGCGTTGGTGATCAGCGTCAGCTTGCCCGTCCTGAGCGCCGGCTCGATCAGCACATCAGGGCTCGAGAAGTTCGACTTCGTCGCGCAGCCGCGGCCGCATTGTCCGCAGTAGTGACACGCCTGCCGGCCATTCAGTGGTTTGGTGATGACGGAACGGCGCGCAGGGATACAGGTGATGTTCAGTTTGTCGCTCGCCTTCTTGACCAGCAGCTCATAACACCGTGGCGCCGGCGGCGGCTGAAACAATCCGTCTGGCTCGTTTCGAATACCTTCGCGGCTGCCGGAAATGCCGATCAGCTCATCGACGCGGTCATAGTACGGCGCGACGTCATCGTAGGTGATCGGCCAGTCGTCGCCGAGTCCGTCGATACTTTTCCGCCGGAAATCGTCGGGGCCGAAGCGGAGTGAGATACGTCCCCAGTGATTCGTCCGGCCACCGAGCATTCGTGCGCGCCACCAGAGGAACCGCGTTCCTGGTGCCATAGTGTACGGTTCGCCGTCGATTTCCCAGCCGCCTTCGCAGCCGTCGAATTCACCGAATGGCTTGAGACGGGTCGAGCCGCCGCGTCGCGGAGATGCCCAGTTCGGGAACATCATCTTCGAGTCGCGTGACGCATACCACTTCTCCCCGGCTTCGAGGAGCAGCACGTTGGCGCCCGCCTTGGTGAGAACGTGGGCCGCCATGCCACCGCCGGCGCCCGACCCGACGATGCAGACGTCGTAGGTCTTGCTGGTCATTGAGTTCGTCTGGGTCATCAGGACCTGAGGGTTTGCAGATACTCGAGACTGTTCCGGATGCTTGCGAGCGGGTCGGCGGGCTCATCGTGCTCGACGAAGAAATGAACTGCACCCGCTTTTTGCCCCGCGGTAAGCAGCGGCTTCCAGTCGATCGTTCCCGCGCCTACGTCGACCATCGCTTTTTCCGGCGGCGGTCCCATGTCCTTGAGATGAAGCATGTGAAATCGACCCGGATATCGTGCGAACCAGTCGAGCGGGTTCTGACCGGCTGTCCTCATCCAGAAAACGTCAGCTTCGATGGCGAGATCTTCAGCATGGCATTCGCGCATGAGGATGTCCATCCCGCTCGATCCGCCAGGCAGTGGAGTAAACTCGTAAGCGTTGTTGTGAAACGCGAAATGACGATTGTCACCGCGCGCCATCAGGCCGGCTTCATTGAACATCGCGGCGACCGCCTTGTATCCGTCGGCAGTCCTGTATTTCGCGTCGATCCATGAACACGTCAGGTACTTCTGCCCGAGAGTCTGCGCGTCTTCCACAGCTACCTCGAAGATCGGCCCGAGCTGTTCCATCGATATATGCGACGAGGGAGACACGAGTCCGTTGTCGTCGAGCATCCTGCGCACGACTGACGGCGGATGGCCGTAGTACCCGGCAAACTCGATTTCCTTGTAGCCTGCCTTCGCAGCGGCGGCGAGCGTGCTCGCAAGATCATTCCTGGCGAGGTTACGCAGTGTGTAAAGCTGGAGCCCCGGCAAGGTTATCAGCGGTTTCCCCTGAGCGCTCATAATGGCCAGCGGCAAACCAGCGAGGCCAGCTACTCCCGTGAGCAGGAAGTCGCGGCGTCTCAATGGCGGAACTGGCGCTTGCCGGTGAACACCATCGCAATGTCGTGCTCGTCGGCCGCTGCGATAACCTCTTCATCGCGCACGGATCCGCCAGGCTGCACTATCGCGCGTATTCCCGCTTCTGCTGCCTGATCCACTCCATCGCGGAAAGGGAAGAATGCATCCGACCCAAGAACCGATCCCTTCGTGTCGTGGCCCGCGAGTCCGGCTTTGTGAACCGACAGGAATGCGGCGTCAACTCTCGACATCTGGCCGGCGCCGATTCCGATAGTTGCTCCGTCCCGGGCAAGCAGGATCGCATTCGACTTGACGCTGCCGACTGCGCGCCAGGCGAAGTTCAGGTCCACTTTCTCTTCTTCGGTCGGCTGTCTCTTCGTTACCACCGTCCACCCGGCATTAGCGGACGCAGGGCGCGCGCGTTCCTGCACGAGGAATCCGCCGCGCACGCGCTTGTAGTCGAGAGCTGTGTCGCTCCAGCTGGCGCGACCCTCGAGCACGCGCAGGTTCTTCTTTCTTCCAAGAATTTCCAGGGCCGCTTCATCGAACGATGGTGCAACCACGCACTCGACGAACAGGCTCGACACTTGTTCAGCCGTCTCTGCATCGACTGGAACCGTGAACGATATGATCGAGCCAAATGCCGAGACGGGATCGCAGGCAAGAGCTTTCTTATACGCCTCCAGCGCGGAGGCTCCGGTTGCTAGACCGCACGGAGTCGTGTGCTTTACTATCGCGCAGCAGGTCTCGCCCTGAAATGCATCAGTTGCAAGCAGGGCACCCTCGAGATCCAGAAGGTTGTTGAACGAAAGCTCCTTGCCACCCTTCTGCACGAGCTCCGAAATCCCCTGACCGTGTCGCTCCACGTAAAAAGCCGCACGCTGATCTGGATTTTCGCCGTATCGCAGCGTCTGGACACGATCCATTGTGAGGGTCGTCCGGTCAGGAAATTCCTCAGATCGCTCGCAGGCAAACCACTTCGAGATAGCTCCGTCATACGCCGCTGTATGCGCGTACACTTTTTCTGCGAGCAGCCTGCGCAGCTCGACGTCATCGTCATTTGCCTGCAGCGTTGCAAGCACCCGCCCATAGTCTGCAGGATCGACCACGACAGTGACCGACTCGAAGTTCTTTGCGGCTGACCTGAGCATCGACGGTCCGCCGATGTCGATGTTCTCGATCACCTCTTCCGGTTTGACACCAGGGCGCGCGGCAGTTGCCTGAAACGGATAGAGGTTGACGGCAACGAGATCTATTGGCGCGATATCGTGCGCCTTCGCGACTTCCATGTGCGTGGGATCTGATCGTCGGGCAAGCAGGCCACCGTGAATAGAGGGATGAAGCGTCTTCACGCGCCCATCCATTATCTCCGGAAATCCTGTGACGTCGCTGACGTCCCGGGCCTGGAGTCCGGCGGCACGAAGTGTCTTCGCTGTACCGCCGGTTGAGATCAGGTCCCATCCAAGGGCGCTGAGGCCTTGTGCGAATTCGACCAGGCCTGTCTTGTCAGAAACAGAAAGCAATGCGAGAGGCATTCAGAAATCTGCAAAAAAATTGCTGTCGTTGAGCGAGGCGACGAGATCGACCACGCGGGGATAGACAATGTGCTCCACCCGCAGCACCCTGGCCGCGAGGGATTCCGGGGTATCTGAGTCCCTCACCGGGATGCGCCACTCAGCGATCCGCGGGCCATGATCGAGCTCGTCGTCGACGAAATGCGCAGTAACTCCAGTCGTGCGCGCGCCCGACGCGATCACCGCTGCGTGAACACGCGCGCCGTACATCCCGGCCCCGCCAAATTCGGGAAGCAGGCCGGGGTGAACGTTGATGATCCGCCTGTGATATGCGCGGATCACCGCCGGCGGCACACGTTTGAGATACCCGGCGAGTACCACCAGCTGCACGTCGTGCCTCTCGAGCGGCTCGAGAAGACCAGCGCCGTCATCGCTCGCGTCGAATACTTCCGCAGGAATCCCCGCCGACCTCGCGCGATCCAGTGCGCCGGCGCCCGCGCGATTTGAGCCAACCATTACGACCCGTGTGGAGGCAAACTCACCACGCGCGGCGTTGTAATCGATGATGGA
>JAYUWU010000189.1:0-3357 GCA_043753365.1 Gemmatimonadaceae bacterium | reverse complement strand
ACGGCCAGAAGGTGCGTGCCGGCACGCCGATTCTCTACGTTACAGGAAACGGTCGCGGGCTGCTCTCGGCGGAGCGTGTTGCGCTCAACTTCCTCCAGCGGCTTTCGGGAGTTGCGACCCTGACGCGTGAGTTTGTCGACGCTGTCGCAGGCACCAGCGCAAAGATTCTCGATACGAGAAAAACAACGCCGGGCTGGCGGAGGCTCGAGAAGTGGGCAGTGAGAGCCGGTGGCGGAATGAATCACCGCGCCGACCTCGGCGCTGCGGTGCTTATAAAAGACAATCACATCTCAGCGCTCGATGGTGACATCGCCATGGCGATCAAGCGCGCGCGAGACGTTGCCCCTCCGAAGACGCGGGTTGAAATCGAATGCGAAAACATCGACCAGGTGTGGGCGGCTCTGGCTGCGGGCCCAGATGTGATCATGCTCGACAACATGAGTCTCGCCGAGATGAAGGAGGCGGTGAAGCTCATCGACGGCCGGGCAGTCACCGAGGCATCAGGAGGAGTGACTCTGGAGACCGTTCGAGGGATCGCTGAGACGGGTGTCGATTGGATATCAGTTGGAGCGCTTACCCATTCCGCGAAAGCGTTGGATCTGGGTCTCGATTTCTAGTAACTGCTAAACCCAGGGGGTTACGGATTTGGCGGATTGAGCCGATAGGGCGGATTTGATCTCGAGGATGGGCAGCGAAGCTTGCCGCGAGTCGGAGTTACCGTGGGGTTTTGTTTTTCTTAAAGCCCCCCAAAAAGGGAATGCTCGTAGCCGGGTCACTGCCGGCTTCCCTCAAACTCACTGCTTTCGTCGAGATCGAATCCGCCCAATCCGCTAAATCCGCCCAATCCGCAAACCCCTGGGGTTCGCATTTTTGACTTTCAAGACGATTCCATGTCGAATATCGCATCACCGACATAGTATCCGCCGGCGACCCGAAGGTCCGCAGCAACGGTACGCCGCTTCGCATCGACTGAATCGTTACCCGAGGAAAGCAGCACACGATTCGCGCGGAAGCGTTGACCTGATTCCACACAAAACAGGTCACATAGCGCCAGCTCCCTCTCAGAAAGTGCTTCGCCCTTCTCGTCCAGCAGGGACTGTGTTCGCGAAATCACGCATGCTCTCGCGAACAGCTCGATCGCCATGTTCGCAAGTCGTTCGAGAACGAGCTGACGATCTACGATATCCTTTCTGTGACGCATGATTGCGCGGGCGGTAGCACTGCGAAGATCCGCGACATGATTCTCGAAGAACTTTTCGTTTTTCTCAAGTCGCGGGTGTAAATCGGGCTCGAGTGTCGCCTTGGTTCCGATGATGTTCCTGACTCGCGATGCCGCGAAGCCCGTAAGCAGGCCGAGGTTTCGAACGGGTTTCCGCAACGCCGTGCCGACTTCCTTGAGGGATTCAGCCGGACCCTGAATTCCGTTAAGTGCAATGAACAGCCGAAGAACTTCGTTCGCGCCCTCGAAAATTCTGTTGATGCGTGAGTCACGCAGGAGTCGCTCGTATGGATACGGCTTAACGAATCCGCGTCCTCCGGCGACCTGAACCATTTCGTCAGCGGCTTCCCAGATCAGTTCACTCGCAAACACCTTGGCGCACGCCGCCTCGAGGGAAAAATCGACGTCGGGCTTGTCGGCGAGCGAAGCGAGAATGCCCAGCATCGAATCGGCAGCGTAGGAGCTCGCAGCGAGATGAGACATCTTGCGTTGCGTGATCTCGAAGTGCGCAAGTGGATGACCGAACTGCACCCGCTGTTCTGCGTACCGCGTCATCTCAGTGGTCAGCTCCCTGGCGCCCGCTGCGCATCCAGCCGCAAGCGTCAGCCGGCCCGCGTTCAGAACCTGGACCGCAACTGTAAATCCCTTGCCGGCAGTTCCGAGCACATGATCGGTCGGCACCTCGAGATTCTCATAGAGAAGCTCTGCCTGCGTTGAACCACGAATGCCGAGCTTGCGAACGGTGCCGAGCACTTTGAAGCCAGGCATGTCAGGGGTGATGATGAATGCAGTCGAGCGCATCACGGTCTCTCCGCGGCGCACGACAGAAGTCTGGGCGAACGTCGCAATCACCCCGGCACGATGCGCGTTGCCGATCCAGATCTTGTGCCCATTCAGGGTCCACCGTTTTCCGTCGTTGCTGACCTCGGCCCGCGTCTGAATGTTCTGGGCGTCCGAGCCGGTTTCCGGCTCGGTGAGCGCATACGCGGCGAGCGTCTCGCCACGCGCGAGTATCGGCAGGTATCGTTGCTTCTGCTCCTCTGTACCGTAGAGGACGATTGCCTTGGAGCCGAGACCGCAGTGCACCCCGATGAGCACGGCGAGCGAGGCATCGATCGTGGAGAGATGCTCGAAGATGCGTGCGTACCCCGTTGCGGAAAGCTCGAGGCCGCCGTACTTGCGTGGAATCGTGAGCCCGAGCATTCCGACCCGCCCGAACTCAGCGAGCAGCTCCTCACTGATGGTCTCTTCTTCATCCATCCTTGCCGAATCGATGAGCCCGCTGCGCTGCATGTTGTCGAGCTCGCTTGCGAGCCGACGGACTACGGCGGCTTCGTCAGGCCTGCGGCGATCGAGTGGCTGGGGGTAGGGGAAGAACAGCTCATCGTGCACGACTCCGGCGAATATGCCGCGCGTGAACGATGGCGTTACCTCGCTCAGGCTGTCTGGTCTTCCCGCCGCAGCCATCGCCAATGCATGAAGAAGAGACCTGTCGCGATGACAATCAACAGCGTGCTGGTGACAAGCGTTCTCATCGCTCTGAAGCGAACGTTACCGATCTGCTCGAGGCGTTCATCCTCGAACATTTGTCGAATCTCCGCGTCGGTCGGTATCGCATTCACCGAATCACGGCCAGTCGCACCCGCACGTGGTTTCTCCGGAGCGTTCGCCCGCTGCAGCTGCTCCCGCTTATATGCGGAGTACGATGTGAGCGGACCACCACGTCCATACCCTTCGGCGCGCAGCGGACTGCTGAGATTGAATGCGGCGTTCACTATCTGCGTCAGGGAGATCAGGATCGTGATGATCGCCACGAGACAGACTGCATAGCCGTAGATCTGCGCAATCCGATTGGTTCGTTCCATTCACCCCTCCGTTGAGACGGCCGGCCTTGCGCGTCCGGCCGCCTTGAGCTGCTCAGCGAGTCGAGCTGCTTCCGTCACCGGCTCGTCACAAGTGTAGGCCCGGCAGACATACGCCGTAGGAAATCCGCCGCGTGGTGTCCTTCCCGCCAGCAGTGCGATGCGTTCACCACTGTCGGGCTCGCCACCTGCCAGCACGAGCGAGGGAACGTAGTGCGACGCGACCTCGTGTTCCAGCGCACTGAATTCTGCGCGTGAACGGTCGCCCACGATCGC
>JAYUWU010000188.1:0-3370 GCA_043753365.1 Gemmatimonadaceae bacterium | reverse complement strand
TCCCTGCTGCTGCGCGCGATATGGCGCTACGGATGGGTGTGAGCCTTCGCACAATCGGGATCGATATCTCTGCACCACTGGTGTCGACCGTTGGATCGAGAAACGACGTGATTCTTCGGGCCGACGCGAGATTCCTCCCTTTCCCCGATCACAGTATCGACGTTGTACTTGCGTCGCAGGTACTCCACCATTTTCCAGCGGAACAGATAACGATGGTGCTCAGGGAGATGAACCGGGTGGCACGAAAGGCTGTCGTGATCAGCGATTTGAGGCGAAGCAGGCTGGCTGCGGCGGGATTGTGGCTCGGCTCGTTCCCGCTCGGATTTCATCCTGTAAGCAGGCACGATGGTGTAGTTTCCGTGATGCGAGGATTCGTGCCGCGCGAGCTCGCGGATTTTGTCGAGGAAGCGACTGGACGACGTCCTCCGGTGAGACGACGCCTGGGCTTTCGACTCACTACCGCGTGGGCGCCCTGATGCGAGAGCCGTTCGAGCTGGGACCGATGCCGCTTGGCCGTCCGATGGAAACTGTCGACGAGCTGCTCGTGCGCGCGCCCTGGCGAACCATGTTCGACATTGCGAAGAGCGTCGAGGAGTGGCCTGTTCACCTCGATCATTATCGTAATGTGAAGTTCCGCGAGCGCGCGTCAGATGGCGGCGGAATTGTCGAGATGAGCGCTGACCGGCCCTTCGGGCCTCTCGCGTGGCCGACGTGGTGGCTCTCGGAGATGTCGATCGACGAAGGCGCGCCTTCGATACGTTTCCGTCATATCGGCGGAGTGACGAAGGGAATGGACGTCGAGTGGTCGTTCAGGACCGCGCCGGGCGGAACCCTGGTAAAGATTCTGCACGTGTGGGACGGCGTTCCGTTGCCGTTCGTCGGAATCCCTGTGGCGACACTGGTTATCGGACCCGTGTTCATCCACGGGATAGCGTCGCGGACGCTGGCTGGACTCGCGGCCGCGGCAGAGCGCCTGGCTGGAAATCGGCGTGCCGGTCCGAATTCATAAATCAGGGGAGAGTTGTTGTCGAAGCGTAGAGTCGTAATCACAGGAATCGGGGCGATCACTCCGATCGGAAATGGTGTCGAGGGACTGTGGCGCGGGTTGCGCCGCGAGAAGTCGGCGGTGTCGTCGCTAACCCGGTTCGATCCCGGCGTATTCAAGAGTCACAACGCGGCTGAGGTCAACGACTTCGAAGCCACCGACTTTCTCGAGAAGAAGCGCGCGAAGCGTCTCGACCGGTACGGTCACTTCTCTGTTGCCGCGGCACAGATGGCGATCGAGGATGCGGCGCTCGATCTGGCGAAGGAAGACAAGGATATGATCGGCTCGACGATGGGAAGCGCGCTGGGAGGACTGCAGTTCGCTGAGAGCCAGCTCGACCTGTATCTGCGTGAAGGGGTTCGTGCTGTCGACCCGATGCTTGCTTTGTGCGTGTTTGGCGGTGCATCGAGCTGCAACATTGCGATCGAGCTAGGGGTCACCGGGCCGAACTCGACGAATTCGATGAGTTGCGCCTCCGGCACGATTGCGATCGGTGAAGGATTTCGTCTGATTCGCGACGGGTATGCCGATGTGATGGTCTCCGGCGGTGCAGAGGCGCCGCTCGCGCCGCTATGCTTTGGAGCCTTTTCGATCATCCGGGCGATGTCGACGCGGAACGATGATCCATCCAGCGCCTCGAGGCCGTTCGACAAGGACCGCGACGGCTTCGTGATGGGCGAAGGCGCGGCCGTGATGATCCTTGAAGAGTACGAAAGGGCGGTTTCTCGCGGAGCAAAGATCTATGCTGAGGTCGCAGGTTACGGCTCGACGAACGACGCGTATCACATGACAGCACCTCGCCCGGATGGATCGCAGGCGGCTCGCTCGATGAAGATCGCGCTTCGCGATGCCAGCGTCTCACCGGGTGAGATCGGATACGTGAACGCGCATGGCAGCTCGACTCCTCTCAACGATCCGACCGAGACGAAGGCGATAAAGGATGTCTTCGGTGATCTCGCTTTCACGATGCCGGTCAGCGGCACCAAGGGATACTACGGACACGCACTTGGAGCTTCCGGCGCGATAGAGGCTGCGATATCAGCGCTCGCCATCGAGCGGGAGTGGCTCCCCCCGACGGTCAACCTCGCAGTTGCCGACGAAGCTTGCGACCTTAACTTTCTGCCCGGCGCCGGCCGGTGCGAGCGCGTGGAGCACATTCTCACGAACTCGTTCGGATTTGGCGGCATCAACGCCGCGCTCGTGCTTCGCCGCGTAACGTGACGCGGTGAGGGCGGCACGGCCCTCAACCTGAAAACCGGAGTACTCGATGCGGGATTCGTGGCGTCATTTCGTTGCTGAATTCATCGGTACGTTTGCGCTCGTGTTCGTTGGTGGCGCGACGATCATGATTGCACGGGACACCAACAGCCCGGCGGGCCTGCTCCAGATTGCGCTTGCGCACGGTCTCATCCTCGCGGTGATGATCAGCGCGCTGATGCGCATATCAGGGCACTTCAATCCTGCGGTGACGATGGGATTTCTCGCCACGCGCAGGATCAGCGCGTCAATGGCGGGCATTTACATCATCGCTCAGGTAATTGGAGCGATCGTCGCTGCGTATGCTTTGAAGTTCACGTTCCCCTTCGCGCTCTTCGAGGCGACGCGTGGCGGCGGACAGGCCGTGGCGCTGGCGATCACAGGTGGGCAGGCGTTCCTGCTCGAGGCGATCGCGACGTTCTTCCTCGTCCTCGTAGTGTTTGGAACCGCTGTCGATTCGAAGGCGCCAAATATCGGGGGGCTCGGAATCGGCCTCACGCTGTCGGCTGCAATTCTCGCGATTGGTCCACTGACCGGGGCGTCACTCAACCCGGCGCGTTCGTTCGGCCCGGCGGTAGCGAGCGGAGTATTCGAGGCTCAGATCATCTACTGGGGAGCCCCGATCGTCGGGGGAGTGGTGGCGGCGTTGCTCTACGACTTCCTGTTCCTGCGGCATGAGGCTGAGCCGGTCGATCATGGGAATCTGAAGGCGTAGGGCTCGCGGGTCAGTGCGAGGAGTCGAGATTCGACTGTCAAAAGGCAAACTCAAGACTGGGCAGGTAGATCGAAACTCGGCAGGTAGACTCAGCACTGGCAGGCAAACTCAGGACTCAGAACTATGACTCGAGACTCGAAGGTACGGACCGGTTGATGGGTGAGGGTACAGACCGGGATGATAGGTAAGTCATAGACCGGGAGGATGGGTAAGTCGGCACCGTTCGACTAACCCATTATTGGGGCACGCACCGGTTGGAGGATGCCGTGCCCTGGAGGACTACCGACCTCGTGACTATCCGGGAAGAGTTCGTGAAGCAGGCGCTGAGTGGCAAGTACCCGGTCGCCGCGCTC
>JAYUWU010000187.1:0-25499 GCA_043753365.1 Gemmatimonadaceae bacterium | reverse complement strand
GCGCGGGGATTCAGGCCGACCTCAAGACGTTTCATCGCTTCGGGGTTTTTGGGACCTCCGCAATTGCCGCGATCACTGCACAGAACACGATCGGCGTCACCCGATGGGAAGCGGTTTCAGTCGAGCTGGTGCGCGCGCAGATCGAAGCGGTCGCCACCGACCTGTCGCCTGCCGCGGTCAAAACGGGAATGCTCGGAAGCGCAGACATCGTATCTGCCGTCGCCGACTCGATCGAACAGTTCAGGCTTCCCCACTACGTCCTCGATCCGGTGATGGTAGCCTCCTCAGGTGACCTGCTCATTCAGCAGGACGCCATCGACACCGTCAAGTCGAGGCTCATTCCGCTGGCAGAGCTCGTTACGCCGAATGCGGACGAGGCGGCCGTACTGGCGGGATTTGCGGTCACTGACCTCGCGAGCATGCGGGCTGCCGCTGAATCCGTCAGGGCGATGGGAGCTCGCGCTGTCCTCATCAAGGGCGGCCACGTCCGGGACGACGACGAATCAGGAGTCGTCGACGTGCTGTTCGACGGCGAGTTCACGGTGATCAGACACAACCGGATCGAAACCACGAGCACGCACGGCACGGGATGTACTCTCTCGGCAGCGATCACCGCGCTGCTGGCGACCGGCTCGAGCCTGCGCGTGGCGACGCAGGCAGCAACAGACTACGTCCACGAAGCGATCAGGACAGCCCCGCGATTAGGCAGCGGGCACGGTCCGCTGAATCATTTTGCTGGCGGCAGCGACCTCGCGAAGGATTTTACGATCGACTGAAACCCTCGGGCGGCACGTGCTGTGACCTCGAGGACGTCAGCATGAAGCACTGGTGTGTCTCCAATCCCCGACGCTGCGTTTGCAATGCAGCTCACTCCAGCCACGCGCATCCCGATGGCGCGCGCCACGATGACCTCGGGTACCGTCGACATTCCAACCGCATCAGCGCCGAGCCGCTCCAGCATGCGTACTTCTGCGCGCGTTTCGAACGAAGGGCCGGTCAGCCAGGCATACACACCTTGCTTCATTTCGACACCGGCGTCTTTTGCGCATGACTTGAGAAGATCCCGAAGGACAGCATCATAAGGCGCGCTCATGTCTGGGAACCGCTCGTCACCGGGCTCCACGTGCCCGTTCAACGGATTCTGCGAAGTGAGGTTGATGTGATCTTCAATGATCATGAGGTCACCAGCGGAAAGATCACGACGAATTCCACCAGCCGCGTTTGAAGCGAAATACACACTGGCACCCAGCGCGTGCATGACACGCACAGGGAATGCTGCCAACTGCGGCGAATGCCCTTCATACATATGAAAGCGGCCGGCGAGGGCAATGACGTTACGGCCTTCGAGCTTTCCGGCGACGAGCGCGCCGGCGTGCCCAGTTACCGTTGCGCTGGGAAATCCCGGCACATCAGCAAAGGGAACACGAACAGCATCCTCGATTTCCTCAGCAAGGCCGCCCAATCCTGAACCGAGAACGATTCCAAGCTCGGGTACAGGGTCGCCAATGCGCTTCCGTACCGCATCAGCTGTCCGGTGGGCCGAATCGCGTCCGTAAGGGGTGGTCATGCTGCTTCCGATGCGACGTCGTGCATCTCTCTGGACACAGTCTCGAGCAGTTTCACACGCTGCTCCCAGGGAAGAAATGCCGACTCGAACCCATTGAGCGCGAGCGTGCAGAGCTCGTCGAGCGTGAAGTCGAGGTGCCGTGCGGCGCAGACGTACTCATCGGTGAGTGTAGTGCCGCTCATCAGGCGATTGTCGGTATTCAGTGTCAGGTTCATCCCGCGGTCGAAGTACTGGCGCAGCGGATGTGTTTCGTATGACTTCGCGGCGTGAGTCTGGACGTTCGATGTCAGGCAGATCTCGAGCCCGATCCGCCTGTCGTTTACGTACTGCATCAGCTCCGGATCTTCGATGAGCCTTGTTGCGTGGCCAAGCCTGTGTGCGCCGCACGAGTGCACCGCGTCGCGAACCGACCGCGCTCCGTCGCCCTCTCCGGCATGGACTGTCACCGCGAGGTTGTGCTTGCGCGCGTATGCAAACGCCTCGGCGTGATGCGATGCGGGAAATCCTTTCTCACCCCCCGCCAGATCGAACGCGACTACGCCCTTGTCCTTGTAGGCGACCGCAAGCTGGGCAAGCTCGAGTGACGTCTCCGGGGGGAGCTGACGCAGCGAACACACTATCGACCTTGCGATGATACCGTGATCGCGCTCGGCACGCTCGAGCCCGCGAATCTGGGCTTCAAGCGCTTCCCCCAGCTCGAGGTCCCCGCGGCTGTTGAGAATTGGCGCGTTGCGCACCTCGATATATCTGACTCCGTCAGCGGCAGCATCTGCGCCCAGCTCGTAGGCAATCCGCTCGATTGCATCGGCGGTCTGCATGACCGACACGGTGACTTCGAAGCGCTGCAGGTAATCCTCCAGCGACTTTGCGTCGCTGACGAGCATGTAATCGCGTAGCTCATCGGCTGAATCGCGCGGCATGCGAATTCCGAGCTCACGACCCAGCTCGAGCAATGTCTGCGGGCGCACGGAACCATCGAGATGGCAGTGGAGCTCGGCCTTCGGCAGCCTTCGCAGTTGTTCAGATGTCAGCATCAACGATGATATCGAATTACAGGACGAAGTTGAAGCATCACGGGGAGATCACGATGCGGCTTTCGTCGGGGACGTTCGGCGGCGACGGCAATCTCCTGAAGTATGCGACGAGCGCATCGAGGTCGAGCATGTCGAGAGGGGCGACTTCTGCCCCTTCGGGAACACGAACACCTTCCCCTCCGCCGACTGCCATGAACTCGTTCATGATCACGCTGTAAGTGGAGTTCTCGGAAAGGGTTCTCCCGGCGAGAAGTCGAAGTGAAACGATGCGCTCGCCTTTGGGCAGCTCAGGATTGTAGCTGATCGTCACTCCGCTCACGTGCTCACGCAGGTTATCTCGCGCGACTATCTGCTCCAGGTAGGTACGCACCTGTGCCCCCGTCATTCTCACGCGGTACAACCGGTTCCCGAACGGGTGAACCTCGAAGAGATTACCGTACTTGAGTGCGCCTGCGGGCAATCCTGTTCGGATTCCGCCGTTGTTCATGACGCCGATGTCGCCCTTGCCGATAACCCGCTGGGCGTCAGCGATGAAGTTGCCCAGGGGATACTGATTCCCGGTGCGCGCGAGCGCCGTTGCCAATCGTCCAACCGGGCGATTGACGGTCGCGGCGACTGATGACGCAGCCCGCCTGACGATCGAATCCACGCCCGCATGCGGGGGAATCTCGGTTGCAACGACCGACCTCACTTCTCCTGCCGCCTCACCTGATGGCTTGCCGTTCTCGAGGGCGATATCGATGATCCCGATCGCCTGGCCGCGGTGCCTGGCCTGAACGATGGGTATTCCGTTGACGGCAAAGTCGACGATGCTGTGCGTGTGGCCGCTCACGATCGCGTCGATCTTCTCAGTGATCCTGGAGGCAATCTCAAAAACTGCCCCGTTACATGCCGCTGTGCCCGCAGAATTACAGAACCCACCGTCGTGTGCAAGCACAATCACGACATCGGCACCGCGTGCCCTCAGTGATCGTGCGCGGGCATCGATGATCGGCGCGGCTGCGGCGAACTCCAGGCCAAGGAGATTCTCAGGGAACGAACTCAAAGCGGTCCGCTCTCCCGCAATTCCTATCACGCCGATTTTGGTAGAGCCGCGGGTGACGAGCGTGTCATCACGAATCCAGGTTGCGTCGCCGCCGCTGGTGGATCGAGCGTTCGCAGCGAGAAAGGCAAACTTTGCTTCCCTCATCCGCTTGCGCAGCGTGTCCTGGCCCCAGTCGAATTCGTGGTTGCCGATGGCAGCCGCAACGTATCCCATTCTATTGTAGTACTCGACAATCGGTCGCCCGAACGCGAGGTTCGACGCGAGTGTTCCCTGGAGGAGGTCGCCCCCGTCTAGGAGAATGGTTTCGCACGTTGGCGCGCATTCGGCTTTGGCCTTCTCTATCATGGCGGCGACGTGAGCCGCACCTCCCCGCATCACACCGTTGGCGTCAGCCCTCGGCTCGAGCGCGCCGTGAAAATCATTGGTTGCGATGATGCGCAGTCTCGGCGAGCCTGGAGTTAGCCCGGCCCCTCGCACGAACGGCGCGCCGGGATACTCGAGACGCCAGTTCTGCGTGAAGACGTCTTCAGGCCTGATTGTTTTTCTTGACTGAACCTCATTGATCAGCAGCTCCCGTATTTCCTCCTGCTTATCGTAGACGACAGGTGCGTCCTTGAGCATCGCAAAGCCGCCACCGCCGCTTTGCCTGTAATTGTTCAGCGCAAACGTGAAGCTGTCTGTCGGCGCTACCGGTTTTCCCTTCACAGTCAGCGATGTGACGCGGGATCCCAGCGGCTTCGTGAGGTCGAGGGCATAGTTCGCTCCTGCCACAACATCATAGTTGTAGCCCGGCACGGCAGGATCCGTCGCTGGCCGCCCGTTGGAAATCCCGGTGTAGTAGCGACTGCTGAACTCGAGATAATCGCGCAGTTGCTTTCCGCTGATCCTGATTGCCCGGAGCGTATTGTCGTAGGGGTACAACTGCGCCATCTCTGCAACAGTGATGTCGCCCGAGTCGAGCTTTGCATCGAGGTTGAACGCGGCCGACGATGACAGATCTGCGCCCGTCGCCTTCAGCTGCACGTACTGGATGAGGTCGATGAGCGGCGTGTCCCGGAGCCGCGCCGAATCTCCAGACCATGCGACGGGCGTGGTCCCAATTACCGTGTTCGCGTAGGTGACGGTCGCAGCATGGGTCTGCGCTGAAACATCGAGAATCGCCTGGCTCTCACCATGGCCCCGGGCCTGGATCGTTTCACCTCTGGAGGATGTGACCTTCCACTTCCCTGCATCGCGCGCGAGGCTCAGCCGGGCCACGCCAACGCTGGTCACCCAGTTCTTTGGCTGTACCAACAATGTCGACCCCACGTGCAGGTCCTTCTGCTCCTTGTGAGAGTGCCCGTAAACGATCAAGTCGATTCCGGGGATCTCCATCGCCATGCGGCGGGAGACATTTTCGCTGGGAAGGCCAGTCGATACGGTATCGTACGATGCCGGCTCGTCGAGTCCGGCGTGCGCGGTGACAATGACAATTTCAGCGCCGGCAGCACGCACTTCGTCGACTGCCTTTCGCACAGCAACGATGATGTCGCCAAGCTGCACGCGTCCACGAACGTTCTCGGCATCCCACACCATCACGCCGGGTGTCGTTGCTCCGATGATGCCGATCTTCACGCCCTGCCGTTCAACGATTGTCCACGGCCGGAACTTGTGAGTCCCGTCAGGCTTGTAGGTATTGGCCGAGAGCATCGGGAACTTTGCTTGCGCAACTGCGCGCTCGAGGTACGGCACGCCGTAATTGTATTCGTGGTTGCCGATCGCCATCGCATCGTAGCCGATGGCGTTCATTGCCGAGATGATGGGGTTGGCCGAGTCTCCGAACTGACGCATCGCGACGTACGCGAAAGGATTGCCCTGCAGCAGGTCACCGGCGTCCAGGAGCAGCACCTTGCCGGGGTTTGCCGCGCGAACTGAATCGACGATCGTCGCCGCACGCGTCAACCCTCGGGCAGATTCCGCCGAGTCGGCATAATAATCAAAGCCGCGGATGCGGCCGTGCACGTCCGTGGTGCTGAGCACGACCAGGTCGAACGAAGTTTTCTCACTGCTCGATGGAAGGTCGGCGGGAACACTCGCGCGACATGCAAGCCCCAGGGCCAGCAGGGCAAATAGACGGAAATTGGTCATACTGAATCATCGCCACGGAACAGCCGGGTCGCGAGTGTCACGACCCCACGATTGTCACGAAACGGCCGTCAGAAGCGAGACACAGCAACCACGCAGAAGGAATTGTCACGAGGTCGTGACAGAGCCAAAGTTGACTTGCGTCGTTGCGCCCGGCGATGTTTACGACATGAATCAACCCCTCGCCGGCGGCGAGCGAATCCTCGCGGTTGATGACGAACCGGACATCGTTGCGCTGGTCGCCTATCATCTCGCCAAATCTGGGTTTCGCGTCTCCACCGCGATGAGCGGTCCTGACGCGCTGGATCAGATCAAGCGCGAAATTCCAGCTCTCCTCATTCTCGACCTCATGCTCCCGGGCATGTCCGGCTTCGAGGTTCTCGAGCGGTTGCGGCGCAACGAAGCCACGCGCCAGGTCGCGGTTCTCATGCTGACTGCGCGCAGGGACGAGCCAGATCGAATTCGCGGCCTGTCGCTCGGCGCCGATGATTATCTGACAAAACCCTTCAGTCCCGCTGAGCTTGTCCTCCGCGTAAAGGCCATCTTGCGGCGGACGTCTGCGCCGAGTCAGCGGCATGATGTCCTTACCATTGGCGAAGTCTCCATCGATCGATCGGCTCATTCCGTCGAAGTTGCCGGGGAGCCAGTCGATCTGACGCCAACCGAGTACAAACTCCTCATCCTGCTTGCCGAGCGCCGTGGGCGCGTACAGGCAAGATCGAATCTGCTCCAGTCGGTGTGGGAGGCCGCGCCGGATATTCAGACGCGTACGGTCGACATGCACGTGCAGCGCCTGCGAACGAAGCTCGGGACTGCCGGCGACATGATCGAAACTGTCCGCGGGTTCGGGTATCGACTCAAGCAGGACACTACAATCGAAAGATGACGATCCGCACCAGGCTGCACCTCCACTCTCTTGGGGTGGTGGCGGCTGTCATCGCGGCGATCGTCGTATTCGACAAGGGTGTGAGCCTGGCGGAACTGATGTTGCCGTCGGCTATCGCAGCGGCGGTTGCTCTCCTCCTCTCGGAGCTGGTCGCTCGAGATCTTGCCGGCCGCGTTCGTGAATTGCGCGACGTTTCGGTTGCGCTGGTCCAAGGTGATCTCACCGCACGGCCTCCGCTGTCATCATCAGGTGAGTTCGGCGAGCTTGCCACTGCGGTGCACCGTCTCTCTGAGCATCTCGTTTCACGGATCACTGCCCTGCGCGCCGAGGACGCACTTCTCGCAGCTCTGATCGAGTCGCTTGACGAAGGTGTCGTCGCCATGGATCCCCGGGGCGTCGTTGTGAGGATCAACTCAGCTGCGCGCGAGATCCTGGGCATCAGCCGCGACCTTCCCTTCTCTCCAGAGCATTTCCCTCGCGTCCCGGAATTGCAGGCAGCTATCGAACTCGCCTTTCGTGGAACTGTCACTTCCCCGGCCGAGGCACCTATTGGCTCTCGGGTGATATCCATCACGGCGAGACCGCTGCCGGTCGGTGGCGTGGTCATCGCCCTTTTCGATCTCACTCAGATCCGGCGCCTCGAGACAATTCGTCGGGATTTTGTCGCTAATGCCTCGCATGAGCTTCGAACCCCGCTAACGGTGATAGGAGGTTTTGCGGAAACCCTGGCGGATGATGACCCCGAACCGGAACTGCGTCGGCAGTTTGCATCAACCATCAAGTCACAAGCGACCCGGATGCAACACATAGTCGATGATCTTCTCGATCTCTCACGCCTGGAGTCGGGAACCTGGCAGCCAAAGATCACCAGCGTCGACTTGAGTTCGGTCACGGCCGATATCGTCGCAACCTACAGGGCAGCCGCAGCAGCTAAATCCGTAAGCCTCGAAGTCGACTTGAACAGGGCCAGAACTGAAATCCCGGCCGATCCCACGGCCGTTCGCCAGGTCGTCTCGAATCTCGTCGATAATGCAGTGCGCCACACCTCGCGGGGAAGTGTCAGCATAGTCGCTGAGTCAGAGCCGGCAGGTACGTGGATTCGCGTTCGTGACACAGGACAGGGAATCCGGGCGGAACACTTGTCCCGGGTATTTGAGCGTTTCTACCGTGTCGATTCCGGTCGCGCGCGGCACACCGGTGGCACCGGCCTTGGCCTCGCCATCGTGAAGCACCTCGTAGAAACGCACGGGGGACACGTGTTCGCCGAAAGTGAGATCGGCAAAGGAACTACCATCTCCGCATTCTTCCCGGAGCGGAATGTTGATGTAGCGGACTGATCAAGTCGTTACATCACTGTTGCAGAACTGTGGCGGGATTTGAAACAAGCGTGGGTGAGTCTTGGGCAACGGCGCAGTGCCGCCAATTACTCGACCTAAATAAGGAGTGACATGTTTTCAGTCACGCTTCCTCGGATCGCTTTCAGCATAGTTCTGCTTTCTGTTTTCGCACCCCTTAGTTCGGGCGCGCAGGCAACACAGGCCGTACCAGCGGCGACGTCACGCATTGTCGGGCGCGTGATCGATGCACGAACCGGCAACGGCCTGACGGATGTAGGAATTCAGGTCGTAGGCACGACGACCGGAACCGCATCGGGGCTCGATGGTCGGTTCACGCTTGCGGGGATCACGCCTGGCACCGTAACGATTCATCTGCGCCGCCTTGGCTTCGCGGCCAAGACAGTAACCGGGCTGCTTTTGACGCCCGGTCAGACGATCGAGCAGGATATCACGCTCGAGCCCGTCACGGTGTCTTTGACGACGCAGGTTGTCACTGCATCAAGCGAGCGCGGAACGGTCAGCGAGGCGCTGGACAAACAGCGCACCGCAGCGGGAGTTGTGAACTCGGTGACACGCGAGCAGATATCCAAGAGTCCGGACGGTGATGCTGCCCAGGCAGTACAGCGCGTCAGCGGCGTAACGGTGCAGGATGGCAAGTACATCTTCGTTCGGGGGCTCGGCGAGCGATATACGACCACGTCTCTCAACGGGGCGCGCATTCCGAGTCCTGAGCCGGAGCGAAAGGTTGTTCCTCTCGATCTGTTCCCGACAGCCCTGCTTCAGTCGGTCACTACCTCCAAGAATTTTACAGCCGATCAGCCGGGCGATTTCAGCGGAGCGCAGGTCGACCTGCGAACGCGCGAATTCCCGGCACGTGGAGAAATGCAGATTACGTCCTCGCTGGGGTTCAACGATGCCGCCACCAACCAGTCGCTTGTTTCGTCGCCGACACTTGGACGCGACTGGCTCGGTTTCGCGGGCAGCGAGCGAGCTCTTCCTTCCGGCTTTGATCCGAGCGGCCGTTTCAATGGAGAGCCGACGCAGTCCGACGTGAACTCGATGATATCGTCGTTCCGCAACGCGTGGTCACCGCGCACGCGAAACGGCGCGGCGAATCGTTCGCTGGGGCTGACGGCAGGCGGCTCGACGCGCATTGCCGGCTCGCAGGCTGGGTATATCGCTGCCCTCACCTACTCGTATGGCCAGGAGATTCGAGAAAACGAGGTGCGCGCATACGCCGAAGCCACCGACGGGACGAGAGAAATCGATCGTTTCGAGGGTTCCACCGGCCGCGCAAGCGTGCTCTGGGGCGGCATCGTCAATGGAAGCCTGATGCTCGGCGACAAAACCCGCCTGTCGCTCAACAATACGTACAGCCGCAGCGCCGACAACGAAGCACGACGTGAGTCGGGTTTCAGCGAAAATCTCGGCCAGCGTTTGCTGGTTGACCGCCTGCGCTTCGTCGAGCGGACGGTCGGATCGACTCAGGCAGTCGTGGAACGTCAGCTCGGCAGGAACCAGAAAGTGAACTTGGCGTTCACGGCGTCGAAGGTCGATCGCTCCGAGCCTGATCGTTCGGAGTTCGTTCGTGTCGATCCGATGAATGGTCAGGCGCCGTTCTGGCTCGACGCTAGCGAGGCAGCAGTGCGCACTTTCGGCGAGCTCGATGAGAAGAGCTTCAATACGAGCGGCGACTATGCGTTGCAGTTCGGGCCGGCCCATCGGCAGAATGCGTTGAAAGTCGGCGGCGCCTTCCGTTACACCGATCGTCTTGCCCGTAACCGGGCGTACAGCCTGCAGGCCCGATCCCTCTCGATTGCAGATCGCCAGCTGGCAGCGGAAGAGATATTCGACGGGCGCTTCTCCGGCGATGCGGCTTCAGTCTTCCGCATCGTACCGCTTTCGCAAGGCGGCTCGTACGGCGCCAACGAGGAGATTGGAGCCGGCTATGCAATGCTCGAGTGGAACCCCTCAGACCGCATTCAGGCGATTGCCGGGTCGAGGGTCGAGCGCTCGAGCACGATAATTTCTGCGGAGCCCACGGTCGGCAAGCGTGTACGCTCGAACCCGCGCTACACCGACGTCCTTCCTTCGCTACTCCTCAACTTCCGCATGGGAGAGACGAGGAATCTTCGACTCTCAGCGACGCAGACGCTGGCGCGACCGGAATACAGGGAGCTCGCGGAAGTTCAGTACCGCGATGTAATCGGCGCGGAAAACGTGCTGGGCAACCCTGCGTTGAGACGCACGCTGATCAAGAATCTCGACATGCGGTGGGAATGGTATCCGCGCGCAGCCGAGGTCATCAGTGTCGGAGTGTTTGCAAAACGGTTCAAGGATCCGATCGAGCGAGTGTTTCTCGCGACATCAGGTACGCGCATCGTGACATTCATTAACGCTGATGGCGCGGACAATGTCGGGCTTGAGCTCGAGGCGCGAACCGGGCTTGACCGTATTGGAACGTTCTTCGCTCCACTCTCGGCCTTCACCAACGTGACATGGATGCACAGTCGCGTGAAGCTGGGCGGGGATCCGCGGGTTCCGGTCGAAGAACGCCCGATGGTAGGCCAGGCACCGGTCATTGCGAACGCCGGCCTTACCTATTCGGCATCAGGCTCGCCACTGAGCGCAACGGTGCTCTTCAATCACGTCGGGCGGCGAATCGTGAGCGCGAGCCAGCTGCCGCTCCCGGTAACGTATGAATCCGCGCGCAGCGTACTCGACTTGTCGCTTCGCTTCCCAATCATGTCGAGCCTCGCGGGCAAGTTCGACGCGCGCAACCTGCTCGATGAGCCGTACGTTCAGACTCAGGGAACAGTGACTCGCGAATCCTACCGCGCAGGTCGTGTCTACACGCTTGGCCTGACCTGGAATCCATAGGTCATCGCGGAAGAATTCGTGACGCGCCCGTGACGCCGAACGTGCACGAGTGAGACACGCGCCCGGTTGCTTTGGGCGCGTGTCTTTTTTTGACCTATTTCTCAACCACCTCAAAGGTGAATCGATGAAGACTTTTCCAAACGGGTTTCGGGCGATCGTATCGCTAATCGGCGTCAGCGCTGTAATCGGTTGCTCCGAGGCTGATCCGCTCGGTCCCGATACGACGGTTCCGCCCGGAGACGCCACAATTACCACTGACATCACAACAAATCGCCTCTTCCGCGCGGAGTCGACATATACGCTGTCGGGCTTCATCAAGGTGGCGAACGGAGCCACGCTGACAATTCAAGCCGGAACGAAGATCGTCGGCGATTTCGACGTCCCTGGCTCATCGTTGTTCGTCCTCCGCGGCGCAAAGATCAACGCTGTGGGCACGGCCGATCGTCCAATCGTGTTTACGTCCGAGCGCAGCTCCGGCAGGCAGGCCGGCGACTGGGGTGGACTCATCATTGTTGGTAACGGCATCATCAACCGCGGCGATCCGACGATTCTCGAAGGAACGGGAACCGGCGCATCGAATCCGCAGGTCAATTACGGCGGTGGCACCAACAACGGCGACGACAGTGGCGAGTTGAAGTACGTTCGGGTTGAGTTCGCGGGATTCGCGACCGCCCCCGACGCCGAGCTCAACAGCTTCACCTTTGCCGCGGTTGGAAGTGCGACCCGTTTCTCGTATCTGCAGTCGCTATACGGCCTCGATGACTCGTTCGAATGGTTCGGCGGCGCGGTAGATTCGAAGTATCTGGTTTCCTACGAGGCCGGCGACGACCATTTCGACGCGTCAGAGGGATTTACCGGGCGGAATCAGTTCATCATCGTGTACCAGTCAATACGCCCGGACGCGCGCCCGTCGGCAGGAACTACCTCATCTGATCCGCAGGGCATCGAGAATGACGGCTGCGCCGGGTCGAATTGCACGGCTGGACAAAACTCGACGCCGCGCACCGACGCGATTTTCGCGAACTTCACGCTTGTCGGTACCGGTCCGGGAGTCGTTGACGCAACCTCTGGCGGCATTGGCCTTATGCTTCGTCGTGGTACTGCCGGTTATTACGTGAACGGAGTGGTTGCACGCTGGCCGCGTTCCGCGTTCAGCCTTCGCGACCAGGCGACGCTCGATCGCGTTGCGGATGGTTCGCTCCTGATTCGCAACATCTTCGTTGCGGAAAGTGGTCCGGTTTTCCAGGCCGCCTCAGGCTCGACAGTTCAGGGCTCGGTCGATCTGGCGACGGCGGCGATTGAGGTAGGGGCCGGGACCGCGGCTTCGGTCTTCACCGGCTTGCCAGCAACGCCTACTACCGCGTCACTCGACTGGAGCCTCGCCACTGGCGCTGCTGCCAGAACGGGCGGTCTGGCGACATTCACGGGTCCGCTGGCTGCCAAGGCCGGAACGTTTATAACCGGCACCGCGTATCGCGGAGCAGCAGATCCAGCAGGTGTGAAATGGTGGGCGGGTTGGACGAATTACGCTCGCAATTGAGGGTTTGGTATCTCGCTCTCAGCATAGCGGTGGTTGCCTGCAGCGACGGGCAACCACCGAGTACTGCACGGCCAGCATCCGAGGCGGTGGCCCCCGTGCCCGGAATGAAGGTTGACAGCATCCTTCCCCCGGCTGAAGCCCTCGAACGGTTCCTCGCCAACGAGCCTGTAACAGACAGCCTGAGCTGGGGCGCACGTCAAAGGGACAAACTGGTGAGTGACTTCCTCGAGGCGATCGCTGCGCGGGACACCGCAGCACTTGCCTCGATGCTGGTCACCCGCGCCGAGTACGGGTTTCTTTACTATCCCACGAGTATCTACAGCCGGAAGCCATATGAGCTGGCTCCCGACATTGCGTGGATGCTGAACGCCGAGAACAACGCCAAGGGAGCGACAAGGCTTCTCCAGCGGTTGGGCGGACGGCCTCTGACCCTGATAGGCGTGGCCTGCAACAAGGAGACAACCGAGGGAGCCAACCGCTTCCTAACGGAATGCGTAACGGTGTTCAGGTCGGGCGTCGGAGCGGTGGAGCGGCGCAAACTTTTTGGTTCGATCATCGAACGAGGCGGACGATTGAAATTCCTGTCCTACGCCGGAGACTTCTAGCGGCAAACTTTCGCGTAAGGATGCGGAGCCGGGGGTCTGGGGCTCATATTTCCTCATCCCCAGCAGATGAGGCTCCAGCTGAGAATCGTGTTGACAGTTGCTGCGCTGCTCGCCATTCCGACCGGACTGGCCGCACAGCCCGCCGAGCCGAAGGATTCGGTGCCTGCAGCCGCGAAGCCGGCAGACACTCCGCTCGATTTTTCCGGGATTGTCTTCGCGAACTACCAGTATCGCACCGATGAGGCATCCCGCCATGCGAACAAGTTCGATGTCGAGCGCGCATACCTGACTTTTCGAATTCCCGCTGGCGCACGCACAAGCGTGCGAATCACGACTGACTTGTTTCAGCAGGCTGCGCCTGGGAGCGACGCATTTTACAAAGGGTGGTCCGTCCGTGCGAAATACGCGTACCTGCAGTACGACTATCTCAGCAGCCCTTCGCCGACCGCATTCGCCCGCATTGGATTGATCCCCACCGTTTTTGTCGAGCAGGACGAGCAGTATTGGCCCCGCTGGCTCGGCAACAGCCCCACAGAAAAGGCCGGGTATTTTTCGTCGGCTGACGCTGGAATTGCGACTTCGGTCATCTTTCCGCGAAAAGTGGGAGAGCTTTATGTCGGCGTGGTGAATGGACCGGGGTACACGTCACGGGAGATAGACCGTTTCAAGGATATTTCGGCGCGCGTGACGCTAACACCCTGGGCAAACGGAACGCAGGTGCTTCGCAGCGTCGCCGTTTCCGTGTGGGGCTACAAGGGCGCTCTTGCAAGCCGCTTCGCCAGCGGTGGGCCGGGGCAGCTCGGCACCATTGGCGACGCCCTTCGGCGCGACAGATTGGGGCTTCATGTGGCTAGCCGAACGCAGCGCGCGATTCTTGCCGCCCAGTACGCCCGCCGAATCGACGAGGGCGAAACCGGGTCGAACACCAGCGCTTCACCGCGGGCTTCCGTCGACAGTACCGGCAGACTCCTTTCAGCGTACGCGCAGCTCAGGCCGATGGCCAAGGGGCGCTCGAATCCACATCCCCTGTCGGTAATCGCGCGGTGGGACCGCGTGACTACAAACACTGAGACTGGCGACGCCTACAACCACGTCGTTGGGGGTGTGATATGGGACTTCTCCACGAAGGCGTCGATCGCAATCGATTACCAGGAATCGTCAAGCGCCAAAGGGATGCCAGTATCGACATCAAAGGGATGGTACGCCCACTTTGTAGCAAGGTTTTGAGGTCGTGACAGAGTCGTTACCTGCGCTATTGAGGCGACACGGTCGGCATCAATAGCTTTCACATGGCAGTATGACTTTCAAATCACTCCACGAGGGAGCTCCCTTGAGAACACTGATTATCGCGGCCGTGGCAATTTCCGTTGTCGCGTGCAGCCCAGACAGCGAGCAGAGCTCAGCGAACAAAGGAGCGCGGTCGGGTTCAGTCGATCTCACCGGCGCAGGCGCGACGTTTCCTTACCCGTTGTATTCGAAGTGGTTCTCGGACTACGCAGCATCGACGGGTGTGAGGATCAACTATCAGTCGATTGGTTCCGGCGGCGGAATACGCCAGCTGTCTGAGGGCACTGTGGATTTCGGTGCCTCAGACGGGCCAATGAACGATGAGGAAATTTCCAAGGCAAAGGGCGCGGTCCTGCACTTCCCGACTGTGCTCGGTGCGCTTGCGATTACATACAATCTCCCTGGAGTGAGCTCACTCAAGCTCTCCGGTGATTTACTGGCTGACATCTTTCTTGGCCGGATTACCAAATGGAACGACCCTCGACTGGCTTCTTTGAATCCGGGCGTGAGTTTTCCTGCTTCTGACATCCTCGTAGTTCACCGGTCAGACGGAAGCGGCACGACCTATGTGTTCGCAGACTACCTGTCGGCTGTGAGCCCGGCGTGGGCGTCAGGGCCGGGACGCGGAAAGGACATCGCCTGGCCCGTCGGATTGGGTGGAAAGGGGAATGAAGGAGTGTCCGGGCAGGTGAAGCAGACGCCGGGTTCCATCGGCTATGTGGAGCTCGCATACGCGAAACAGAACAACCTTCAGTTCGCCTCAATGCGAAACGCGGCTGGCAACTTCGTGATACCGACCCCTGAGTCCATGACGGCTGCGGCCGCTGGCGTGGCAGAGGCCCTTCCACCCGACACAGACTACCGGCTTTCGATTGTAAACGCCGCCGGCGCCGACGCATATCCAATTACGTCGTTCACCTGGATTCTCGTTTACCGCAATCAGACTGACAGCGTGAAAACGAAGAAGCTCACGGACTTCCTGCGATGGGCTCTTACCGAGGGAGAAGAACAGGCGGCCGCGCTCGACTACGCACCGCTACCTGCCGTGATGGCCACGCGTCTCGTCGCCCGCCTCGACTCGATTAAGGTCGGCGCGACCCCGTGACCGAAGCCGCTCCACCACTGCCCGGGGATCACCCTACCGATTCCCGGGTGGTGCAGTCTTTCCGTACCACTGCTCGCGGCGACCGCGTTTTCCAGTTCATGATTACGCTGTTCGCGCTGTCGATTCCCGCGCTGCTCATTCTGATTGCAATTTCGATCCTCATCGCCGCGTGGCCCGCGTTCGCTACGGCCGGGTTTTCATTCATCACCGGAAGCCGATGGGATGTCAACGCAGGCGTTTTTGGTGCCGCTCCGGCGATCTATGGCACGATCGTGTCTTCGCTGCTGGCGCTGCTGCTCGCCACTCCCCTGGCGCTCGGGGTCTCGATCTTCCTCTCGGAAATTGCCCCCAAATGGGTGCGGCAACCGATCGGATTTCTGGTAGATCTTCTCGCCGCTATTCCAAGTGTCGTCTACGGCTTGTGGGGAATTTTCGTCCTGATCCCCATTCTCCGCGACCCCGTTGCGCCGTTCCTCACTGAGACGCTCGGCCTCGGGAGAACCCCGCTGTTCAGCGGCCCGAACTACGGATACAGCATGTTCGCCGCGGGGGTAATACTCGCGATCATGATTCTCCCGTTCATCGCTGCCGTCACTCGCGAGGTTCTGATGGCAGTGCCACGATCGCAGCGCGACGCAGCGCTAGCGCTCGGGGCGACCCGGTGGGAAATGATTCGCGATGCGGTCCTGCCGTATGCGCGCTCCGGAATAATAGGAGGAATCATCCTCGGCCTCGGTCGTGCACTTGGCGAGACAATGGCGGTCACGATGCTGATTGGCAACCGGCCTGAAATTTCGGCCTCGCTTTTGGCGCCCGGTTACACGATGGCTTCGCTCATTGCCAATGAGTTCACTGAAGCCACAAGCGATGCGCACCTCTCCGCTCTAATGGCCGTGGGAGCAGTCCTGTTCGGTGTCACGCTGATCGTGAATGCTATTGCGCGGTGGCTGGTGTGGCGCGTGACGAAGGGCGGTGTACGATGAGCCTGAGAAGCCGGCATGCAAAGAGCCGTGTCATGTTGGGGCTCACATGGGTCGCGGCGCTGCTGGCGACACTGCCGCTCCTGTTCATCATCTTCCATCTGCTCAAGCAGGGCGCGGCGTTCATCAGGCCTTCGTTCTTCACCGAGATGCCAATGCCAATAGGTGAAGCCGGCGGTGGTATGTCGAACGCAATTGTCGGCACGCTGATTCTCATTGGCTGTGCCTCGGTTATCGGACTTCCCGTCGGAATTGGCGCAGGCATTTATCTCGCCGAGAAGCGATCGACTCCACTCGCTACGCTGGTTCGTTTTCTTTCCGACGTTCTGAACGGCTTGCCTTCGATTGTACTTGGAATATTCGCATGGGAGTTTCTGGTCCGTCCGTTTGGCGGTTTTTCAGCCTTGGCCGGCGGCGTTGCCCTGGGCGCAATGATGATTCCCCTGGTGACGCGAACCACCGAGGAAATGATCAGGCTTGTACCGGTTTCCCTTCGCGAAGCCGCGCTCGCACTCGGGTACACACGGTGGCGAACGTCGATAAGTATCGTTCTACGGACTGCACTTCCGGGCATTGTAACGGGTGCGCTGGTTGCAGTAGCGCGGATTGCGGGCGAAACGGCACCGCTCCTGTTCACTGCGCTCGGCAATCAGTTCTGGTCGACGTCATTGCGCGAACCAATCGCCGCTCTGCCGCTGCAGATTTTCACTTATGCCATCAGCCCGTATGACACCGCCCACGCGCAGGCCTGGGCGGGCGCGCTCGTCCTCATCATGATCGTGCTCGTCATCAGTCTGATAGCCCGGTATGTCACGAGGAGCAAGTTTGCTGGCGGCGGAGATTGATCGGGTGACTGAGACCGCAAACGAGATCCGCGTGTCAGCCGTAAAGCGCGATGTGGCGACACCGTCGCACCCGCCGAGAGTCCGTCTCTCAGCGCGCCAGCTGAGCGCAAATTTCGGCGACCTGCGGGCCGTGAGAGATGTGAGTATTGATTTTGCCGATCAGACTGTCACTGCGATCATCGGCCCTTCAGGGTGCGGGAAGTCGACCCTTCTTCGATGCCTGAACCGGATGCATGAGACCGTTCCGGGAGCGGCCGTAGAAGGTGATGTCATGCTTGACGGTGTGAGCATTTACAAGGGTAGGCTCAATCCTATTGGAGTACGCAGGCATATCGGCATGGTGTTCCAGCGCCCTACACCATTTCCGACGATGTCGATTCGTGACAACGTTGCCGCGGGTCTTCGACTGAAGCTTGGCTCCGGGCCTTCTCGTGAGGAGACCACGCAGATAGTGGAGTCCGCGCTCGTGCGTGCGGGTTTGTGGGAGGAGGTAAAGGATCGGCTTCGCGACAGCGCGCTCGCGCTCTCGGGTGGGCAACAGCAGCGCCTCTGCATTGCGCGCGCACTTGCAACGAGTCCAGAGGTCATTCTCCTGGACGAGCCGACCGCGTCTCTGGATCCAGCGAGTACGCAGACAATTGAGGAGCTTGTGTACGACCTGCGCAAGACGATTTCAGTCGTGATCGTAACTCACAACATGCAGCAGGCCGCTCGTGTTTCCGACCTGACAGCATTCATGCTGGCGGGCGAACTGGTCGAGACAGCTCCCACGTCGAAGCTCTTCACGACCCCTGTCGACTCCCGGACTGAAGCCTACGTCACCGGCAGATTTGGATGACAACTCGAGTGCATCCACCAGTGTCCGAGGCCGAAGCTCCGGCCGCCGTCGAAGCGAAAAACTTTTCCTTCTGGTACGCGGACAAACAAGCGCTGTTTGAAATCGACCTCACCATTCCCTCCAAGGCGATCACGGCGTTTATCGGCCCGTCAGGATGCGGAAAGTCCACGTTCCTGCGCTCGATCAACCGCATGAACGAAACAATTCCCGATGTTCGCTGCGAGGGCACGATGCTGTTGAGCGGCGATGACGTCTACAAGAAGGGGACTGACGTCGTGGAGCTCAGGTCGCGCGTTGGTATGGTCTTCCAGCGATCTAATCCCTTTCCGCGCTCGATCTACGACAATGTTGCGTATGGACCTAGAATCAATCGTAACATGTCGAGACGGGAACTGGACCCGCTCGTCGAGCTCTCGCTTCGACGCGCTGCACTGTGGGAAGAGGTAAAAGATCGACTGCACAAGAGTGCACTGGGACTGTCAGGCGGTCAGCAGCAACGGCTCTGCATCGCACGCGCTCTCGCCAATGAGCCAGACGTGCTGCTTCTGGACGAGCCGGCGAGTGCGCTCGACCCCGTTGCCACTCAGCGGATAGAGGAACTTCTCATTGAGTTGAAGAATGAGCTTTCCATTGTCATCGTGACGCACAATCTTCAACAGGCAGGAAGGTTGTCAGATGTCACGGCCTTCTTCTATCTTGGCCGTCTGGTAGAAGTAGACCAGACGCGCAACATGTTCACACGTCCCCGGGAGGAGCGCACGGAGGCGTACATCACGGGGAGGTTCGGATGACCGCACCAGCGCAGGGATCAGGCTTCCGCCATTTTCACGAGCAGCTTGCCGAATTGAAGCGAAAGCTTCTCGAAATGTCAGGGAACGCTGAGCGGCTCGTGGAGATGTCCATCACCTCGCTCCTGGACGGTGACCGCGACCTGGCCGAGGAAGTGATCGCAGGGGACAAGCTTCTGAACAAGCTCGAGGTCGAAGTCGAGGAGCTGGCCGTTTCTCTTCTTGCACTCCAGCAGCCGATGGCGAGCGACCTACGGTTCCTCGTAGCCACGATAAAGGCATCGAGCGATCTCGAACGTGTCGGCGATCACGCGGTCAACATCGCGGAATCTGCCCTGCGTCTTGCCGACTACGGTGGCAAGGTGGCAGCGACGCCCGAACTGGAGGACATGGCCCGGCGCTCGCGTGAAATGCTGAGCAATGCGCTCGACGCGTTCACGCGAAACGACGGCGCTCTCGGTCGCGAAGTCTGCAAGGCTGACGATGCCGTGGACGCACTGCATGATTCGGTCTTCCGCATCTTGCTGACGCACATGATGGAAGACAACCGCACCATCGGCAACGCACTCGAGATGCTCCTCGTGAGCCGGAATCTCGAGCGTGTCGCCGACCTTGCGACGAATATCGCCGAAGACGCCATCTACGTCGCCGAAGGGAAACAGATCAAGCACCACTTCGAGGACTAGCGACCTTGCGGGCGGAGGGGCGGCTGAGCCTTCACAGCGCGGAGGCGCCCGGCGCACGCGACGGCTCAGTGAGAATCGCCGCAGTGGACATCGGGTCTAATTCAATCCGGCAGATCATTGCGGACGTCTCACCCTCTGGTAGCATTCGAGTCGTTGACGAGATGAAGGCCGCGCCGCGCCTCGGTGCCGGCGTTCATCTGACCGGAAGACTCAGCGATGAAGCGTCCAACGCGGCGATAGAAGTGCTCAGCCGGATGTCGGATCTCGCAACGCAGCTCGGCGCTAAACGAAAACGCGTCGTTGCAACAAGCGCAGTCCGCGAGGCATCGAACGGTGCTGAATGGCTTGCTCGCGTGAAAGAGTTGACCGGGCTCAACGTGACGATGCTTGATGGAGAGGAAGAAGCACGCCTCAGTTTCAGAAGCGCACAGGCCCATTTCGACCTTCGAACCGGTAGGGCAGTAATCGTCGACATAGGCGGCGGCTCAGTTGAACTGGCCTTGAGCGCGGATGGCCTCATCGAGCGACTCACCTCGTTTCCTTTTGGGGCCATAAGGCTTACCGAGCGCTACTTCTCAAAGGGAATAACGCCTTCTGCAGTTCGAAAACTTCGACGCTTCGTCAGGAAAAGACTTCGCGATGACGTCTCGGCGAGAGACTGGCGCGGCGCGCAGGTGATAGGATCGGGTGGAACTTTCACCAACCTGGGCGGCATGATGCTCGCGAGACAAGGCATGCTGACCGCCCGCACCGTTCATGGGACGGTGGTCACACGTGCTGAGCTCGAACACCTGGTCGACTACCTGGCGGCGCTTCAACCTGCCGAGCGCCTGCTGGTGCCCGGCCTCAGCAGCGCCAGGTCTGACATCATCGTTGCCGGCCTTGCAGTGGTGGCCGAAGTAATGGCGCGTATCGATGCGCGGGAATTGACGGTGTCAAGCTACGGAATTCGTGAAGGAATTCTGCTCGACCTTGCGCGTGTAAAGCCGGAGGCAGCTGACCACGGAGACGCTCGGGATCGATCAGTACTGAAACTGGCGGAGCGCACACACTTCGAAGAACCGCATGCACGCCAGGTACAAAAGCTTGCGCTACGGCTGTTCGATTCCATCGGCACTCGCCTTGGTTGCGATCAGTCCGAACGGCAAACCCTCGCTGACGCCGCACTGCTGCACGATATCGGATATCACATCAGTTACGACAAGCACCATAAGCATTCATACCACCTGATCGCACACGCTGAGCTGCTTGGCATGACACCATCGGAACAGATCGTGATCGCGAATGTCGCGCGATATCACCGCCGCGCTGAGCCGCGCAAATCCCACGGAAATTTTGGCCCGCTCAGCCCGCCTGCCAAAGACAGAGTTCTTCGTCTTGCCGCAATCCTGCGCGTCGCTGATGGATTCGATCGCGGCCACACCGGCGCTGTGGAGGACATTCGGGTGCGCTGGCTATCGAGAGCGTTGCGTCTCATCGCTGTACCAGCGCGAGGCGCCGCTTCCATCCGTCTCGAGCTCTGGGGTGCAAGTAGAAAGTCGGGGCTGTTGGCCAGTGTCGCTGACACTGCCGTCGAGATCGTAGGACCAGGGGGCGAAATCTTCACCGCCGATGATGACGGCCGCGGAAGTGACTAGTCAGCCGTGCGAAATTCGAGCCTTGTCCTGGTTGCCCGGCATCGCCCCAGGGGGCTGACCCCAGCTGTGCTCGAGAAACACATTCTGCGACACGAATTCGGCGCCGTCCGGCGACGATCGCTGAACGTAAGAGCCATCGCTTCCCAGATCCCACGCCTGGCGGGTGTCCGCGAGGAGTGTATCGAGCAGCGACTTCACTCGCCCGTGTTTATCTTCGCCGTCCAGGGGGGCGACTGCCTCCACCCGACGATCAAAATTACGCGGCATCCAGTCGGCCGAGCCGAAATAGTATTCGTCTTCCCCGGCGTTAGCGAAGTAGAAAATTCTCGAGTGCTCGAGGAATCGGCCAACGATGCTGATTACGCGTATTCGATCGCTGATCCCGGGCATGCCGGGCCGCAGGCAGCAGATACCACGTACGATAAGATCGATTTCAACTCCCGCCTGCGATGCAGCGTAGAGATTCTCGATCATGTCCGTGTCTACAAGAGCATTCATCTTCGCGATTATCCGCCCGCCCCTTCCCTGCTCCGCGTGCTCACGCTCGCGCGCAATCATTTCGAAGAACCTTTGCCGCATATCGCCGGGCGCGACGATCAGCTTCCGGTAGAGTCGTTGGCGTGAGAATCCGGTTAGCGCGTTGAAAAGGTCGCTGAGGTCGGCGCCAATTGAGGGGTTGCATGTGAACAGGCCAATATCGGTGTAGACGCGGGCGGTTTTCGAGTTGTAATTGCCGCTGCCAACATGGGCATAACGCCTGATCCCATCGCCCTCACGGCGAACGACGAGCGTCGTCTTTGTATGCGTCTTGAGTCCGCCCAGTCCATAGGCAACATGGACCCCGAAACTTTCGAGAGTTCGCGCGAAGGTAATATTGTTCGCTTCATCGAACCGGGCTTGCAGCTCGATCAGTACCACGACCTGTTTTCCCCGCTGAGCCGCCTGCGTCAGCGCACGGACGATGGCCGTATCACCAGATGTCCGGTATAACGTCATCTTGATCGCGAGGACGTTTTCGTCCACGGCCGCCGAAGTGACGAAATGCTCGACCGACGCCGCGAAGGAATCGTAAGGATGGTGAACCAGGATGTCTCCTTCCTTGATCACGTCGAAAATCGAGCGAGACTGATCTCGAAGCTGTTTCGGGACGGCCGGGATAAACGGCGCATCGCGAGCTTCGGGAATTTCAAGGAAGGCGAGTGACATCAAGTCACCGAGGGCGAGCAGCGACCCGGTCTCCACGAGGTCGATATCAGGCAGCGAGGGAATGTCGTCTTCCTGGTCCTCGCGTAACTCGTCGAGCAGCAGCTTCTGTAGATCGGGTGGCGTTCCTGACTCGATCTCCACCCTTACCACCTCTGCAAACCGTCGGCGAAAAACCTGCTCCTCTATCAGGGCCATAAGGTCCTCGGGCTCCTCGAGATGCGTCAGTTCGAGGTCCGAATACCGTGTAACGCGAAACACATTAGACCCAGCGATCTCCATGCCCGGAAATAGCGCGGACAAGTTGCCCGTGATCAGCTCCTCGAGAGGCACGAAGCGGTGGCCAGTGCCCGTTGGGACCCAGCGCGGGAGACTGCGCGGAACCTTTACACGTGCAAATTCCTCGGCGCCCGATTCAGGATGCCGCAGCTGAACAGCAAGCGATAACGACAGATTGGAGATGTATGGAAAGGGATGACTTGGGTCTACCGCAAGGGGTGTGAGAACAGGGAATACCTGCTGCTCAAAAAACCCGTCGATGGCCTGAAATTCATCAGCTGAAAGCTCATCCATGTGAACCAGCTTGACACCGAGCTTTTCCAAAGCGGGTAGCAGCTCATCGTTGAGACACGCCTGCTGCCGCGCAATGAGGACTGCCACTCGCTCCTTGATAGCTTCGATCTGCTCCTGAGATGTCAGTCCGTCAGGACCGGGAGCTTCCATTCCGGCCGCAAGCTGGCGTCGCAGCCCAGCCACCCGAACCATGTAGAATTCGTCGAGGTTCGTGCTGAAAATCGCGAGGAACTTCAGACGCTCTAGTAGTGGATTCCGAGGATCGAAAGCTTCCGAGAGCACCCGCGCATTAAACTCGAGCCAGCTTAGCTCACGGTTGATAAAAAGCCGGGCGTCTATCTCAGGAATGTCGGTCATTGACTGTCAAAGGTGCGGAACGCAAAGTGATGCTGAAATTTACGCTGACCTTCCGTGGTCGGCGACAAAAAAAACGGGTGTGGTGAGCACAATCTCATTGACCAGCCGCCGCAACCCTCTCTAATGTATGTCCGTGGAATCAAACCCTGTTTCTGACCGGATACTGATAGTTGACGACGAGCCCGAGATCGTGGCACTTGTCGCCTATCACCTGACGGCCGCCGGTTATCGGACCCTGAGCGCCTCCTCAGGGAGGCAGGCGATCGACGCAGCCCTGGGCAATGGAATCTCCCTCCTGATTCTCGACCTGCTTCTCCCGGACATGTCGGGCTTCGAGGTCCTGTCGACCATCCGATCGAATCCGACGCCCCAAAACGCTCCCTGCCTCATGCTCTCGGCCCTCCGGGACGACACCGACCGGATCAAGGGATTGTCAGAGGGCGCTGACGATTATCTGACAAAACCCTTCAATCCCGACGAGCTCGTGCTTCGCGTTGCTGCGATTCTCCGCCGGTCCAGGGGATTGAGAATGCAGGGGGACGTCGAAACCATCGGCGCTATCTCGATCGACAGGGGTGGCCGGCGGGTCATGGTGGACGGCGCCGATATCGGCCTCACCCCGACCGAGTACAGGCTGCTCCTGCTCCTCGCGACCAATCCGGGCCTCGCCCAGGGTCGCGACCAGCTGCTCCAGGTGGTCTGGGGCGCTGAGCCAGATATGCAAACGCGGACAGTCGACGTGCACATCCAGCGGCTCCGCACGAAGCTTGGGCCCGCCGGTGACATGATCGAAACTGTCCGCGGTTTCGGCTACCGCCTCGCAAGCGAGAAACCTGCTCCGGCATGAAGCTCGTCTACCGACTCCTGATTTTCGCATTGGGAGTCATCATGGTCTTCACCACCGTCACGGTGCTTCTGGTGGACAGAAGGCTGAAGGAACGAGTCATGGCCGAGCGCGCAAACGTACTAAGTCGCGATGCCCGCCTGATCGCGACGCAGTGGTCGTTCGGCATGAAGCCAAGCGATGTCGCTGACCGGACGGCTGAATCGCTCGAGGGACGCGTCACACTCATAGACCGAAACGGGATTGTCGTCGCAGATGCCGCCATCGGCAATTTGAAGGCGGGGCCGCCTGGACGCCGTGCACGGCGGCCCGAGGTCACGGAAGCACTGGCCGGCAGAATCGGCATTGCCCAGGATGAGGGTAGCGACCAGGCTCAGGGTGCGCTCTTTGTCGCGGTGCCAACTGAAAAGGGCGTGGTGCGTGTGGGGGTGGAGCTGGCTCCGCTAAATGCCATTTTCGACATTGCCAGGCGCGACATGATCAGCGCCGGATTTCTGGCAATGCTTGCCGTTGCACTCTTCTCCGTTCTTTTTGCGGGATACATATCGAAGCCGGTCATTCAGCTTCGCGACATGGCCCGGTCGCTGAGCCGGCGTGAATTCGACGATCATCCCTCGATTGTCGCACCGGGTGAAGTCGGCGATCTCGCGGAATCACTGACGCAACTCTCGGGGCAGCTTCAGAATCTCGAGGGCGTTCGCCGCGACTTCATCGCCAATGTGTCGCACGAGCTCTGCTCGCCACTCACGATCGCAAGCGGGTTCGCCGCTACGCTTGCGCGACACGACCCTCCACAGGAAGAGCGCAAACAATTCGC
This sequence comes from Gemmatimonadaceae bacterium, assembly GCA_043753365.1. Classification (GTDB taxonomy): domain Bacteria; phylum Gemmatimonadota; class Gemmatimonadetes; order Gemmatimonadales; family Gemmatimonadaceae; genus UBA4720. The sequence continues at coordinate 521 of JAYUWU010000187.1, read as the reverse complement.
GCGTGCCATCCTGTCGAGCACCAACCGTATGCAGCGAGTCATCGATGACATGCTCGATCTCACGCGGATCGAGTCGGGCGGCTGGATACCGCGGCCGGAGACCGTCACGCTGTTCGACGTAACCGACGACGTGCTCGATTCGCTTCGTCCCGCCGCATCGCGCAACGGAGTCGCTCTTCTTTGCGAATTCGCGCCGGGCGCCAAAGTGATTCAGGCCGACAGAACCGCGGTCCGTCAGACGATTGCGAATCTTTCGGAGAACGCGATCCGCCACACAACCGCCGGCTCCATCACGGTTTTCTCGGAACTCTCGAGCGAAGGCGTGTGGCTCGGAGTACGCGACACCGGCGAAGGAATTTCTTCAGAGCATCTTCCAAGGATTTTCGAGCGTCTTTACCGGGTCGACAGCGGTCGTGCGCGGAGGTGGGGTGGCAGCGGGCTTGGCCTCGCGATCGTCAAGCACATGGCGGAAGCGCATGGCGGGCGAGTTGAGGCGAGGAGCGCGCTCGGTTTGGGAACGA
>JAYUWU010000186.1:0-8805 GCA_043753365.1 Gemmatimonadaceae bacterium | reverse complement strand
GAGCTTAAACTGCGCCGAGTGTCGTCTTCTCGCACCCATGAACACCTCCCATAAGGGTTATGTAGGTGTCCACCAAAACGGGTCAAGTCCAGTGTTCTGTCGCGTGATCCATGCCGCCGGGTTCTGAGCTTTCCTGCTGCGAGGTTAGGGGCGGAAAGCCGGCACTGAGACCACGCTAACGGCTGGACGGAGGGCGGTCGTTTCCGTACATTCAGCTATGGCAACCACAACTCGTCCGACTTCAAGGCCCGCTACTCCGTCGACCACCGGAAGCGGGCCTTCGCGTTTGGAGGACAATGCCCCGCGCGGAGCTGCCCGGATCCGCGAAGGATTTGTCCTCACCTTCGATGACGTCCTGCTCGCGCCCCGGCGCTCACTGGTCATTCCGCGGGACGTCGATACCCGCTCACGCTTCACCCGCTCGATCACGCTGAATGTCCCGTTCGCATCGGCCGCGATGGACACAGTGACTGAATCCGAGATGGCAATGGCGATGGCGCGGTCGGGCGGGATCGGCGTGATTCACAAAAACATGTCGATCGATCGTCAGGCTGCTGAAGTCGACCGCGTAAAGCGATCGGAGAGCGGAATCATCTTGAATCCGATAACACTCTCGCCGGAAGCAACGCTGCGGGAAGCAGTCGCTGTCATGACGAAGTTCGGAATCTCAGGGGTTCCGATCGTCGATCGCGACGGGCGGCTCGTCGGGATACTCACCAATCGAGATCTCCAGTTCGAGCGCAACCTCGATCAGCCTCTTCGCGAGGCAATGACGTCAGATGGTCTGGTCACCGCGCCGGTGGGCACGACGCTGGATGAGGCGGAACGAATACTCGGCAAGCACCGCATTGAGAAGTTGCCTGTCGTTGACGGAACTGGCGCACTCAAAGGTCTCATCACTGTCCGGGACATTCACAAGCGTCGTGAGTTTCCGAATGCCAACAAGGACGAGCGCGGTCGGCTGCGTGTTGCTGCGGCGATCGGCGCGTCAAACTTCCGTGAGAGAGCCAGTGCGCTCGTCGATGCGGGAGTCGATGTCCTGGTAATCGACACCGCTCATGGACACAGCGAAGGAGTCCTGCGCGCGACCGCAGAGGCGCGAGAGGCATTTCCTGACGTTCAGCTGATCGCCGGAAATGTCGCCACCCGCGAGGGTGCTGCGGCCCTTGTAGAACGTGGTGTCGACGCAGTGAAGGTTGGAGTTGGTCCAGGGTCGATCTGTACGACACGTGTCGTGACCGGAGTTGGCGTCCCGCAGCTCACCGCTGTGTTCGACGCGGTCGAGGGAGCCGGCGACATTCCGGTGATCGCCGATGGCGGCATCAAATATTCAGGCGACATCGTCAAGGCAATTGCAGCTGGCGCTTCGAGTGTGATGATGGGGTCGATGCTCGCCGGTACCGAGGAAAGCCCCGGTGAATCGCTGTTGATGGAAGGCCGCCGGTTCAAGATGATTCGCGGAATGGGGAGCATGGGAGCGATGCAGGATGGCAGCGCCGACAGGTATTTCCAGGAAGGCGAGATGTCACCACGCAAGCTCGTCCCTGAGGGAATCGAAGGAAGGGTTCCGTATAAAGGCCCGGTAAGCGACGTGATCTTCCAGATGGTCGGAGGTCTGCGGGCAGGCATGGGTTACGTAGGTTGTGCAACGATCGACGAGCTCCGGCGAGATGCCGAGTTCGTCAGGGTGACGGCGGCGGGACTGAGGGAGTCGCATCCCCATGACGTGGTAATTACGCGAGAGGCGCCGAACTACTCAGTGTGAGGGTGGGCGCCTGTTCGCGTGTTATGCAGCCTGTAAGAGAATTCTGATGTTCGTCCCGGCTGATTTACCTTGACAACAGTTGTCGTGACACGACAACTTCCCCACGCTTTCCGCTCGTAAACGAACGCACGTCCCCGCCTGGCTGGCTAGACTGACGCACGCCGGGTCGTAGTCTGTCCTACCTACGCGCTGTCGGAGAAACCTCGAATGGGTATTTGGTCAAAGAAAAGCGTGGCCATGCTGCAAGCAGAAGCAGCGGGACCGGAAACCGAGCACACGTTGAAGCGCGTACTTGGCGCCCTCAACCTTACAACGCTTGGAATCGGTGCCATCATCGGAGCAGGAATTTTTGTTCTGACCGGAACCGCTGCCGCGCAGTACGCTGGCCCAGCCATCGTGTACTCGTTCATCCTCGCCGGACTCGGCTGTCTCTTCGCTGGTCTGTGCTATGCCGAGTTTGCCGCGATGATTCCAATTGCCGGCAGCGCTTACACTTATGGATACGCGACGCTTGGCGAGCTGACCGCGTGGATCATCGGCTGGGATCTGATTCTCGAGTATCTCTTCGGTGCGGCAACCGTCGCGGTGGGCTGGTCGGGATATTTCTCCGCGTTCATGAACGAGCTCGGCTTCAGGATACCCGTTCAGTTCACGGGTGCGCCGATGTCGGTGGAGGGGACGCACAATCTCGTCGCTTCCCAGATCTGCTACGACCCGGCGACTAATAACGTCATCAAGGTTGCCGCCGACGCCGTTTGCGACACGAGTCGTTATGCCGTGACGCAGGGAATACTCAATATTCCCGCGATGCTTCTTGTCGGCATCATGACGGTTCTGCTGGTGATCGGAATTCGTGAATCAGCGCGGTTTAACAACGTCATAGTCATCGTGAAGACAGCGATCGTGCTTCTCGTGATCGGCTTCGGCTTTATGTACGTGAACTCTGACAACTGGCATCCATTCATTCCTGAAAATACGGGAACGTATGGAGAGTTTGGATGGTCGGGTATCGTGCGAGGCGCAGGCGTGATCTTCTTCGCCTATATCGGATTCGATGCAGTGTCGACCGCGGCTCAGGAGGCGAAGAACCCGCAGCGCGACATGCCGATAGGAATCCTGGGATCGCTCGCCGTATGTACCGTGCTTTACATCCTGATGTCGCTCGTCATGACGGGACTCACGAGCTACACGAACCTCGACGTTCCGCACCCCGTGTTCGTCGCTATCGATGCGGCCGGCCCGGCGCTGTCGTGGCTTACTCCGATCATCAACATTGGAGCGATAGCAGGTCTCGCGTCTGTCGTGTTGGTGATGCTCATGGCGCAGCCGCGAATCTTCTACACGATGTCGCGTGACGGTCTGCTGCCTCCCGTGTTTGGGAAGATTCACCCGAAATACAAGACGCCTCACGTCACCACGATGGCAACCGGCGCTGTCTGCGCCGTAATCGCCGGTTTGTTCCCGATCGGTCTTCTCGGTGAGCTCGTCTCGATCGGAACCCTTTTCGCTTTCGTGATTGTCTCGGCCGGTATCATCGTGCTCCGCTACAAGAGCCCCGACATTCAGCGCCCGTTCAAGACACCGCTTGTTCCACTCGTCCCGATTCTTGCAATTCTGATTTGCGGATACATGATGTTCAGCCTGCCGGCTGATACGTGGATCCGTCTCGCAGTGTGGCTTGCGATTGGTCTTGCGATCTACTTCTTCTACGGCAAGTCGCACTCGAAGATCGGAGGAGACAAGGCCGCGGGGTGATCGATTTACTGACGGTATCGAAACAAAGACAGGAATCGATAGAGCGTCTCGCACTGGAGTTCAGTGCGGGGCGCTCTGTCGCTCTGTCGACCCACATCAATGCTGATGGCGATGGCTGCGGCTCAGAAGCCGCTCTTGCGCGCATACTCGCTGCACGCGGGATGGACGTTCGCATAGTCAACCCGACGCCCTGGCCGGAGACTTACGAGTTTCTGCTTGGGGGTGACGTAGTCGATGCGACCAGCCAGGGGCCTCTCGCGATCCGAAAGGCGGATCTCGTCATCGTGCTCGACATCAGTGATGTCAAACGCCTTGGGAATCTTGCTGACAGCGTTCGGGCGCACAAAGGGCCCAAACTCGTAATCGACCATCATATACCAAGCGACGAGCCGCCTTCAAACGTGATGCTCGCCGATACGTCAGCGTGCGCCACAGGCGAGCTCATCTACGATCTGGCGGTCACGCTTGGAGCGGACATCACGCCGGAAATCGCAGTGGCGTTGTACGTCGCGATCCTGACCGACACCGGCGGGTTCAGGTTCAGCAATACGAGCGCGAGATGTCTTTCTGTCGCCGGACAGCTGCTGGCGGCGGGAGTAGAGCCGGAAGAGATGTACCGTCGGCTCTACGCGTCTCATCCTATCGGGCGACTGCACCTGCTTCGTGATGCGCTCGCTACGCTGGAAGTTGATCCGGCCTACGGCATTGCGTGGATTTCTGTCGCTGCGGGCGCTGCGGAAGAGTACGGCCTCAAGTCCGAAGATCTCGAGGGACTCGCTGAGCATCCCCGAAGCGTCGGCGGAACACGGATGGCAATCTTTTTCAGGGACCTCGGTCACGGGAAGATCAAAGCGTCGTTTCGGAGCACGGGTGGCGTCGACGTCAACGCGTTCGCGCGACAGTTCGGCGGCGGTGGGCACGCGCGGGCATCAGGGGCGCTCATAGCCGGCACGATCGAAGAGGTTCGGTACAGCGTCATCAACGCTGCGCGGGAATTCGTGGGGAGCGTCACCAGGGGAGAGTAGTGCGTAAGCGGGGCGCCGCCGTCCCGGTTGCATCACGGTACACGCGGTCGTCTTTAAGGTGGCATGCCTATACGATCAACACCGATGATACCTGAGCACAGCGGGCAAAATTCGCCGCGCACGCCGGTTTCCCTTTCCGTGGTGCTTCCTTGCTACCGCGCGGCAGCTCTCGCGCGGCAGTCGGTTGCGCGTCTCGCGCACGCGTTGAGCGACCGCGTTGAGACGTATGAGATCATAGTTGTCGATGACGGTGCCGGCGATTGCGACAGATCGGTGGGCGGCATGACGCCCGGGCGCGGTGGCTCCATTCGTGTCATTACCTTGCCCGAGAACAGAGGGAAAGGTGCAGCGGTGGCTGCAGGAATGCGCGCCGCGACTGGCGAGGTTCGGGTGTTCACTGACATCGACATTCCTTACGGTACGACGCCCATCATGCTGGTCGAGACGCTGGTTCGCGAACGCGGCTTTCACATGGTGATCGGCGATCGGACGTTCCCGCAGTCCCGCTACGAGACCGAGCTTCCGTTTGGACGCCGCCTGGCGTCCGGAGTTTTCTCCTACATCACTGCGACGCTGGTGACGGGAGGCTTCTTCGATACGCAATGTGGGCTCAAGGGATTCCGGGGCGATGTTGCAGAGGCCCTGTTCGGCCTCCAGGCAGTAGATCGATTTGCGTTCGACGTCGAGTTGATTTATCTCGCGCTGAAACACGGGCTCGAGATCAAGCGAATACCTGTGATGCTCGAGTCGAACATGAGCTCTTCCGTGCGGCTTGGGCGTGACTCTTTCCAGACGCTCGTCGACGTTTGCAGGATCAAGCTCAACCAGATGCGCGGCGCCTACACCAATCACCATCTCGCTTCGCTGGTCGCCCGTGAGTGTGCCGCCGCGTCGTTTCCGTTACGTACTCCCGCGATCAGTCACGCGGCATTTAAGGCGCAGGCATGAGCGAGGCTCTTCCTGCTGCGGGTGTCATCGACTACGAGGAACATTGGTCGAATTCAGTCGAGACTTACAAGAATCATCCGACGAGCCGCCACCGCAGACGATTCGTGCTCAACTGCCTTCGGCAGGTCGATCTGAAACCCGGCGATTTCGTTTTTGATTACGGCAGCGGCGCAGGCATCCTTCTCGAGGAGATCAGGCAGCAGCACGAGCTCGGCGACGAAGACCTCGGTGGCTGCGATATTTCGCACGCGGGAATTGCTGCCGCTCGGAGGAGACTCCCGGGCGGCACGTTCTACGCTCAGGAGTTTCCGGTACTCGACAGGACTATCGACGTTGCGATCACTTCGGAGGTGATCGAGCACACTGCGGAATATCGCGCGGTGCTGAAGTGGCTCGTCGATAATCTGCGTGCGGGCGGAGAGCTGATCATCACGACACCGGGCGGAACCATGGATCCACCTGACGAATATTACGGCCACATCCAGCATTTCACCGTCGAGCAGCTCACCGCGATGCTCGAAGAGCTCGGATGTACTGTCCGCGTTGCGCGAAACTGGGGGTTTCCTTTTTTCACGCTGCAGAAGTGGGTGACGAAGCGAAACTTCGAGAGCATTCGCGATCGCTACATGCACGGCGAGCTCGATCTCGCCAAGAAGGCGATCTTCACGGCGACGTACTACGCATATCTGCTGCACGACCTGGTTTCAAAAGGGCCTCAGATCTTCATTCACGCGCAGAAGAACGGCGCCAGGCTCGTCAGATAACTCCCGGCGGGTCCTGATGCCTCACCCCGCCGATTCCGTCGAATTGACCACGCCTCCGACCCGCCTCGCTCCTGCCGATTGGGCGGGGATTCTTGTGGTGCTGATTCTTGCCGCCATCGTGTTCGAACCATGGGCTGCCGCGTCCCTGCCATTGCCTGACTTCGGCACATTCCTCCCCCTGCTCGATACGTCGGACTCCGTCTGGTCCCAGATGGCTGCCGTGACAGGGTTCTACATGAACGAGGGGCGACTCGCAATTTTCCCTTACGCACTCATCGTGTTCGCCGGGAACGCGTTCGGTGTGTGGGCGCCAGGATGGTACTGGACATATTTCGCGTTGAACGCTGCGGTGATAGTACTTGGGTCGATCGTGATGAGACGCGCCGGCGTGTCGTCCGCTGCAACTCTGCTCGCGCTCGCTTTCTGGGCAACGATGAGTGCCGTAAACGAAGCGTGGCTTCGCCCTACCGGAGAACCATTCGCCCTCATCTTTTTCCTGATCGCCGTTCGTCTCGCGATCGGATATCAGGATGCTGCCGACTGGCGACGACGCGGGATTTTCATCGCGCTCTGCGCAGTCGGCATCATGTTGTCGAAGGAGCTCCTAGTCGTACTGTTGCCGGCAGGCTGGATTGTCTCACGCCTGCGGTTCGATGGGAAATCCTGGGCGTGGGCACACTGGTCGCACAAGGATACGTATCTGGCGGGAGTTACTGCCGCCGCTGTCATCGTGACCCTCCTTCCAATTGCGGCTGTCGTCCTGTCGGCCCCGCCGGGCAACTATGCCGGGAAGTTCGGAGATACGGCCTCGCTCAGGATTGCGCTCGAGCGCCTCGAGATGGTGCTGATCCCAACCAAGCCTGCCCTCGGGCAGCTTCGGCGAATTGCAGCTGATCCCACCTGGATACTCATACTTGTTTTGCCGAGCGTCGTGTGGCTGAGGATGATCGCGGCTGGTGCCTGGCGTGCGCGAAGGAGCATCAAGTGGCCGGTTACGGTTGCTGCGATCTGGGTCGCGCTGGGAATCGCTGCATATCTCCCGTGGCCTGACCCGCAGACCTACTACATGGTGCCGTTTGCTTTCGGCGCGATGTTCGGTGCAGCGTACGCGATCGATGGCATTCTGAGCAGCGGGCGATGGTCGAGAATTGCCGCGATCTCCATATCTGTCGCGTTGTTATGTATTGCGTCGGTTGAGTCTCATACAGTAGTCCTGCGTCACAGGATTCGCGCCGACCTCAACTCCCGTATGATCGACAACATCGCCGCTTGGCGCGCGCCTGACATGCTTGTTGGCGCAGTACCGGCAGTCGAAGGTGACCAGAGATGGAGTTGGGCGCGACACGTCGACGGGTTCGGCAGGTTCGCGAAGAATGTGCGAGTGGTCAGATCCGTGGATATGACCTGTGATGAAGCTCGCCGGGCCCTGGACTCAGCGGTGAACGTAGTAGTTGTGAGCAGGGGCCGCGGATGCGGTCAGCTGTCACCATCATCAGTCGCGATAGACGTTGCCAGCTATCGCTCGCAGTGGCCGTACCTATGGGAAAAGCACAACCTGTTCGATCGGGTATTCGTCACCAGAGGCACAGCGTCAATGCCTCAGCGCCCTCAAAGCTCGGGTCGATCAGCCGTGAGGACGGTGCAGGCTCCGCTCTGAACTGAAGCCTTCCGGATAGCGCTTCTTCAGCTTCTCGACGTTCATCGTCGCCACCTCACTCAATCCCAGCCCGACGCCGCGTGCGGCCATGGCGCAGTACCAGAGTATGTCGCCGATCTCCTTTGCAATCTTGTCGCGCGTGGCGTCATCGAGAGGATGACCGTGGAACATCACCTTCTTCACGTGGTCAGCGATCTCGCCGGCTTCGCCGTTCAGCCCGAGTGCGGCGGCATTGAGCATGGTACCCGAGTCGACGAGGCTTTCCGCCGATGCTGTTCGAAGCGCCAGCTCCTGATACTCGTCGAACGAACTTAGGTCTTGCATTTGGCTAGTCGTTTGTGTGAGGCATGTTTGAAGGTATCACTCGCCCATGCTATGTGCCCGGTTGCAAAGGGCCTGTTCGAATTGATCCGTACATTCCGAGGTCAACGTGCTCTGGCGCATCCGGTTTGTCGCGAAAAAAGCATACGATGAGATACTCGCGGCCCGGGAGCATCTCGATTGTCATACCTCCCAGAGTGGTTTGTCCTCCCTCCGCGTGAAGCAATCCAAAAGTGCCTTCCATCAGCGCGTTGACGCGGCCGCCGGCTTTCTCGACATTCATCATCGAGTCAAGGCCGACTCCCTTCTTGAACAGCCTCACTGCGAATTCATGCCGTTGCTTCCCCTCATTCCGCATCACGAACGTGTGTCGTCCGGGTGATAGATTGCGTGGGTACTGAAACGCGTAGTCGGTTGCGACGACGGTATGGGTGGCGCTTGCCAGGCGCATGGGCAAGGGTTTACCGGTAACCGTTACGACGCCATACATCCCCATTTCATAGTGTCGTTTTGCGCTGGGCGTATCCCTGAAGATGCAAATCACGGCGTAACGTTCTCCGTCGCGTGCAT
>JAYUWU010000185.1:0-8871 GCA_043753365.1 Gemmatimonadaceae bacterium | reverse complement strand
GGGAGTCTCGCCATGCTGCTCACAGTCATCGTAATTCTCGCTGCTGTTGTCGCATTGATTGTCGCTATCGCCGCGACAAAGCCGGACTCATTCCGCGTCGAGCGGTCTGCAACTATAAATGCGACCCCTGACAGGATCTTCCCGCTGATCAACGACTTCCACCGATGGTCCGCATGGTCGCCATGGGAGAAACTCGATCCGGATATGCGAAGAACGTTCGGAGGTCCGCCCGCAGGCGTTGGGAGCTCTTACGAGTGGGACGGCAACAAGAAGGCCGGGCAAGGACGAATGGAAATAACCGAATCGAGCCCGTCCAGAATCAGGCTGAATCTCGATTTTCTGAAACCGTTCAAGGCGCACAACTTCACTGACTTCGACATGGTACCGAGAGGCGACTCGACCGACCTGACGTGGTCCCTCTATGGACCGAGCCCATTCATGACGAAACTCATGATGGTATTCACTACCATGGACAAGATGGTAGGCAAGGATTTCGACGAAGGAATCGCAAACCTGAAACGCGTAGCCGAGAACGTTACTTAACGCCCCCGGGAGACCAATGTTTGCTCAAGCGTTGCACGCTGCATTCTGGATAACGACGCCCCTCTTTCAGGACGCGATCGTCGCACCACCGCCGCGACGACCGCTGCCGCGACCGGTTGCGAATGCACCGATGGTTGCAGTGAATCAGAACCGCGTGCCTGCGGGAAGGGTCGCGAACGGAACACTCACCCTCGCGCTGGATATTGTCGAGGCAGCCTGGCAGGCCGAAGGCTCAGGCGATCCCGTCGTGCGTATACTCGCGCTCGCTGAACGCGGCAAGACGCCGCAGGTGCCAGGGCCGATGCTGCGCGCCGATGTAGGTACTCGTGTCAGGCTGTCGCTGCGCAACCGATCGGACTCGGCTGTAATGATGAGCGGATTTCGCCAATCGTTAGCGGCCAGGGACGACACGCTCCACGTTGCGGCAGGCGCGACGCGCGACATTTCGTTCACACTCGACTCCGTCGGCACGTTCTTCTACTGGGGCGTGATAAAAGGTCTCGACACATGGCGCGATCGCCTCTGGCTCGATTCGCAGCTGAATGGAGCATTCATCGTCGACGCGAAGGACGCGCCGGCAAGCAGGAAACGGGATCAGGTCTGGATGGTCACGGAATGGTTCTACTTCTACGACGACAAGCCGTTCGAAAGTGTTCTTGTGTTCAACGGCAAGGCATGGCCGCACAATGAGCGGCTCACCCTGAATCAGGGCGACTCGGTTCACTGGCGTTTCATAAACGCCGCCGCGATCGAGCACCCGATGCACCTTCACGGGTTTTACTTCAAGGTTACCCACCGCGGTGGGGAACGCGCTGACACCGCCGTCGCTGCAGAGCTTCAGGCACTGCAGAACATGCAAGTGATGCAGCAGGGCGCGTCGATGGCGATTTCATGGCTGCCATCGACTCCAGGCAACTGGGTATTTCACTGTCACTTCGCATCCCACGTCGGCGATCACGTCAGTCTTCACGGATCGCCGGACCCGCATCTCGTCCACGCCGGTGACGCGAAGCCAACTGGCACCACGCACGCCAGTGAACCAGGCGGCCACCAGATGCGCGGGCTCGTGATCGGAATGCACGTGACGCCTTCGCCTGGATATCGCGAACCGACAGTTGCCGAGCGGCGCACCCTTCGGCTGTTCGCGATGAAGCGGCCCAACTCGTTGATCGGAGGCCAGACCGCTTACGCCTTCGCCCTTCAGAAAGGCGACTCTGCTCCCGGTATGGATGCCTTGAGCATCCCCGGGCCGGTTCTCGAGCTACGGCGTGGGGAGCCCGTTCGCATCGTCGTGACAAACAGGATGAATGAGCCCACAGGGGTCCACTGGCACGGTCTCGAGATAGAGAGTTTCCCCGATGGCGTTCCCGGCTTCAGCGGAATCGGCACGCGCATCATGCCGCCGATTGCACCGGCTGATTCGTTCGTCGCGGAATTCACTCCGCCCAGGAGCGGGACATTCCCGTACCACTCACATCTGCACGAGCTGCGTCAGATTGGATCGGGAATGTATGGAGCCCTGATCGTGAGCGACGCACCACGTGACACTACTCACGATCACGTGATCGTCGCGGGCGGCGGCGGGTTGCAGGTTTTCGAGAAAGATGGCCCCTCGTTCCTGCTGGTGAACGGACGCACCCGGGCGCGACCCCTTCGACTGACAGCCGGCGAGACGCATCGACTGCGCATCGTCAGCATTCACGCCGATAACATTCTCGGATTCAGGTTAGGCGATGATTCAACGGTCGCGACATGGATGCCAATCGCGCGCGATGGTGCGGATCTCCCACCGGGACTGCAAAAGGTGAGCACGGCAAAGCTGGAAATGGGGCCGGGGGAAACTGCGGATTTCAATTTCACGCCGAAACGTCCCGGCCGGATGACTCTCGAAGTCTGGATGTGGCCAACAGGCCAGAGAGTTGTGATGCCAGTCATAGTCTCGCCGCCGCAGGTTAAATCACCGGTGGCGAGTCGATAGCGTAAGTTGCCTCCCGTTGATATTGAACGGCTCAACGGTCAGACCGTTGAGCCGTTCAGGCACTCATTACCAGGAACGCAGGGCGACTAGCATATTGTCAGCGCGATTGTCGCGGTTTGAGTCGACAAGCTCGGCAACCGGCAACGATCCCGAGTTCACCATCAGTACCTGCGGCCCGGTCTGGTCAGCAACCCACCTTCCCGTCAGCGGCTCGACTAGGCCGAGCGTCACGGCATGCAAGGCGAGCCGGTTGAAAGTGTTGGTCCCGATCACGCTTGCAAGCGCGCTGCTGATCAAGTTTGCGCCAAGGCTGCCACGCGAGAAGACGATGTCGCCGAGGTCGTCGGTTCTTCCCCAGTGATAGTCATCGTACGATCCGATTCCGAACCCCTTATCCAGACACCACTGCCTTCCCCAGACGGGATGACCGGCGCCTGACCTGCAAAACGCCGGACTTCCCTCACGCACATCATCGTCGAGCATTCCAACTCTCCACCGGCCGAGACCTCTCGCGCTTTCGTCGTCGAGAAGTACCAGCGGGTCACCGTTGCGATTGCGCAGTCGCATCGCATTCCCCACCTGATCGATCCTGATGTCTTCGCCTCGGCCGCGCGCGAATGCATGCGAGACTGCAGCCGCCATGATCAGATCCTGTGTACGGCGACTCGACGCGTAGTTACGAACCGAAGCCGGCATCGACCCACGCGAAGCAACGCGCACAAATTTCGCGGCGCTTCCCCTGCCTCTGGCATCTGACGCTTTTCCCACGCGGTTTCCTGAATTGCCGCGGGCTTCACCCGAACGACCCGGTGAAGCTGTGTTCGCACCGCGGCCGCGATCTTCGGAAGCCGCAGCTCCCTTGCCCTTCCCCTGGCCCTGTCCTTTTGCTTTCGACGGGGCGTTTCCGCCACGGCCTTTATCCTGTGCTTCGCCGCCTTGCCCCTTGCCCTGCCCTTTGCCCTGAGCCGACACAGTAGCCGGAGCCTGGCCAAGCGCCACCGCCACAGCTGCGAGCATTATCGCGATTCTGACTTTGGTCATCTTACACCCCCGTTTGAGGCCGCCGAGTCGACGGCCGATACCATTGCCTAAGGCAAGGGGTCTGCCACCTGGGCGAACGTTTCAGGGAAATCAGGTCTATCGGGGGCCTAAGCCTTGGCTGAAACCGCTGGGGCCTCAACAAGGGCGGCGACGAGTTCCCTGCAGAAATCAGGAATGTCTTCAACCACCCTGCCCCATACCTGATTTCCGTCGCGAAATGCCGGCGCATCGACCCACGTCCCGCCGGCGTTCACGAGGTCGTCCTTGATGCCGAGAGAACCTGTCACGCTTTTCCCTTTGACGATTCCCGCGGAAATCGCGACGAGACCGCCGTGACAGATGATGCCGATGACCCTGTTGGCCGCGTTCATTTCTCGAACGAGCGTAGTCACTGAAGCATATCGCCGAAGCTTGTCGGGTCCCCAACCGCCCGGCACAACGAGCGCGAAAAGTTCGGCGCTCTTCAATGAATCGATTCGCACTGAAGGCGTAATCGTGAGGCCACTCTTACCCTTGACCGGATTGAGGTCGAGTCCCGCTCCCACTACGTCCGCGCCTTCTTCCCGAAGTCTCATCAACGGAACGAAATACTCGAGGTCCTCGACGCCCTCCCCAACCAGAACTGCAATCCGCTTCCCTGTCAGCCTCATCGTCATATCCTCATCGATCGGCCCATTCTTCGAACTTGCGCAAGATCCGCGCAATCAATTCGGGGGCGCCTTTCCTTCGCCGGTCGGCGGGTGTGCGTCGATGATTTTCGAGTGGGACATCGCCGGCGACGAATCAGCTACAGCGGGGCTGAGCTTTCGAATTCGAGGCCGCGTCTCGGAAGCCAGCTTTGCATCCTGCGTGATGTCGGCCACCATCATTATCCCGAGCAACGGTGCGATCTCGTTTGGCGCCAGCTCAGCCGATCGACTGTATTGTGCAAGCGCCGCAGCATAATCTTTCGCCCTGAACAGCAAGTTCGCGCTATCGAGCGCGACCTTGGCCTCGCCGGCGATCGGTGAAACTGCCGCCCCGCCATCAGAGGCTTCGACACTCGCAGCGCCGAGGGGGGTCTTTGGCGCCTCCTTTCCTTCACAGGCAGTCATTGTCACTGCAAAGACGAGTGAAGCTCCGAGGATCGATACGTGTTTGCTTTGCATCTGAAAACCTGTTCTCCTGTTGATCATGAGCCTTCCGGTATCGCCCTGCCATGGCAGGCAATACACACCGATGGATTCTTGGATTTTGCCCTGCTTGCATTGAAGCCGGGGCCGTGCGGGTTGAAGCGGAAGCCGCCACCGACCGCTGAGTGACACGCTGTGCATTCGCGTTGCGCGTGACACGAAGCGCACGTTTCGAGACTCTGCCGCGCAGCCTGGCCATGGCCAAGGCTGAAACCACGGAAGGCATCATGGTAACCCGCCGCGCCAATTCTGCCGCCCGCAACGAGACCAGCTTGCTGATGACAAGCCTGACAGAACTGAGCGGCGTTATGACAGTCACTGCAATTCGCCTCGCGCGAATACGCCCCGGCCGGGTGGCGCGTAAGGAAATTCTGAGGGTGATAGCGCGACTGTGACTGGCCATCCGGACGATGGCACTCCAGACACGTCGACCTCACGTGGCATGTCTCGCAGGTCCTCGGACGCGAGTTTGCTTCCGCTCCATGGCCTTCAGTGAACTCGACTGTATGGCTCGATGGAGGAGTACGCGTCAGTTGCGCACCCGTCGCCCTTCCAGGTCCACTGACTGGAAGCGACGTGATCGATTTCGCCGGCGGCCCGACGTGACAGGTAAGGCAGCTCTCACGCGTGTGGCAGGTCGCGCAGGTTGCGGTCGCGCGTTGTGCATCGCGTCCATGGTGACGGAGAAAACCCGCTGAAGCGTGACTCGGCGGGGAAGTAGAGGAGCCTGCGAATGCCGGTGGACGATCGTCGAGCGCGAGGGCCGCAATCACTGGCATCTCAGTCGCGTTGACGTGACACGACAAACACAGATTACGGGAATGGCAGGTCGCGCAGCTGGCCGCGATCCCGGACTCGCCCGGCGAATTGCCGGCGAGCGTCGCCAGCCTTCCGTGCCCGCCAACCGCAAAAGTCGGTGAATCGTGAGACTTTGGCCGCGGGAACTTTGCGATTTCCTCACGCGTCAGGAGAGGCGCATCTGTCAAGCGGACGTGACACGTTGCACACTCACTGCTCGGAACATCGACGTGCTGCCCGGTCAATCCATGACAGCTCAGACATTGTCCGACGACTGCGTTCTGAACGGCCATCCGGACTGATCCCGCTGGTGTATGACACGATGAACAATTGCGGATCATCGCGCTGTCAGTCTGATCCTTCAGCGTCACGGCGCTGTCGTGAAGGAAATGCGTGAAACGCAGGTTACCGCCACGCGGCCCGTTCCTCGGCTCCCACGTCACTGGCGGCTGCACGACCCCGTCGTGACACGATGCGCACCGGATTGGCTCGGGCCACACCGGCTTCCCAACCTCGACTACTCCGGCATGACACGTCGTGCAAAGCGGGAACATGTTCGCATGCTGCTCATGCGGAAACTCTTCCCCTGGCGCACGACTTATGAGTGGCGCGGCAAACAACACTCCTCCCGCCAGCAACGCGAGGACAAGCGGCGCCCCGATGCGAGGTATCAGCTTCATCGCGTACGACGCGCAGGTGGAAGCGGAAATCGATCCGCACCAGATCCGAACGCGATGCTCACTCCCGCGCGCACTCGAAGCTGGTCGAGTGATGATCCGCCTGTATCCGGACGCTCGCGATCGTCACCAACTGCTGCTGCATCAGCCCACACGCGACGCTGATCTCCAAGTTGCAGCTGCGCGCGTCCACCGATCCAGCGGCTCGTTGCATCGTAGTATCGAAGCTCCAGCGGACGAGCGAGAGATCCTGCATATGCATCGACGGAAAATCTCTCGCTTTGCGAAAAGGTCGCCGAAACATCTGCTGATCGAGCAGAGGCGCCGGGCCCGCGCTCTATTCCATAGTTGGCATCGAGTGTCCACCGCTCCGACAACGCAGCGTTTCCTCCGATTCTCGCCCGCCAGCCACGATCCTCGAGCTGCGGAACGAGCCCGGTCGACACCTCGGCACTCTCATACTTGTATCGCTCTGCCCTGCCATTGACGCTCATGCGACTCGTGATGCGAGCCTCGCCGGAAATACTGAGCGCGTTGTACGGTACAGGACTGAAGGCACCCCACAGTGTCCAGAGATTGAAGTACGGCCGATAACGCCGCGCTCCTGTAGAGATCGAATAGCGCGGGCGCAGATAGGTAAGGGTTGCATCGGCGTTGCCGACGTGACCTTCTGCCATGTTGTAATCGATACCGCCATGAAGCCGGAAAGCGCGATGACGCGCACCAAGCGAAAGCGCCGCACGCTCGGAGACGAAGTAGTCGTCTTCAGGATCGATCTCGCGGCGGTATTCTCCGCGCAGATCGATATCTCGATAAAGCCATGCGGCCTCGAGACCCGCTACGATTTGGCGGTCACGGGGTCGCCATTCATCCAGCGGGTTCAGCGCCGGATTGAGGGGTGACACTGCTGCCGCTTGCCCGAGTCCCCATCCTCCATACCCCGTTAGATCCAGCGATGCCCGTTCGATTCGATACCTGAGCCATCCACCGTCGAATCCCATCGACTCGAGCCGCGAGGGCACAAGCTGTCGTCCCACTCGCGCCAGAAGCGCTGCTCGCTGATATTCGAACATCCCTTCGATGAGTTGTGCTGCGGGCTCCGTTCCCGGCCACACATCGTCACTGCCAAGGTCTGTCAGGAATCTGCCTGATGCGCGAAGTGACAGTCCCTGAACCCCGAGACCCCACATGACGATACTGGCTGACGTCGCGACTGGAATTCCACGCAACGCAGGACCGGGCGAGAAGTAGTAGCAGTACTGACCTCCCGCACATCTCACCGCCCTTCCTTCGGGCGTCTCGAGGCCGCCCGACGACGAAGGCACGACGGAGGAAGCGAGAATACTGTCAGCAGTGAGGCCGCGAAACCACACTGACTGCGCGCGCGCATCGAGACGAACGCGATAGTCCTGCGCGCTCAACGGAACGGCGCACAACAGGAGCGCCGATACCGCGCATAATACGACTCTCACTCCTGTGCTCGCGTGAGAAGCATGCCCTTGTACTCGCGAGGCTCAGCGAGGAAGTGACATGTCGTGCACTCTTTGTTCTCGTAGTGTCGCACTGCCTGAGCCGCGTGACACGTGCTGCAAAAGCTCCGTGTAGGGGTCAGGCTCGCGACTGTGTTGGCCGCGTGACACGCATCGCAACGCTGGTGGGCCGTCTCGAGCGTCTTGTGCGCCGCTTTTGGTTGCGCGGCAGCATGACATGCTGTGCAGCTGCTGTTTACCGCGTGATGATCTTCGTGACAGTCCTTGCAGACCGCGCGGGACGTCGATGGCGCAAGCGTGACCGGCGTCGTATGACACTCTACGCACGTTTTGCCGGAGTGTGTCTCGTGCCGGAACTCCACCGGGCGAGGTTTAGGCGAGTGTCCCCTGACGGTGACTGTAGCAGTGACGGTGAGAGGCGCCGCGAGCTCGCCTTTCTGGTGGCAGTTGCCGCATGTGGATCGCGCAGGTGCCTGATGGTGACAGATCGTGCACCCGCGTGGGCGCTCGAAAGTGAAGCGGCCCTGGCCCGTGCCTGTCTCATGACACACGAGGCACGCCAGTTTCTCGTGCCTCGAATGCGTGAAGCTGTCGGGCGCAGCAGGAGGAGCGCGAGGAGGCGCAGGCCCGGCATCGATGCTGTTTGCCCGCGATGGTGGATCGAATGCAAGTGTGAATGCATCGTGTTGACGCGGTGACGGAGCCCCGCCGAAGCTGGCGAAAGCGATCCTTACGCCTTCGGGAATTTCATCATGCGCGCCGACACGGATTCGTGATTCCTCGACGTGTGTGCGGCGTTTCGCAGCCGACGTGTCGAAAGGCAACGGCGGCCGGCGCGGACCTCGCTCACGCACATTCTCGTGGCACTGCGCGCAGTTGCTGGCATCGACCTTTGCGCGATGCGGCAGGTGACAGGTCAGACACTTCGACGCTACCTGCTTGTGATTTTCCCCAAAGTGGAACGGCTCTTCGCGCCAGTTCGAGTGGCATCCGGAAGTTGCGCACGTGTTGGCTGCAGCCTCCGGCGTCGTTTGTGTGTGAGGGTTGTGACACATGCCGCACTTGCCGCCATGCGGGTCGAGTCCTGCCTGGAAGTCGGCCATCACCTTTTGCATCTTGTGACATCCGAGACATTGCGTTGTACCGGGCACTAGCGTGCCGCGGGCTGAGTC
>JAYUWU010000184.1:0-8882 GCA_043753365.1 Gemmatimonadaceae bacterium | reverse complement strand
ATGATTCCGCCGGGAATCGAATCACTGATCCTGACGATCTCATGGGCAATTGAAATGTTGAGCCTGTCGTCCTCGACGACGCAGGGGCCGGCGATTACAAAGAAGCGATCACTGGGAAACAGTGGTTGCACGCTACTCGGCCGGCACCGATGCCTGCCGCTTGCGCTCACTCCGTTGCTGCCGCGCTTCCGACGCTGCGCCGATGAAGCTGGCGAAAAGGGGATGCGGGCGGGTGGGGCGTGACTGCAGTTCCGGGTGGAACTGGCAGCCGATGAACCATGGGTGCGTCTGAAGCTCGACGATCTCCACGAGCGATCCGTCAGGTGACAGGCCGCTGAGCGTCATGCCATGCTCGACGAATGCGTCGCGATAAGAGTTCGAAACCTCGTATCTATGCCGATGCCGCTCGCTCACCTGCGGAACACCGTAAATCTGCGCAGCACGCGTACCGGGACCGAGCTTGCACGGGTATGCGCCGAGACGCATCGTGCCGCCCATGTCGGTGAGGTGCTGCTGCGACTCCATCAGCGAGATGACAGGGTTGCCGCACTCAGGCGCGAATTCGCTGGAATGACTGTCGTCGAGGCCAACTACGTTCCGCGCAAACTCGATGATCGCGCTTTGCATGCCGAGACATATTCCAAAAAACGGAAGTCCGGATTCGCGCGCGTAGCGTATCGCCTCGAGCATTCCCTCGACGCCCCTTACACCAAAACCACCGGGGACGAGCACACCGTGAAAATCCGCCAGCAGCTCCCGTGTCTTCTCTCTTCCGGAGAACATGTCGCTGGCAAGCCACGAGATGTCCACTCCCACGTCGTTCGCGATGCCACCGTGAATGAGCGCCTCGTGCACGCTCTTGTATGAGTCGATAAGGTCAGTGTATTTGCCGATGACGGCGATCTTCACCCGCGATGACGGGTCGACTACGCGGTTCACCATCGCGCGCCAGGCGCTCAGGTCCGATGCCTTTCTCCCGAGGAGTCCGAGGCGATGCATGACGCGCTCGTCGAGGCCCTGCTCGTGGAACGTGAGTGGAATCTCGTAAATGGTCGGAACGTCGCGGCTTTCCACAACCGCGCCGAACTCGACATTGCAGAAGAGCGCGATCTTCCGTTTCACTTCCTCGGAGAGAGCGCGTTCGCTCCGGCAGATGAGAATGTCGGGCTGGATTCCGATCTCCATCAGCTCGCGCACTGAATGCTGCGTCGGCTTTGTTTTCACCTCACCTGCCGCTGCGATGAACGGCACCAGCGTGAGGTGGATGAAGATCGCGTTCTCACGCCCTATCTCGTGTCGGAATTGCCTGATTGCCTCGAGGAACGGCAGAGACTCGATGTCGCCAACAGTGCCGCCGATCTCGACGATGACCACGTCGCTCTCAGGAGCGAGTCGCTTCATTGCCGACTTGATCTCGTCGGTGACGTGCGGAATCACCTGAACTGTCGACCCGAGGTATTCCCCGCGCCGCTCCTTGGTGATCACGTTGAGATAAATGCGCCCCGTCGTGACGTTGTTTGCCTGCGAGAGCGACCGGTCGATGAACCTCTCGTAGTGGCCAAGGTCGAGATCCGTCTCTGCGCCGTCATCGGTGACGTATACCTCTCCGTGCTGGAACGGCGACATCGTTCCTGGATCGACGTTGAGATATGGATCGAACTTCATGATCGTGACACGCATTCCGCGTTCGACCAGAAGCCGCCCGATAGACGCGGCTGCAATTCCCTTTCCGAGTGAAGAGACCACTCCACCGGTAACGAAGATGTACCGCGTCTGCTGTCTTGACTGGGGCTGCATTGGTTACCGTCCGGCGATGAATTCATGCCACCGCTCATTCGCGGTAGCGAGGTCGTCTTCTGTGTCTATCCCGCCCGCTGGAGGCTCGTCGGCGATCGCAACCCCTATCGGGATTCCCGCCGCCAGCGGCCGTAATTGTTCCAGTCGTTCGGTGTTCTCAAGCGGATGAGGTGGAAGGGCAACCCACCGCTCCAGCGCCTCACGTGAATATGCGTAAACCCCGATGTGCTGGAGCATTCTGATTTCAACGGAATCGATTGCTTCACGGTCGCGAACAAACGGAATCCCAGCTCGTGAGAAGTAGAGCGCCCGCGAATCATTGCCCAGCACGACTTTCACCAGGTTTGGATTCGACGCGATATCCCATGACGCAGGCGAAGCGGAAGTGCCGAGAGGAAAGCGGCCTGATTCCACCATCACAGCTGCTCCCTTTACTGCCTGCCGGCCAATGAACGGCTCATCGCCCTGCACGTTGACGATTGTCGTGTATTCGGCGAACTCGGGCATGCGCGCAACTTCGGCGACGCGCTCGGTACCAGACGTATGGTCGATGTGAGTCATGATGCATTCTGCGCCTGCAGAACGAGCAATTTCGGCCACCGATGCGTCCTCAGTGGCAACGACAATTCTGTCCGCGACCTGCATTTCGGAGACACGTTGCCAGACGCGGGCAATGAGCGGAACGCCGGCGAGGAGTCGAAGCGGTTTCTGGGGGAGGCGGACCGCGGCGAGGCGCGCCGGAATAACCACGAGCGTCCTCATCCACCACTCATTTTCGCGCGGTCGGATGCAAAAG
The DNA here is from genome assembly GCA_043753365.1 of Gemmatimonadaceae bacterium. Classification (GTDB taxonomy): domain Bacteria; phylum Gemmatimonadota; class Gemmatimonadetes; order Gemmatimonadales; family Gemmatimonadaceae; genus UBA4720. The sequence continues at coordinate 6,289 of JAYUWU010000184.1, read as the reverse complement.
TCACGCCCTTAAATATATGTCCAACCGGGGCTTAGCGCACCAGCAACTCAAAACGGCATTTTGAAGCCGATCGAGAATGCAGATTTGTCCCGGAATGGTGCCTCGCGATAACTCGGATCTATGTGATATTCCAGCTTGATCACCTTCAAGCTGACGCCGAAGCCGATATTCTGGATGAAGTCCGGAAACTCCCCTACGCCCGCTGACCCGATCGCATAACGGAGCGTCAGAGCCGGCGCACCCACAAACGGGATGAGCGGCCGAACGAGCGGGTAGTTGTACTCACCCTCCAGGAACAGCAGCCGGTCACCGCCAAGCGCAAGCAGGTCCACTGTCGAAAGAGTGCTCGATCCTCCGAGGTAGGCGTATCGCTGCGCGGGTGCATCCCCGCCTGTGAAGACAGCGTGTCCCTTGAAGGCGAACGTCTGCAGTCCAAACGTGGGAAACTCACTGGTGCCGTCCAGGGTGAATTGCGTAAAACCTTCGGTTGAGCTGGTTGTCGGAGGAGCATCAAAGCCATGTTCAGCTCGAGCAGAAAACCTTGCCTTTGTTATCTGGTCATCGTAGTCGACGCGGCCGCCCGCCAGAGCGGAGGTTATGTGCCCGCGCTGTATTGCGGGATTGATTCGTCGCATCTTCAGCTCGTCCTTGCGTCCGAAAAAGCTCCACGGCGCCGACGTATGCGGAAGCGGTTCGCCCGTGGACCAGGCGAATTCGTGAAGAAAACCCACAGACGGGGTAAAGGTCATGAGTGGCTTCACGATCCTGTAGAACAGCTCCGCTTCGCCCCTGTCCGCACGAAAGTAGTTTCTCGCGTCTGTGCCGACCGCCAGCGCCGACAGCGAGTTCATGATGTCGGAGCGAATCCACTTCTCGTTGGTGAAAGTCGACCTGCCCCCCGCAATCCGTAGCTCGGCTGCCTTACCCAGTGCAATCGTCCCGGTGAGCTCCGGATCGAATTCTCCGATGTGCGACCGGTATGTGACGGTTGGCGCGAGCTTGATCGATCCATCGGCAAGCTTGATATCCGGGCCCCATGGCACCGCGACACCATCAACGCGGGTATAAGCGGGGATGCGCAGACCGACGCCAAGGGGCAGCGTGATCGGCCCGTTGTCGTAGATGACATAACTCGTGTCGAGCGGAGGATCACCCTGCGCGCCAGCCGTGGCCGACGTGATTACCAGGAGTAACACTGCCCCGACAGCTGCGACGACGGAATTCGGGAGTGACATGCCATTTCGTTTACTGGAGCGTGTCATTGTGCGAGACGTAGAAAGTTTGACAGGATCTTCTTACCATGCTTGGTCATGACCGACTCGGGGTGGAACTGAACACCCCATACCGGAAAATTGCGGTGCTTCAGCGCATGAATCTCGGTCTTGTCGTCCGCGGCCCATGCCGTAACGACAAGTTCGCTGGGGATCGAGCTCGACTCGACGGTGAGGGAATGATACCTCATCACCTCCATCGGAGATTCGATTCCCGCGAACAAGTCCTGGCCGTCGTGGGCAACCACTGAAGTCTTGCCGTGCATGAGCTTCGGCGCCAGCACGACGTTGCCGCCGAAACACTCGGCGATCGCCTGATGGCCCAGGCACACCCCGAGTAGCGGGACCGCCGAACCCAGACTCCGGACGACATCCACGCTGATGCCGGCGTCTGCCGGCGTGCCCGGTCCGGGCGATATCACGATCGCACGGGGGCCAAGAGTTCGTATCTCGTCAACAGTGATCGCGTCGTTCCGGCGGACGATCGGGTCGCCTCCCAGCTCGCCGATATACTGGACGAGGTTGTAGGTGAACGAGTCGTAGTTGTCGATGACGAGGATCATGCTCGGGGATGATACTGCTTGTGAACGGACCTGAGGAATTCGCGATCGACATGGGTGTAGATCTGCGTGGTCGAAATGTCGGCGTGTCCGAGCATCTCCTGGACTGCGCGCAAATCAGCGCCGCCCTCGAGCAGGTGAGTCGCAAAGGAGTGTCGCAACGTGTGCGGCGAGACGGCCTTCGTGATCCCGGCCATCTCGACGTACTTCCGAAGAATTTTCCAAGCGCCCATCCGCGACAGCGGCTCACCCCGAGCGTTCAGAAAAAGAATGCCCTTCCCTTTGCCTTTCTCGAGCTTCGGTCGAAGCTCACGCAGGTAGATCGCCACGGCGCTGATCGCCTGTCGCCCGATTGGGACGAGTCTCTCCTTGGAGCCCTTGCCGAAGACTCGCACGAGGTGATCATCCATGAGTACGTCGCGAGTCGACATCGTGATCCACTCCGACACGCGAAGCCCGGCGCCGTACGCCAGCTCGAGCATTGCCCGATCGCGAAAGGCAAAAGGCTCATCCAGAGTCGGTGCAGCAAGAAGCCTCTCGGCCTCGTCGACAGTCAGTACTTCCGGGAGCGTCCGCCATTTCTTTGGCGCCTCGAGTCGCTCGCTTGGGTCGCGAACCAGCTCGCCCTCTCCCAGCATGAATCGGAAATAGCTCCTCACTGCTGAGACGTTGCGCCGGATCGACGAGGGCGCCAGCCCCAGGTCCTTGAGGTGATACACATAATCGCGCAGCGTCCTCGCGCTTGCGCTGGCCGGCGACGCCGCGCCCTTCATCACGCAGAATGTCGCGAACCGCGCGAGGTCCCGGAGGTATGCCTCCGTCGTCAGCGGCGACGATCCCTTCTCTACTGCGAGGTGATCCTGAAAACGCTCGAGCATGAACGGGCGGGATATCTCATCTGAAACAGTCCCGGGTTTCACGGCGCTACCGTTTCTTGCGCTTGTGCCTGATATAAAGCAGGGCGGCGACGAGGACGACAAGGCCCGATGCCGAGAACCCGATGATCTTGCCGGATTTCACGATCGTCGCGTACAGCACATCCCAGTTCGATCCTGCGCGAAATGCGATGAACGTGATGATTGCGAACCAGATCCCTGAAGCGCTCGCGACGGCAAGCGCGACCGGGAGCGGCGGCAGTTTCATCGCCCCGGCGAATGGGGGCACGATTGCACGCACTGCCGGAAGGAACCTGCTGATGAACAATGCCGGCAACCCGTAGCGGCCGTAAAGCTTCAGAAGCTTCTGCTCGGCGCCTGCGCCTGCCCATCGCTCGAGCCGGGTCATGAATGCGCTCGACCCGTATCGGCGCCCGACAAAATACATGAAGGCCGCACCCGCAAAATTGCCAAGCCACGCGACGAGAAACGTCGTGTACGGAGAGGCTTCCCCCCGTGCCGCGAGAAAACTCCCGAACGCGACCGCGACGTCCGCCGGAAACGGAGGAAAGATGTTCTCCACCGCCGAGATGAGTCCGATCGCGATATAGAGCGTCCCTATTGAAAGACCGCTCAACCAGTCTATGACAGCGTCCCCGCTCACTCTCCACCCGTATCAGGTTCCGAGGCGATTGTGGCGATCGCAATGCAGGCAAGCCCTTCACCGCTTCCGATCCAGCCCATGCCTTCGTTCGTCTTACCCTTGACACTAACGGATGTGACATCGATTCCTATCGCGCCCGCGAGTGACTCGACCATCGCGTCGCGGAAGGGACCGATTTTCGGGTATTCAGTGATGACGGTTACGTCGATGTTCACGACATGGAAGCCGAGGTCGTAGACAGCGCCCACTGCGTGCATGAGCATCTCGATGGAATCCCGCCCCTTGTTGGCGGGATCGGTGTTCGGGAACAACTCGCCGATGTCGCCCGCGCCGGCGGCGCCGAGGATCGCATCGGTGAGCGCGTGCGCAACAGCGTCACCATCAGAGTGGCCGACGAGGTGAATGCCGTTGGCCACTTTTATTCCCCCAAGGAGAATGCTGCCGCCGGGTGCAAACCGGTGTGAGTCGTAGCCTATGCCTGTCCGGGTCATACAGTCCGGGCGGCGGGAACGGCTTTCGTACCCTTGATCGCCGCCGGGAGCATTCGCGTCAGTCCGCGAAACGCCTGATGGCGAGCGTCGTGTTGTGCCCGCCGAATCCGAAGCTGTTGCTGATGACGGCGTCGATCTCCCGTTTCACCGGAGTGTTCGGCGTGTAATTCAGGTCGCAGTCGGGGTCCGGATTCACATAATTGATAGTGGGCGGGATCAGCGAATTGTTGATCGCAAGCGTCCCGATGACGAGCTCGACTGCGCCCGCGGCGCCGAGCATGTGGCCGGTCGCCGATTTGGTCGAGCTGACGTTGACCTTGTACGCTTCCTCGCCAAACACGGCTTTGATCGCCGCCGTTTCGTTCATGTCGTTGGCGGGCGTCGAGGTTCCGTGTGCGTTGATGTACTGGATGTCAGCCGGCGTCAGGCCCGCATCTTTCAGTGCCCGCTTCATCGCGCGTTGCGCGCCTTCTCCGTTGGGTGCTGGAGCGGTGAGATGATGCGCGTCACCTGTCGCCCCGTAACCAACTATCTCGGAATAGATCCTTGCTCCGCGCCTTCTGGCATGCTCGAGCTCCTCCAGGATCACGACCGCCCCACCTTCGCCCATTACGAATCCGTCGCGCGTCGCGTCAAACGGCCGCGACGCGGTCTCGGGTGAGTCGTTGCGCTCGGAGAGTGCCTTCATGTTAGCGAAGCCGCCGATCGCCATCGGCGTAACGGTCGCCTCGGCACCTCCGGTGATCATCACGTCGGCGTCGCCGTACTGAATGGTACGGAATGCGTCGCCGATAGCGTGCGCGCCGGTCGCGCATGCCGAAACAGTCGCGTAGTTCGGGCCCTTCGCGTTGAACTGCATCGAAACGATCCCGGCCGCGATGTCGGAGATGAACATCGGGATGAAGAATGGGGAGATCTTGGTGGGACCGCGCGACCTGTAGACCTCGTGCTGCTCCTCGAAACTCTTGAGGCCGCCGATGCCGCTGCCGACGATTACGCCCGTGTTCTCAGGATCGTAGCCTGTCCCGTCGCCGAAGCCGGCGTCGTGCATTGCCTGGCTCGCAGCCGCGACAGCAAACTGCGTGAACTGGTCGGCGCGCTTGGCCTCCTTGCGGTCCATGTACTGCGACACGTCGAAGTCCTTTACCTCACACGCGAACTTCACCTCGAAGCCGCTGGCATCGAAGTGCGTTATCGGCGCAGCGCCTGATCTGCCTTCGATCAGCGAGCGCCACATCGTTGCTACGTCATTGCCAACCGGCGTCACGGCACCCATGCCCGTGACGACGACTCTTCGCTTCATTACGCGGGAATCTTGCTGTTGAGGTATCCGAGCGCGTCACCAACGGTGCGAAGCTTCTCCGCATCTTCATCCGGAATGTCGATGTTGAACTCCTTCTCGAACTCCATCACCAGCTCGACGATGTCAAGGCTGTCGGCACCGAGATCCTCGATGAAGCTTGCCTCGTTGGTCAGCTTCTCGCGCTCGACTCCGAGCTCCTTCTCGATGATGTCCTTAACCTTCTCCGAGTTGTCGGCCATGTTGCACATCTCCGGTATTTGTGTGGTGGTCGTGAAATATAGTTAACTGACGCTATGGCAGAAAGTTACGCGCCGTCTGCTGCTGTGTTCGTTCACATCACCATCCCGCCGTCGATGACGAGCACCTGGCCGGTGATGTAGGAAGCATTGTCCGAGGCCAGAAAAACCACCATCGAAGCGATGTCTTCCGGCTCTCCGAGCCGTTCCAGGGGAATGAGCCCGGTCAAAGCGGTCCGCGCCTCAGGGGTCATCGCATCCGTCATCTCCGTCGCGATGAATCCAGGGGCGATTGCGTTCACCAGGATGTTGCGGGAACCCAGCTCCTTGGCCACCGATTTTGTCAGTGCAATCAGCCCCGCCTTGCTGGCGGCGTAGTTGGCCTGGCCCTTGTTACCGGTGATCCCGACCACGCTCGCCATGTTGATGATCCGCCCGGAACGCTTCTTCATCATACCCCGCGAGACCGCCCTGATCGCCGCGAAAGCGCCACGCAGGTTCGCATTGAGAACAGCGTCCCAGTCCTCATCCTTGAGACGCATCACGAGATTGTCTCGCGTAAGTCCCGCGTTGTTGACGAGGATGTCAACGCCACCGAACTCCTTCTCGACATCCGCGATCAGCGCAGTGACCTGAGCGGTGTCGGCCATGTCGCAGCCAAATCCCGCTGCACCATTGCCAACTTCCCCCGCGACGGCAGCGGCTTTGTCACGGTCGCGCCCGACGATCGCAACGCGGGCGCCGGAATCCGAGAGCGCCTGTGCAGTCGCCCGGCCGATCCCACGCGTGCTGCCGGTCACAATCGCTGTCTTTCCAGTCAGGTCGATGTTCATGTCGCAAGCTGAGTGTAGAGTTTGTCGATGTCGGCCGGTGTGCCGCAGGCTATCCC
>JAYUWU010000183.1:0-8935 GCA_043753365.1 Gemmatimonadaceae bacterium | reverse complement strand
AAGCAAGGCCCACCGCGACAATGACTCCTGTAATTGCTTTCATCCCTCTTCCCTTTCTCAGGTTGATGACCGGAGCAGCGCCACGGTTCGCAGCAGCTGAACCTTCTTGTGCAGCGCATTCTCCAGTCTTTCATTCAGAAAACCGCTCGCAGGGTCCCGCGCGACAGCCGCGCGCGCCTGTGCAACGGCTGCATCGATGATCGCCAGGTTTTCCTCTACTACCTTGACGGTCTCCGGCTCGAGCTGACTGCGGCGCTCTGTGAGCAGCCGTTGGAGGTTGTCGATCTCGTCGGCGATTGCGATCTCTGACGAAGTTGAAACCGGCTGCACTACTCGCGATGCAACGGCACCGCGGCCGGCTCGGCTCGCCGAAACTCTTGCGGGCGTCCGTACAGGAGCTGGCAACGGGCGCGCAGAAGTGGCAGAGCCGGTCGATTTTAACGGCTCAGCAGCAACCGGCTCGGCCTCGACTTTCGCGCCCGCAACACGAGTCACCGGCACCGCCGGCTTTGCCGCTACAGGCTTCTTCTCCCGGGTAATCGACCGAGAGGTTCCGACATAAGTGACGCTCGAAGAAACGATGACGAGACCCGCTGCCGCGACGGCCATCCATGAGCGAGACAGTCCCGCACTGCGGGCAGGCCGCACGATGGAAACGACCGAAGGTTGAATCCGCGACTCGACTCCCTGCCACAGATCGCGTGACGGAACGAGATCGGGAAGACTCGCTGCGCTTTCACGAATTCCATCCATGTCGCGCACCAGCCCCTGGCATCGCGCGCAACCGGCGATGTGGCTCTCGACCTCGGCCGTTGATGGTGCGTCGAGCTCGTTCTCGAAGTACCCGAGAAACAGCTCGTCGCAATCCGCGCATGTCATGTGTGATTCGCTCATCGTGCCAGTGCCTCGCGTAAGAGAAGATGCGCCCGGTGAAGCTGGGCCTTGCTGCCGCCTGCGGTGATACCGCAAATCTCGGCAATCTCCTCGTGCTTGTATCCCTCGATGTCGTGCAATACGAAAATCTGTCTCGCACCCCGCGGCAGCTTCTCCATCGCCGCGGTGATGTCCATCCTGTCCCCGTGACCCGGTGTCACAGACGCCCTCTGAAGCGGCGTCTCTCCCGTGTCGGACTCGTCGACCATCCTCTTCCTGTTGCGCGCCTCGTTCTTCCTGTCAGTGAGAGCGATGTTGACAGCCACCCGATGAATCCACGTCGAGAACTGCGCATCGCCCCTGAACTGCGGCAACTTTTCCCACGCCCTCACGAACACGTCCTGCGTCAGCTCTTCGCCCTTGACCCGGCTTCCGCACATCCTCGTGCAAATGGAGAACACCCGGTTTACGTGCGCCCGATAGAGGCGCTCGAAAGCTCTGCGATCTCCCGACGCCGCCAGCGCGACATCGGCCGAATCGTCCTCAGGCGCGGAAGCCTGCATCAGTACCGCGGCTGCCAAGCTGTTCTCTTCACTATTTCAGGGTACTTTCTGCGTGCACTCTTTCCGCCTCGTCTACTTACGCTTGAGCGTGAGCGGACCGTTTGTCGTAGTAGCGCGGATAGTCGCGCCGCCGAAACCGAGCTGAGTCGATATATCCCTCGTGATTCTGCCAACGACGGTAATCGGGAACCCGACGCTCACCGGACCATTCCTGGTGCCTGTCTCCAGCTGCGCGTTGTAGTTCTCCGGCACCGTGATCGTGAGCGGACCATTGGTGGTAGTCGCATCGAGTCCCTCACCGTCCCAGCGTGTCCCGGCGAGCAGGATGCTGAGAGGTCCGTTGGTGGTACGTGCCCTGACGTTGCCTCCGACTTCACGCAGCGCGAGCGGCCCGTTGCTCGTCGTCAGAGTCATGTCGCCCGTGACCCGCTCGACACTGATCGGCCCATTCCGAGTCTGAACACGAAGGTGTGAGCGCCGCGGAACCGTAGCGACCAGTGATGCAGTCCACTGCTTGTCATCGACGTTTCGCGGCCCGTCCACTGTCACCGTCGACGCGTTGATCGTGGTGCGAACCTGACTCGCAAGATCGCGAGCCTCATCAGCGTCTTTTGCTTCAGCGCGAATCCTCGTGCGGACCACAAGGCTGTCGACGTCCCAACCGGTCGCCGATATCCCGCCATTGCGAAGGCCTTCCATGGAGACGGTTCCACCGCTGCTCGCACGGGCCCTGGTCTCACGGACCTCGCACCATACCTCGCGATGGTCGTATCTGTCGCGGTTGTCCCTGCGGCATTCTTCCAGCCACTCGGCATCTGTGCGCTGTGCTTTTGCGGCGCCGGGGGTGATGCTGGCGATGGCTACAAGGGCCCAGAAAATTGAAGTGGTTTTCGGCATTGGTATCGAATCGTTTGATTGTGGACTTTGGCGGGTCAGACATCCACAATAGGCATAACGTTTGAACCCGGCCGAAGATTCTTCAACCCGTCGGGATGCGCCTCACTTCGAGGGTCGCTACATAGCTGGCCTGATCGATGGTTGTTCCGGACCGCGGATACGGCTTGAGTCCAGTCAGACTGATGCTATACCCGGCCACGGTGGTCGCCTTTGGTTCGAGCCCGGTGTTGAGACTGATCTCGGTTCCGGGGCTCCCCTGCGTCGTGACAAGCAGCCTTACAACAGCGTTCCCGGCCCATACACACTGGACGTCGCTCGGGCAGCGCGACTCGTCAGAGACGCCGATGGCGCGAATCGTCAGGGGCGACCCCTCAACCTGCGCCTGCTGTCCGACGGCAATATCGAATGCCCTGCCGGTCTGAGCCTGAACTCCCCCCGAAATCCCGCCTGGGTCACCCGGATGGGATGGGGTCGCGCATCCCGCAGCGATCGCTGCGCCAATAATCAGAAGTGCCTTTATCATATCCTCACCTTTCAATCAGGAACACTTCCGCCGGCGCAGACCCTGATCCTATCGCGGAAGCAGATGCCGCAGCTGAGCCACCTTGGCCCTCACGCCATCGAGGTCATCGGCGGTCACTGTTATGTGGCCAAGTTTCCTTTTGGGTGCTGGCGACTTTCCGTACATGTGAACGTGCACGTCATCGACTTCTCGGAGGCGTTTTACATCAGGTTCACGGCCGATCACGTTGACCATTCCCGCCGCCCCACCCATCTCGGTCGATCCCAGGGGCATCCCGGTAATCGCCCTGAGATGGTTCTCGAACTGGCTCGTGTCAGCGCCTTCGATAGTCCAGTGCCCGGTGTTGTGTACCCTCGGTGCCATCTCGTTGGCGACCAGTCCATCCGGCGTTTCGAACAACTCGACTGCCAATACCCCATAGTAGTCGAGCTCGTTCATGATCCGCGTTGCATAATCCTCGGCGAGCCTCTGAACTTCTTCGGCGATGGCGGGGGCGGGTGCCAATGAGAAACGCAGAATACCCTCGCTGTGATGATTCTCGACGAGCGGATAAAACGCCGTCTCGCCCGTTGTGGACCTTACAGCGATGATCGACAGCTCCCTCGAGAATTTTATGAACGATTCGACAATCGCAGGAACTCCCCCGGCGCCGACCCAGGCAGTCGCAATATCCGCAGGCGTACGGATTATGCCCTGGCCCTTGCCATCGTAGCCGAGGCGCCGGGATTTGAGGACCGCGGGTGTGCCGATGCGCTCGAGCGCGGCGCGCACATCACGCATGCTGTCGACCACTGCGAACGGCGCGGTGGGAATGCCAAGCCGCTCGAAGCATTGCTTCTCGCTGGCGCGATCCTGCGCCGTCTCGAGAGCGGCGATCGAGGGGTGAATTACAACTTTTTCAGCGACTGAAATTGCGGCGCTCGATGGAATGCTCTCGAATTCGTATGTCGCGATGTCGAGCCCATCAGCGAAATGCGCGAGCGCTGCTTCGTTCTCATAGTCGGCAACGATCAGCTCGGCAAAGCGGCCTGCCGGTGCGTGCTCGTCGGGCGAAAGAAACCTGAGCGTGCATCCGATCCTGCCGGCGGCGAGCGCGAGCATCTGCCCGAGCTGACCTGCCCCAAGTACGCCGACTTTCACTCTTGGCTTGCTGGGTCTGGTTGATCCAGAACTGCCTGCGTCTGCGTTTCACGGAACGTTTCGAGCGCGGCACTGAGCGACTCATCGCTAGTAGCGAGAATCGCAGTGGCAAGCAGCGCGGCGTTGATCGCGCCCGGCTTGCCGATTGCGAGCGTGCCGACAGGAACTCCGGCCGGCATCTGCACGATTGACAGGAGCGAGTCTATTCCCTTGAGCGCCTTCGATTCGACGGGAACCCCGAGCACAGGAAGCGTCGTTTTTGCTGAGACCATTCCCGGAAGGTGCGCCGCTCCGCCGGCCCCTGCGATGATGACCTTCAATCCGCGCGACGCAGCCTCACTTGCATACTCGAAGAGCAAATCCGGAGTTCGATGCGCGGACACGACCCGCGTCTCGTTAGGCACGCCGAGCGCATCGAGTGTCTCGACTGCATGGCGCATAGTCTCCCAGTCAGAGCGGGACCCCATGATCACTGCGACGAGAGGAGTTCCCTTCATGTCAGCTCAGAAGCTCGGGGATAGATGGTAGATCGAGCGCTGCATCGAGGTCGAGCAGGAGCTGGCTGACGCGGACGAAGCTTCGGCGATGATGCGGCGTGATGCCGTGCGAATCAAGCCCCCGAATGTGCGCGCGAGTCGTGTAGCCTGCATTGCGTTCCCACGTATAGGCGGGATATCGAAGTGCGAGATTCGCCATCAGCCTGTCGCGTGTCACCTTTGCGATTATCGAGGCGCACGCGATCGTAAAGCACCGTGCGTCGCCGTGCACCACGGCGGTATGCGGCACCGGGAGCGTCCGCATCGTCTTGCCGTCGATGATCACGTAATTTGGTTGAACCTGCAACCGTCCGAGCGCCCGCCGCATTGCCAGGACGCTCGCCTGATAAATATTGAGGCGCTCGATCTCCCTCACCGAAGCGGCGCCGAGGGAGTATGCGATCGCCTTCTCCATGATCTTGATGGCCAGGCGGTTGCGCTGGTCTGCAGTGAGAACCTTGGAGTCGTCGACGCCGCGGATTGCACGCATGTCCGGCGGCATGATGACCGCACATGCTACGACGGGGCCTGCGATTGGACCACGGCCGACTTCGTCGACGCCGGCGAGAAGGGGACCGCGTTCTTTCCGCAGATCCCGTTCGATGTGTGTCCAGCGTTTGATGCGATAAGGGGCGCGGCTTTTCCTGACTGGCTCATCTGAGCCATCGCTCGCGCCCCCCTTTTCCTGCTTCCGCAAGCTATCCGCCGATACTGCGACGGTGAGCGGAGCTCTCGTTACGCGTCGGTGCCCGGCACCTGAACGCGAACCTTGCGCTCCTTGATGCGCGTGGCCTTGCCCGTGAGGTGGCGGAGGTAGTAGAGCTTCGCGCGGCGGACGCGGCCACGGCGAACGACGGTAACCGTCGCGAGCATCGGGCTGTGCACCGGGAAGATACGCTCGACGCCGATACCGCTGGAGATCTTGCGGACAGTGAAAGTCTCGCTGACTCCCGCGCCACGACGCGCGATGCAAACGCCTTCGAACGCCTGAACGCGCTCCTTGTCGCCTTCTTTCACGCGGACGTTGACACGCAATGTGTCGCCGGCGCGGAAGGGAGGTATGTCAGTGCGGAGCCACTCTTTCTGGGTTTCGATAAATGGATGCATATAGAGCTCAGGGCGGAGGTTTGACAGCCCGATTCAGGTGTGGTTAATGGGTAGCAGCCCAAGTTAACCAGTTTTCCTGGTGAAAGCCAGTTGCAAGGGGGAGCATATGGGGGTCGGTTATAACCCCCCAGTGCCTGGGAATTAGGATCGAGGGCTTTGCGGATCCAGGACTCACTACAATCGACGACTTAGTGCGGACTGAGGATGAGCGGCGGTCCGCCGCGTCGTCATTTCATCCGCCGGCCGCGCTCGCGAGGGATGATTGCCAGAAGCAGCCTTCGCATTTCCTCGAGTCGATCGCGCCTGTCCTTCATTTTTGAGTCACCAAGGACGGGTCGGGACGACTTGTACCAGCTCATGCTCTCGCGAACTGAGCCGAGTGCGTACTCGAATATGTGCGCTCGATCCTTCCCGGAACTTCGGGAGTATCCTTCGCTGATGTTTGCCTCGATCGAGCACACCGCTGCGTAGAGCTGACCGCGACCTTTTCCGTAATCGGTTCGGCCTTCAGTATTGTTGCATCCTTGAAGGCGTCGGGCACCAACTCACCCGCTAGCTGATACACTCGCATTCTGTTAAGCGGGTCGTGTGCCCCCTCTGCAGACACGGGAACTTGGTGCGTCATTCATCAAGCTGTGCGGGCCCACGTTTCAGCCCGTCACCAATTCCATCACAAGGAAGCATATCATCCCCTCGCAAGATCAGGCCTGCAGGGTCGCATTGACTTCCGCATCTTCCCGTATTGTCCTCGACCCTCGATAAGTCGTCGATCGTCGATGGCAGTTAGTCCTGGATTCGCACAGTACTAAATCCGGCAGCCCGAGACTCAATCAATCCCGCCTTCGGCCCTTTTGCGAGTGAGCCCCTCTCCCTGCTCCTCTCGCCATTTTGCAATTCGGGCATGGTCGCCGGATAGGAGCACCTCCGGAACGGTCATCCCGCGGAAATCTGGTGGCCGGGTATACGACGGCGCGCTCAATCCCCGCCCAAAGAATGAATCCGACCGCGCCGAATCCAGATCGGACATCGCACCCGGGATCAATCGAACAGTCGCATCTACGATCGCCAGTGCCGCAGCCTCGCCGCCGCTCAGAACAAAGTCCCCGAGCGAGATCTCCTCTGTCGCCAGATGATCCGCAACGCGCTGGTCCACGTCCTTGTAGTGGCCGCACAACAGCGTCAGCTCAGTCCCCTCGGAGAATCGAACTGCATCGGCATGCGAGAACAGCTTCCCGCGTGGCGACAAAAGGACGATCGGCGAAGTCGCACCAAGCGACTCGACGGCCTCGAAGAACGGACCAGGCTTCATCACCATCCCCGGACCACCGCCATACGGCGCATCATCGACTGTCCGGTGCTTGTCGTGAGTGAAATCACGAAGGTCAACGATGTTGTACTCGACCCCACCGGCAGCGCTCGCGCGTGCAGGAATGCTCAGACCAAGCGGGCCGGTAAAAAACTCCGGAAAAATCGTGACGACGTTGATCCTGAGCATCAGTCGAACATGCCGACGTCGTTACGCACGAAGACTATGCGCGCGTCGGAATCGATGCGCTCGACGACCTCTGACCGGTAAGGAACCAAGACACTTCCTTTCTCCGTTTTCACGTCGAGTGTGAGTCCCTGCGGCAGCTCGTAGTAGGCAGTCACCTCACCCATCCGAACTCCGGTGTCGAGCTCGACTTTCATCCCGATGAGCTCGTGGAGGTAGACCTCATCCTCGCCCGGTGGGTCGAGCTCGTCGAACGGAGAAAAAACGTAGAGCCCGCGCAACAGGTCAGCCGCGTTCCTGTCGGCGATCCCGTCGAACTTCACCATCAACCCGCCCTTGAACGGGCGCGCTGCCGCCACCATCAGCTGTCGCTGCGCGGGAGCGTCACCCACGAAAACACGACGGCCGGACGCGAATACCGCGTCCGGCGCATCTGTAAGCGGCTCGATCACTACCTCGCCGCGAATTCCCTGTGCATTGCGAACCAGCCCAACGATCGCCAATGCAGCGGCGGCCATTTACGCCTCGGTGTTATCCGTCGACGATCCTTCACCCTGAAGCGCTGCCTCTTCTTCGGCGCTGCGTTCAGGAAGCGGAACCGCTGCCGCCTTCAACTCGATACCGAGACGCTGCTCATGGCGACGCTTCAGCACGCCTGCCCGGCGAAGCAGCGAACGAACCGTGTCGCTCGGCTGTGCGCCAACTCCGAGCCAGTAATTCGCGCGCTCTTCATTTACAGCGAGACCACCCTCAGCCTGACGCGGAGCGTACTGGCCAATGATCTCGATGAACTTGCCATCGCGCGGACTCTGCGAGTCGGCGACTACGATACGGTATACAGGTGCCTTTTTCCGCCCAACGCGGCGGAGACGAATTCTTACCATCGTACTGCTCCATGTCTCATGGTCTCGTGCTGCTCCGGGCTCATCGCTCCGCCGGTGTATCCGGCAAGCACCCGGTCCTTCTATCTACCAAACATACCAGGCATCGGCGGCATTCCAAGCCTTCCGCCCCCGCCGCCTGACATCTTCTTCATCATCTTCTGCATTTCGCGGAACTGCTCGAGCAGCCTGTTGACGTCGCTGATCGACCGTCCGCTCCCCTTGGCAATTCGCGAACGCCTCGTGCCGTTGATGAGCGAAGGATTCTTCCGCTCTTCCGGCGTCATCGAGAGGATGATCGCCTCGACATGCTTGAGCCGCTTCGGATCCATCTTCGCCTGCTTCAGCGCCTTCATGTTCATTCCGGGGATCATCTTCAGCACCCCCTCGAGCGGTCCCATCTTTTCGATCTGCCGCATCGAGTTGAGGAAATCAGAGAGATCCATCCCCTCCTTCTTCACTTTCTTCTGAAGCCGCTTCGCCTCGTCCTCGTCGAAGGCAGCCTGAGCCTTCTCCACCAGTGAGACGACGTCCCCCATCTGAAGGATTCGCCCCGCCATCCGTTCCGGATGGAACTCCTCGAGGGCATCAGACTTTTCACCGACACCGATGTACTTGATCGGCTTTTTTAGAACCCCGTAGATCGACAGCGCCGCGCCACCTCGCGCATCGCCGTCCATCTTGGTCAGGATGACGCCGGTCACGTTGAGCGCGTTGTCGAATCCCTGCGCGATTTTCACAGCCTCCTGGCCGGTCATTCCGTCTGCGACGAAAAGAATTTCTGTCGGCCTCAGCGCTTCCTTAAGCGCCTTCAGCTCGTTCATCATCTCTTCGTCGATCTGCAGGCGGCCGGCCGTGTCGATAATCACGACCCTGTCGCGATCGCGCTTCGACTGCTCGACACCGGCCTTCGCGATCTTCAC
>JAYUWU010000182.1:0-3432 GCA_043753365.1 Gemmatimonadaceae bacterium | reverse complement strand
TCACGTGACCATCAGCCGACTGGAGCTCGAACGAACGGATATCAGTGTCGGTGCCGGAAACGGCGGCAGCCAGGTCGGCGTAGAGGCCGCGACGGTCCGTTGCGTCCAGGACGAGGCGAACCATGAAGCGCTCGCCCTCGAGCTCCTTCCAGTCGATGTCGAGCCGGCGCTCGGGCTCGAGATCCAGCATGAGGAGATTCGGGCAGTCCGCACGGTGAATGCTCACTCCCCGGCCGCGGGTCACATAACCCACGACCGGATCGCCGGGCACAGGCTGGCAGCACTGCGCGTACCGCACCATCAGACCGTCAACGCCCTGGATCCGTACGCCCTTTGGCGCACCACGCATCTTGTCGACGATCCAGTCGAGCGGACCCGGTTTGACCGGCGCCGGCGGAGCTTCCTCCTCAGGGTACAGGTGCTTCATCACCTGCATCACCCCGATGTCGCCCTGGCCAATTGACGCAATCAGGTGATTTGCATCGTTCAGCTTCATCGCCTTAGCGGCAACCTCGAGCTGTGCATCATCAGGCTTCAGAAGCCGACGCCGCTTTACCTCACGAAGTAGTATTTCCCTGCCCAGCTTGCCAGACGTGTTCTGCTCCTCGATGCGGAGACGCTGGCGGATCTTGTGACGCGCCCTTCCCGTCCGCACATGCTGGAGCCAATCCCTGCTTGGCTTCTGGTTCGGGTCGGTAACGATCTCGACCGTATCTGAATTCTTCAACTCGCGCGCGAGCGTCGCCTGCCTGCCGTTGATCCGCGCGCCGCGGGCATGAAGGCCCACTTCGGTGTGCACGGCAAACGCGAAGTCGATCGGCGTCGCTCCTTTTGGCAGCTGAATCACGTCGCCGGTCGGTGTAAATACGAAGATCTCGTCCTGATAAAGATCGAGCTTCAGGAACTCGAGGAATTCGTCGGGCGTCTTCGCATCGAGCTGTAACTCCAACACCTGACGAAACCAGTGCAGCGCACGGTCGAGCTCATCCGCACTCTTCGCGTTTTCCTTGAAGCGCCAGTGCGCCGCGATTCCATATTCGGCAGTACGGTGCATCTCGCGCGTGCGTATCTGGATCTCGAAGAGCTGCTTGCCCGGCCCGAAGATCGTCGTGTGCAGTGACTGGTAACCGTTCGACTTCGGCTGCCCCACATAATCCTTGATCCGCTCTTGGAGCGGCGTGAATTTCTCGTGGATGACGCCGAGTGCGTGGTAACAGTCGGGGACAGTGTCGACGAGGACGCGGATCGCCATGAGATCGTAGATCTCCTCGTACGGCTTGTCCCACTTCGTCATTTTCTTGTAGATCGACCAGAGATGCTTCGGCCGTCCGGTGACTTCGACGTTCGGGATTCCCGCGCTGACCAGAAGCTCCTGCAGCGGGTCGCTGAGCGACGAGATCGTTGCCTCCCGCTCCGCCCTTCTTTTCGCGACGAGCTTCGCGAGAGACTTGTACTGCCCGGGCTCGATGTGCTTGAACGCGAGGTCCTCGAGCTCCCACCTGATGCGCGCCATTCCGAACCGGTGCGCGAGCGGCGCGTAGAGATCGCGCGTCTCCTGTGCAATGCGCCGACGCTTCTCCGCCGGGAGATAATCCAGCGTCCGCATGTTGTGCAGTCGATCGGCAAGCTTGATCAGAATCACCCGCGCATCCTTCGCGATCGACAAGAGCAGCTTGCGATAATTCTCGACCTGCCGTTCCTGCGAGGAGTTGAGCGGGAGATGGCCGATCTTGGTGAGGCCGTCCACGATCTGCGCGATCTCGGCGCCGAAGATCGATTCGATCTCGGCTACGGAGACATTGGTATCCTCGACGATGTCGTGGATCAGCCCGCTTGCGACCGTGACAGTGTCGAGCTGGAGGTCGGCGAGAATCTTCGCGACCTCGACGCAATGCGACACGAAGTTCTCGCCCGAAAGGCGCTTCTGCCCCAGATGGGCCGTCTCGCTGAAGCGATAGGCGCGCACGAGCAGCTCGTGATCGAGTCGCTCTGGTAAAGGCTGGCCATCGTCATTCCAGCCGGGGATTACCGCGTGGGATTCTACCGCGGTCACAGGGGGTTCACGCGCATGGCTCCTCGGAATATTGCGAGGGGAGTCGGTAAAAACAAATTCCCGCCCTCGCAAGGCAGACTAAAAACTCGGCAGGCAACTAGAAGGCAAACTCGGAGGCAAACTCAAAACTCGCGGGCAAACTCAAGACGCAGAACTCAAACTCGCGACTCGCCACCGAGTCTCAGTTCGGGTTTCCAGTCATAGTTCTGGGTTTTGCGTTTGCATACCAGTCTCCGGTTTGCCAACCGGGTTTCGAGTCTGGTAAACCTGGCCTACAGCAGTCCGGCCTCGGCGAACGACAGGTAACGCCCCCGCCCAATGATTATGTGATCCTGCACCGGGATGTCGAGAACACGGCCAGCCTGCACGAGCTGCTCGGTCGTGATGCGATCGTCAGGCGATGGAGTTGGATCCCCGCTCGGATGGTTGTGAACGAGAATGATTGCCGCCGCATTCTCGGCAATCGCCTCGCGAAAGACTTCGCGCGGATGAACAAGAGATGAGTTCAACAGGCCGCGCGTAACGGTGATGTCCCGCTCCAGCCGGTGCTGCGAGTCGAGCACCGCAACGTGGAATTCCTCTACGGGCAGATCCTGGAGCCGCTCCGCGAATATCTGATGCACATCGCGCGGGCCTCGTATCGGCACACCATCCTCACGCTCTTCCGCGGCCATCCTGCGACCCAGCTCGAGCGCTGCGTGAATCGCGACCGCGCGCGCCGTGCCGACTCCATCGATTGCAGTCAGAGCGGCAACCGGCTGAGATGACAATCGCCGCAACGATCCGTGCGCCGAGGCGAGGACTTCGTGGCCGAGCCTCATTGCGGAGTTCTTCTCCGAGCCGCTGCCGAGCAGGATGGCGAGGAGCTCGGATGAGCTCAATGCGCGCGCGCCGTGAGACTTCAGGCGCTCGCGCGGACGTTCTGTGCTTGGAAGCTCCATTATTACGGACGCCAAGGTGACCGATCTCCGTTTTTTTGTGAAACGGATTTGTAGTGAATCGGGTCGCATTGTACGCCACCGTCTCATGGCTCCGGCAATCAGGAATACGCAGAGACGGGACGAAACACGCTATTGGTTACTGGTCGCTAGTCGCCAGCGGTAGCTATTCGCTATTCGCTCTTAGCATTCGGAAAAGCGGAACGGGGTTGGGTGCCGGTTGTTTTTGCGGACAGTGAAGGTTTGATATCTGTCCGCAAAAACAGCCGGCACCCCACCCGCACACCACACAAATAAAGAAGGCCGGCAAAAGCCGGCCTTCGAAATCACAACCCCAGGAAATCAGGTCGCCACGCCGTGACATTTTTTGAACTTCTTGCCCGACCCGCACGGACACGGGTCATTACGCCCGACGTTCTCCCAATCAGCAGGAGTCGCATT
>JAYUWU010000181.1:0-3473 GCA_043753365.1 Gemmatimonadaceae bacterium | reverse complement strand
TCAGGGACGGCGCACTCGAATCACTCACGACCGACGAAGTCGCCCCGCTGCTGATGCTTCCCATCGGCCTCGCGCTGCGTAACTAGCCGCTACCGGATAACAGCTAATGATTCAGGTAAATCTTCTCCCAGGTAATGCCAGCAAGTCGCGAGGCCGCGACTTCAACCTCGGCGGCATGTTTGCAAATGCGACCGCGGGCGTGAGGGACAAGTTCATGCTGGGGACCGTCGCGTCGGTTGGCACGGCCGTTCTTGCCACAGGGCTTCTCTTCATGAGCCAGTCCAATCTCGAGCGCACTCTCACCGAGCGCGAGCAGAAGGCAATGCAGGACTCCGCCCGATACAAGGTGGTCCTTGAAGCGAAGGACAAGGCGGAAGCCACTCGTGACTCGCTTTACCACCAGGTCGCAATCATCAAGTCGATCGATGACAGCCGTTATCTCTGGCCGCATCTGCTCGAGGAGATCAGCAACGCGCTTCCGCAGTACACCTGGTTGACGCTGGTGACACAGACGAGCGCCGCGCCAAGTGCTGCGTTCCAGGACACAGTCAAGAAGGCCAGAAATGCGCCGGTAGACACGACCAAAAAGATCTCCGAAGCAGAGGCCAGAAAGGCACGTGCTGAAGCGGTTCTCGCGGAGGCTTCGCGGGCTACGAGGTTCCGGATCGTCGGGCACACGGTGGACATACAGGCGCTGACACTCTTCATGAAAACGATGGAAGCGTCGCCCTATATCCAGAACGTGCAGCTGACGCGCTCTGATCTCGTCCTTGTCGAGACGAAGGAAGTAACCGAGTTCCAGCTCGAGGCAGAGTCGCAGCAGCCTCCGCCGTTTCTCGTCAGGACTGTCTCGTTCGCCTTGGGGGACAAGTAACATGGCAATCGGAGCAAATCTTACCAAACGCGACCAGATGCTCGTCGCTGTCAGCGTGATGGCGTTTGCCCTTGGCGGCGCCTACGGATACTTCCTCTACATGCCGAAGCGTGCCCAGCTCGCGACGGTCGAGGAGCATGTGATCGCGCTCGATGCGAAGAACGAATTTGCGCGCAAAGAGCTCGCAAATGGCAATGTCGCCCGGCTTACGCAGCAGGCCGCGGAGTACAGGGCAAGTCTCGCCGTCCTGCAGGAACTCGTGCCGACGACGAACGAAGTGCCGGCGTTGCTCGAGAATGTCTCGACAGCCGCACGTCGCGTCGGGCTCGACCTCGCATCAGTCGAGCCGATGCCGGTGATCGAAGGCGACATGTTCGACACGTATCGCTACAAGGTATCGGTGAAAGGCGGCTACCACGCCGTCGCTGGTTTCCTGGCGAATGTCGGCTCGCTGAACAGGATCGTCGCTCCAATCGCGGTCGACGTAAAGATAATCGACAAGAAGAAGGCGAAGCCCAGGAGCGGCGAGTCCGCACTCGACACCGATTTCCAGATACAGACATACATCGCGCGTCCCGCTTCGGCGGCCGCTGAAGTGACAGAGGAGACAGGACTATGAAAACGAGCATGAAGCTAAGCATCGGCATCGCCGTGTTCGCGGCTGGAGCGGGATCGACGTTCGTGGTGAACGCCCAGGCGCCCGCAAAGGCCAGGGTCGTTCAGGTATCCGCCAATACGACGCCCGCGCCGGTCGATACGCGCCGGGCTGCCGCGCCCAGGGCTCAGGTCGCGACGTCGGCAGCTGAAGCGCCGGATGCCCCGAAGGCAGCCGGGACGGAGGTGCTGATTTCCCGCGAGACCTATTCCTATCCAGGTGGCGGGCGGCGGGATCCATTCGTCTCACTGATGAACACCGAGGAGCTCCGTCCACTGCTAGCTGACCTGAAGCTCGTTGCAGTTGGGCTCGACCCCGCCGGACGGAATTCGGTGGCTGTCCTGCGAGACATGTCGACCAAGGAGCAGTACAGGGTGAAGGTCGGCCAGGAGATCGGTCGAATGAGAGTCGCTTCGATTCAGCAGAAGAGCGTCGTCTTCGGAATCGAAGAGTTCGGGTACAGCAGACAGGAAACGCTGGCTATGTCGGATTCAACCAAAGTGAGGACGCAATGAGGCAGTTCCTGGCGGCATGTGCCGCCCTCGTGCTCGTAGTGAGCCCGTTGGCTGGCCATGAAACGTTTAACGCGCCGTCCGTAAAGTCGGTCAGCGTTCTACCGGCGGCCGGTCGCGCCGAGATCGTGATCGGGGTCGATGCGTCAGTTGATGTCGATGACTTCGCGCTCGAGGCACCCCATCGCGTCGTAGTCGACCTGAAGGGTGCGGTGCTCAGCATGGCACCACGCTATGACAGGCAGGCTCGCGGTGGCGTGACAAATGTCCGCGCTGCGCAGTTCAGTCCGACGACGGTTCGCGTCGTGATCGAGCTCGACGCCGCACATTCATATGAAGTAGTGCGCAAGGATGGAGAGGTTCGCGTGACCGTCGCAGGTGGCGCGGCAAACTTCAGCGCGTGGCACTCCTCGCCTGAGCTGGCATCGCGATACGCTGTCGCTGACAAGAGCGCAGACGTTCCCGCGGTGCAGGCTCCGGCGCCCCGGGAAGCAGAGCTTCAGGCAGAGGATTACCCCTCGCTCACGCCGAACGCAAATATCTCGTCCAGAACGGCATCTCACTCTGACGCACCGTCCGGCGAGCCAGCCTACAAGCTGACGAAGGCATCTGTTGCGTCCGACCAGCCGCGAATCACAGTCACCTATCAGGACGCTGACATTCGCGACGTCATCGCTGCCTTCGCGTCATTCTCCGGCCGCACGATCGTTGTCGGCAAGGACGTGAGCGGAACGATTACCGCCGAAATCAAAAACCAGCCGTGGGATGTTGCGCTTCGCGCGATTCTCCAGGGCCAGGGTCTTGCCGCATCGGAAGATGCAGTCTCCGGGATCATCACTGTCGACAGCTATGGCAACATTGCGTCGAAGCAGGCATCGGAGCCGCTGGTCACGCAGATGATCGCCATCAACTATGCAAAGGCTGGCGCGCTTGCATCGACCCTTCAGTCGTTGCTCACGCGTGACTGCACTGCAGGCTCCTCGGCGCAACAGTCTCAGCAGAACGCCCAGACGAGCTGCGTGGTCCGGGGCGCCGTAGCCGCAGATACTTCGACGAATACGCTCATCATCACTGAGACGCCCTCACGCATGCCTGAGATGGTATCGTACGTCCGGAACCTCGACGTGCGCACCCCGCAGGTTGCCATCAAGGCCAAGATCATCTTCGTAAATCGTACGGACATCGAGGAGCTCGGCCTTTCATACGACCTCGGAACCGGCAACGATCAGTACTTCAGCCAGCTCGTTCAGCGGATCGATCCGACAACTCTCAAGCCGGTTGACTCCAATGGCGACGGAGTGCCCGATTCATTCGGCGGCGGGACCCCGGTTGTCGGTGACCGCGTGCTGCTTGGCGGCAACGCACTCTCTGCAATCGCAAACGCCAACGCGCGTGTGGTAAACCCTGCGCTCAAGCTGGTCTTCTCGGCCGC
>JAYUWU010000180.1:0-3478 GCA_043753365.1 Gemmatimonadaceae bacterium | reverse complement strand
AATCCTTCAGCTCATCGGGTGTACCCATGGCGCCGATCCGCCCGTCGACCATTATCGATACTCTGTCGCAGTACTCGGCCTCATCGAGGTAATGCGTCGTTACGAACGCCGTCGTGCCGCGTGCTGCTGCGCCGTAGATGGCTTCCCAGAACTGACGGCGAGCGATTGGGTCGACGCCGCCGGTTGGTTCGTCGAGGAATACGACAGCTGGCTCGTGAAGAAGCGCAACCGAAAACGCGAGCTTCTGCTTCCACCCCAGCGGCAGCGATGCCACGCGCGCGTCGCGGACCTTGATCATCCCGAGAGTAGCAGTGATGCCGTCGGACCGACTGCGGATTTCGTCATCAGACAATCCATAGATGCCACCGTAGAGAGAGATGTTCTCGCGCACGGTGAGATCCTCATAAAGCGAGAACCGCTGGCTCATATAGCCGATGCGCCGCCGAACCTCGTCTGCCTGTGTCAGCACGTCGAATCCGGCGACGCTCGCCGACCCGGAACTTGGCGAGAGAAGACCGATCAGCATCTTGATCGCCGTCGTTTTCCCGGCACCGTTGGCGCCAAGAAATCCGAACACTTCGCCCGCCCGCACGTCGAATGTGATTGAGTTGACAGCGGTGAAATCGCCGAAGCGTTTGGTGAGCTTGCGCACCTCGATCGGAACGGTCACGCCGCGACCTGCGGAGTCTCGCCCATCAGCGAGATGAAGGCGTCCTCGATGCCGGGCTCAATCCTTACGACCTCAGCGTCCGCGAAACCTTTCGCGTGGAGATGATGCGCTAGGTCTGCCGCGATGGCCGGGTCATCGATGAGCCGCGCGTCGCTGTAATGAAGCTCGCCGCCAAAGGGAAACGCCGAGGCGGTAAACTCGTATTCCCGGAGCACGCGGAGCATCGCGTACCTGTCACCACCGCGCACGGCGAAAAGAGCGCCGTGAAACCGACTCCCTATCGCTGCTGGCTGCTCGATTGCCAGCACACTTCCCTGTTGCACGAGAGCAATACGATCACAGCGGCTGGCCTCATCCATGTAGGGAGTGGCAACGACTATTGTGAGGCCCGACGCTTTCAGGTCCGTCAGGAGATCCCAGAACTCCCGGCGCGATACGGCGTCCACACCAGTCGTCGGTTCGTCGAGCAAAAGAAGCTCGGGCCGGTGCACCAGGGCGCATGAGAGAGCGAGCTTCTGCTTCATGCCTCCCGAAAGCGCGCCGGCCCGCCGGTTCTTGAACGGCTCGATCTGTCGATATATGGGCTCGATGACTGAGTACCCTTCTTTAACCGTCGTCCCGAACACCGACGCAAAGAACTCGAGGTTCTCGCTGACGCTGAGGTCAGGGTAAAGCGAAAATCTTCCGGGCATGTAGCCCACACGCGAACGGATTGCCCACAAGTCGCGCACAACATCGAAACCGAGAACCGTGGCCGTGCCGTGATCCGGGATCAGCAGCGTCGTAAGGATCCTGAACAGCGTCGTCTTCCCACCGCCATCGGGTCCTACAAGCCCGAACAACTCGGACTGAGCAACCTCCAACGAAATGTCATTGAGCGCGACGGTGTCACCGAAGTTCTTGCGAAGCGCGCTGACGACGACCGGTCCCGTCATCTGCGATCTGCGACAGACGCGGGAACACCAAGCGTCACATCACCCGGCATTCCTAGCTTGAGGGTGCCGTCGGCGTTGGCAACGTTGATCTTTACTGCGTAGACGAGGTCGCCGCGATCATCGCGAGTCTGAATTGGCGTCGGCGTGAACTCAGCTGTCGACGATATCCACACTACAACTCCACGGATGGACCGCAGCGCTCCGTCTGCATCGTCGACTTTGACGACGACCTGCTGCCGGAGTCGCAATCCGGAAAGCTGAGCGCCGGTCACGTACGCCCGGAAGACGAGGCTGTCGAGATCAGCAATCTTGTAAAGCGGCTGCCCCGGCTGAATCACTTCTCCGGCGGCGGCATATGTGGCAAGCACAGTCCCGTCTACCGGGTTTGCCACAGTGCTGCGAGCTATCCTGTCGTTGACCTGCTCGACGCGGGCCTCTGTTGAAGCGACGTCGCTCCCGACGCTTTGACGCTGCGCGCGCACTGCTGCGATCTGAGCCACAAGTGTCCTGTAATCGCGTTCGGCCTGGTCGAGCTGCTGCGTGGTCGCAGCCTGTTGGGCGTGAAGGCGCCGCGTTCGCTCATACGCCCTGAGTGCCACAGAGCGCTGTGTTTCGAGCACCCGGATCTGCGCAGCGACTTCGCTTCCGCGCGACGCGGTTGCGGCCCGCTGAGCAAGAACCTGCTGGCGCTCGAGTACAAGCGTCATTGTATCGATCACAGCCGCGACAGCGCCGCGCGACATGCGCATCCCGTCAGCGGGAACGAATTTCTGTATCTGCCCTCCGGTCTGGGCAGATACCACTATTTCCGTTGCCTCGAAGTTGCCGTACGCATCCGGTGGCGCCTCTCGATCACAGGCGGTCACAGCGGCCAGCAGCAGCATGACATGTTTGAGTCGCATCAGCGAACCTCGAGTCCCAGGGTCGTCAGCAGTCTTGCGCGGGCGCGCGCAAGCTCGACGCGGTGGGCGTCGCGGGTAACGCGGGCAGCAATCACATCTGTCTGCCTGTCGACATAGTCCGCCGACGTGATCACACCCTCGGCGTATCTGAGGCGTGCTTCGTTCAGAACCTGCTCGCGCAGGGCCGCAATCGCGTCGTCCTCAGATGTTGCCGCCGTCAACCGGTCGATCGTTGCGACATCGCGGATCGTGGCGCGTCGAATGCTCTCCGCGAACGACGACTCTTCCCGCTCCACTATCTGCTGCTGAAGCGAGAGAACCTGCCTTTCGCGCGCAGGTGCGCCCCAGGTCCAGGGCGACCACTCGAGCTGCACCCCCGTTAGCCAGTAGGTGTCGAACTGGCTCGCAAGGGGATTGAGTCCCGGCCTGCCGTATCCCGCGCGACCAAAGGCTGAGATTCTTGGAAGTTCGCGAGCAGATGCGAGAGACCGCTGTCGAGCTAGTACTTCCCGCGTTAGCAAGAACTGCTCGAATTCGGGGCGTGCTCGCGTCCGATCGATGGCAGCCCGCGCGTCAGACACTGCCGATGAGAGGTCGGGAATCCCGAGATCGGCAGTCGCGCCCAGCTGGCGGCCCGTTAGATCGCTGAGTACCGCAAGTGACGCGTCGCGATTTGCCGTGAGCGCTGCAACTGACTGACGCCGCCTCAACAACTCAGCCTCGATGATCCTCTGCTCGCTCGGCAAAGCCGCGCCCTCTTTCACGCGATCGCTTGCGACGCGGAGCTGTGCTTCGAGATCGGCGATCCCAACCTCTATCTCCCGTGCCTGAAGTTGAAGCTCGAGGGCCATGAAGTAGGCATCGCTCACGGCTTGCCGCAGCGTGAAGAGCGTCGACCTGATGCGTGCTTGTGACTCCGCCAGCTGCGCACGCTCTACACTTCTGCGGCTGGCAATTGCAGGATCGAATAA
>JAYUWU010000179.1:0-3493 GCA_043753365.1 Gemmatimonadaceae bacterium | reverse complement strand
CTTCGATGTTCTCGACGGAACCGTCGCTCGCCGCACCGGAAAAGCTACGACCTTCGGCGCTTTCTACGACTCCACGCTCGACCGGGTGGCTGATGGTGCGCTGCTTGGCGGAATTGCGTGGTTCTTTGCCACCAACCCGGTCCACAAGAGCGAGCCGATGCTTGCAGTTTCGCTTGCCGGTATCATGGGGACGTTCCTCGTCAGCTATACACGCGCGCGGGCCGAGTCACTCGGCATCGACGCGAAGGTCGGTGTGATGCAGAGACCGGAGCGGGTAGTCCTTCTCGCCGTGCCGCAGGCATTCTTCGGGCTCGCGCTCGGCGGACGTGTGCTCATGGCGATTGTCGTCATCCTCGCAGTCACCGCATGGATCACCGCGGTTCAGCGAATCCTTTTTGTTCGACGCAGCGCAATTGACGTCGCGGCGACGCCGCTTCGCATTCACAATGAAATTTCAGAGTCGGCTGTCACCCGCAAGACGCGGCGCGCGCAGTCCTGACCGATGGAGAGAAACGATTTGCCGTCTTCCGCTGAACCACGCAAGGCTCCCGCTCCAGCAACGGGCAAGCTCGGCATCCTGACGCCCGGTCTCGGCGCCGTTGCCACCACGTTCATGGCCGGTGTCGAAAGCATTCGCCGCGGCCACTCCAAGCCGATTGGCTCGCTCACCCAGATGGCTACGATCCGTCTCGGCAAGAGAACCGAGAACCGCTCGCCTCTCATCAGGGACTTTGTTTCGCTCGCCGCGCTCGATGACATCGTGTTCGGCGCATGGGATCCGATTCCTGATGACGGCTATACCGCGGCCAGGAAAGCAGGCGTGCTCGAGGAGAAGGATCTCGATCGCGTCGGTGACTTCATGAAGTCGATCGTGCCGATGCCGGCGGTGTTCGATAACCATTACGTGACACGCATCAATGGGTCGAACGTCAAGACGGGCAAGACGAAGCGGGATCTCGCTGAGCAGCTGCGCCAGGACATCCGGGATTTCAAGGCGAAGAACAACCTCGACCGCGTTGTAATCGTATGGTGCGCATCGACCGAGATCTTCATCAAGGCTGGCCCGCAGCACGCGACGATCGAGGCGTTCGAGAAGGCGATGGATGAGAACGATGAAGCGATTGCCCCGTCGATGCTCTACGCGTACGCGGCGATCATGGAGAACGTTCCGTTCTGCAACGGCGCGCCGAATCTCTGCGTCGACATTCCTGCCCTCCTCAAGCTTGCGATCGACCGCGGCATACCGGTTTCCGGCAAGGACTTCAAGACCGGCCAGACGTGGATGAAGACCGTAATCGCGCCGGGTCTGAAGGCGCGCATGCTCGGACTGGCAGGATGGTACAGCACTAACATCCTCGGCAACCGTGACGGTGAAGTGCTCGACGATCCTCAGTCGTTCAAGACGAAGGAGGAGTCCAAGCTTTCGGTGCTTCACACGATTCTGCAGCCCGACAAGTATCCTGATCTGTACAAGGATTTTGCCCATGTCGTGCGGATCAACTATTACCCGCCGCGCGGCGACAACAAGGAAGGCTGGGATAACATCGACATCGTCGGGTGGATGAACTACCCGATGCAGATCAAGGTGAATTTCCTTTGCCGCGACTCGATTCTTGCCGCGCCGATCGTCCTCGATCTGGCGCTGTTCTCGGATTTCGCGCACCGCGCCGGAATGAAGGGAATCCAGGAATGGCTGTCGTTCTATTACAAGAGCCCGATGGCTGCGGAAGGCCTCGAGGCCGAGCACGATCTGTTCATCCAGCAGACGAAGTTGAAGAACACACTGCGTTACCTGATGGGTGAGGAGCAGATAACCCACCTTGACTAGAGAGCACAGAGTGGAAAATCGGAGGAGGCAGATTTCACAGAGGGCACAGAGGGCACAGAGGGCACAGAGGAGCGCAGGGGCGTTCCTCGTTCTGGGGCTGCTTTTAGCTGGGTGTCAGGGCGAGAGGGACCGCACTGTTGCCAACCGGCAGTGGTCTGACAACTTCGCGTTCCGCATCACTGTCGAGCCTACGCCGCCGGTGGCGGTCGAGGATGCGATGTACAAGATCGTGGTCGAGGACAAGAAGACGGGACAGCCCATCGATACAGGAGAAGGGAGAATTTTCGCCACCAGTGCCGATGGGGCCAATACCGACGACGGGCTGCTGAAGGGCAAGGAAGTTGGCACTTATTACGGACGCCTGTTCTTCCCGACGACGGGCGACTGGGCGGTTGCCCTGCAGTTCCGTCGCGACTCGACGCAGCGGCTTGAACGCGTCGACTGGATTCAGGGTGTCATCGAAGCTCGACCAGGCCAATAAAACAAGAACAATGCGTCATTTCTTCCGTACCCAGTTGACCCCGGCTGACGTCCTCCGCGTTGCCGACGCATTTTTTCCGGCGCTTCCGCTCGAGCGCACCGCGCACACAGCGCGCTCCCGGACGTTTTCCGGCCTGCTCGGAACGCTCCAGCTGTCGGCAAAGAAAGAAGGCGGGCACTACACCTTTGTCGAAGTTGGCACAGACCAGATGGGCGAGAGCCGGCTCGACCGGAACGCAAAGCGGTTCTTCGTCGAGCTGCATCGGAAGTCGGATCCATCGCACAGGCTGGAAGCGGCCTACTGAAGGTCCTTCACTTCATCTACGACGATCCCTCGAACCCATGGGTCGGGGGAGGCGGGTCGGTGCGCGCGCAGGAGATATACCGCCGCCTTGTGCCTCAGCTCGACGTAACGGTGGTCACAGGCAACTATCCCGGCGCCCGTAACGAAGAAGTATATAATGTCCCTTATATCCGTCTCGGTACCCAACAGCCCTACTGGCTCAGCCGCCTCACGTATGCGCGCGCTGCAAACTCGATGATTCGCGCTGCCAGCTACGATGCGGCCCTGTTTGATTTTTCGGGCTACACTCCTCTTTTCCTTCCGGAAGCGAGGCCCACCGGTGTCGTCCTTCACCACCTCACGTCACCAACGGCCCACATGCGATGGGGAGGAGTTCTCTCGCGCGGACTCGCTGCTCTGGAACGGACGATGATCCGCCGCGCGTCGCGGATCAGCGCGACGTCGGAGTCTTCGCGTGAAGCCGCGCAGCTCATCGCACCGGCCACGCCGGTCGAAATGGTGAGCGCAGGAGTGCCGTCGGGCTTGTTCGAGATTCAGCGGAGACCGGAAACGTTTCTCCTGTACTTCGGCCGGCTCGACATTTTTCACAAGGGGATCGATACGCTTCTCGAGGCAATCGCAATCCTGGCGCGCAGGCGCCCCGGCATAGAGCTTCGAATCGCCGGACGCGGCTCATCGGGCGATCGGATCACAGCGATGATCAACGGGCTTGGTATCGCCTCGAACGTTCGCCTCCTGGGCGCTGTCTCCGATGCCGAGCGTGATGAGTTGCTGGCGACTGCGGCTGTTCAGCTCATGCCTTCCCGCTTCGAGGGGTTCGGGCTCGCAGCCGCTGAGGCAATGGCTGCCGGAGTTCCGCTGATCGCAGCCGCGGTGGGATC
>JAYUWU010000178.1:0-26741 GCA_043753365.1 Gemmatimonadaceae bacterium | reverse complement strand
TCTGGCGATCGGCGCGGTATTCCTTGCTGCGAGTGTCACTGTGCCGTCTGGTGGAACATCGACACTCCTGACGGAACGCAGCTACTTCGGCGTGTATCGAGTCGAACAAGACTCAGGCGGACGGGTTCGGACCCTCCAGCACGGAACGACCGTTCACGGCGAGCAGTCTTTCGTTCGCGGACGAGAGCTCGATCCGCTTGCCTACTACCATCGTGACGGCCCCGCAGGAGATGTTTTCTCGATCACCGTTGCCGGTGCGAAGCCAACGCGACGGGTCGGGGTTGTTGGTCTGGGTGCAGGCACGCTCGCGTGTTATGGGCGTGCGGGTGAGCCATGGACATTTTACGAGATAGATCCGGTCGTGACCTCCATCGCCCGCAATCCCGCGTTCTTTACGTATCTGCGCGACTGCAAGCCGACCGTCCATGTCGTACATGGTGACGCGCGTCTCGAACTGGTGTCAGCGAGGAACTCCGAGTATGACATTCTTGTCCTCGACGCCTTCAGCTCTGACGCTATTCCCGTGCACCTTCTGACGCGAGAAGCGATCTCGGGGTATCTGCGCGTGGTTGCGCCCGACGGAATGCTCGCCTTCCAGATAAGCAATCGCCACCTCGATCTTGAGCCGGTTCTGGCTGCCGCCGCACGGGACGCGTCACTCGTGGCGAGAATTCGCAGAGATGGTGCTTCAGCGGGACGCTTCGCGTCAGAGTGGGTGGTTATGGCTCGATCGGCGGCTGACCTGGGTAGAATCGCGTACGACGCGCGGTGGGTCCCGCTGGCCGAGCGCGCCGGCTTCCGCGAGTGGACCGACGACTTCTCGAACATCATGGATGTCGTCGTGTGGCAGTGGCGCAATTGATCGGAACAAGAATGGAGCGTACAGGGATCGAACCTGCGACCTCCTGGTTGCAAACCAGGCGCTCTCCCAGCTGAGCTAACGCCCCGACGCTGCAATATAAACGCATTTGCCGCGCTGCAACCAGCGCAGCCAAAACGGCACCTGTCCCTCGTTGCGTTGTGTCAGTATCAGGATCGTCGCAGGCAGATAACTACCGGCAACGAGAGCCGCACCCATCACGGCGCGGACGTCAGGATCCCTCGGATGCCCGTCAACTAGCAGCGCAGAGATAATCCATCCAGTCGAGGACGCGAGCGACAGCACACAAGCGCTCCGGTAAGTCGGCGCAATCGCGAGCAACACCAGGCCATTGTACGGATACCATGTTTGCGGCGTACAGGCGGCGAGGAGTACCAGCCACGCCTCGGGTCGCTTCCATTTCAGAAGAACGAGCGCGACCAGCGGTCCGCCGGTGCGCGCGATGGGCGGGGTGAAATGGTCACTGTTCCTGACCAGCTCGAACCAGTCGCCGATCCAGCCAGGCAGCATTACGAGGCTCGCCGCAAGCAAAAGAGCGCCACCGGCAGCAGCGTAATAAAAAGGTGTAGGGTCTTCCCTGCCCACTACGACAGGCAATGCAGCCTGTGGCTTGGCGATCGAGACGAGCGCGATCGCAGGAATGAAGAGAGCGGCCGTAAAAAGAATCGACCACTGGCCAAGCTGGGCCGATGTCAGGAACGCGATCGACGGGAAGAGTGGAAGGCGGTGCCAGCTTCCGCGCGTGCAACCCCATGCCAGCAGTGCCGACGAGACAAAAACAAAAGCAGTCGACGCCCAATGGTATGAAAGAATCGTGAACGGAATCGCAACGAGAAACGCCGGCGCTGGGTAGTACGCAGGTGACGGCATGCCGATTAACCTGCCAGGCCCGATCAGTTCGTACGGATTGCGGCCCTCTAGTAGAAACTGCGCGCCATACCAGAGCGAGGTAAAATCCGAAACCCCGTCGCTTTCCGCCGCGCGGAAATAGTGCGCTAGGGCCGCAATCACGCCAAGGGTAACTGCAACAGCGAGGCGCTGCCGGCGTGTCGGGTGGTTATCACCCCATGGAAAACCGGCCACGTTACCCGGCGACTCCAAAGTGTTCAGCGATTCATCTCCGTCACCCCTGAGCTGTCAGGCTCGAACAGGATCGGGACGATCTCCTCATAACGCGGTTGGCGTCCCCGAACAAAGTGTGACGTGTCGCCCCGCCCATATGAGCTCACGAGAGCGTCTCGTGCCTCCTTGACCCTTAGCACCGAGGTATAACGATTTCGCTGCTGTTCGCTCGTTAGCCTCGGCAGAACCTCGTCGACGTATGTCAAATAACGCCTCGCAGTGATGAGCCACACGCGCCGGCTATCTGCCCGGGCATCGTCGATCGTTTCCAGCAGGCGAACCAACGCGACCGTATCCATCGCACGAGTCCGCACGTCGGCAAAATCGAGAAGACCGCTTCTCCCGGGATGCGGGTAGTCTATCTGCTCGACGGCTTCCGTGAAATAGTGGTTGAACGATGGCGCATACCATTCGGGCGCAACGATCAGCAGATCGGCAGGTCGAACCGCCAATTTGACCGCGAGCGCGACCTCTCGCGCGTTCGAACGGTAAGTTCCCCACAAGGCCGAGATGTTTGCGATGCTGAGGGCACAGACGAAGGCAAATGCGGACAACGGCACGGCTCCGCGAGTCTCGCGGACCACTCTTGTCGCAGCCAGTTGACTCAAC
The DNA here is from genome assembly GCA_043753365.1 of Gemmatimonadaceae bacterium. Lineage (GTDB taxonomy): Bacteria > Gemmatimonadota > Gemmatimonadetes > Gemmatimonadales > Gemmatimonadaceae > UBA4720. Next base: position 24,130 of record JAYUWU010000178.1, on the reverse strand, counting down.
CACCACGCAATGCACAGAAGCACGAGCGGCGCGAGTATGGCGACGCACCGCTCAAGCAGGAGATTTGAACGTGGCGACATCACGAGGGCTGCCCCAAGGGTCGCGACCGGAACAGTGAGCAGGAATCGAACGACCATCCGCGCTGGAATTCGACGGCCCAACTCAACCTCAGAGAACATGGTAGCAGCAATTGTCGCGGCGCCCGGGATCGTCCGCGCCAGGATCAACACCGCACCGGATGCGACCGCCGCCGCGAGCACCAAGGTTAGCTTCTCCTCCGGATAAAGGCCGAGCAGCAACATATAGGGCGTGCTGGCAGCGCCGAATACAACGAACGCGATCCTGTCGAGCGCGCCGTTGAGCGGCGGGGCGGTGTGTCCAGCGTGAACCACCTGATACGCCAGGCTCGACAGCCAAGGGAGATAGAGAATCGTTATCCCGCCACACCCAGCAGCGAGGCCGCGGATCTGGCTCGTGCGTGCGCCACGTTCCGATCTTCGGATAAGCAGAACGGCAGCGACGAACTGACCGCCTGCGAGAAGCCACGTCCAGTTGTGCGTGTAAAGCAAACACGCTGTAGATACAACCCACCCGGCCCACCTTCCCCTGCCCCCTTTTAAGAGCGCCATGATGAGGCAGTAGCAGGACAGCAGGACCAGAATCGGAAGCAGACCGTATGGCCGGATCTGAGCCGAATGTTCGGCGAGCGACGGAGATACAGCGACGAGCACAGCGGCGATTATCCCCACCTTGCGATTGAAAAGCGAGGATGCCGTGAAGTACGCGATGGGGACGATGGCCGTCCCGATAACCACCGCGAAAGTGAGACAAGAGGCATTGCTGTTTCCAGCCAAAAACATCCAGCCGCGCAGGAGAATATAGAATAGCGGTGGATGCGACTCGTGAAACCGAAGAAAATCTATCATCCCTGACCATGTCGGAATCGCGACAATGTTTAGGACAAGTCCTTCGTCCGCCCAGATTCCGCCGAACCACGCCAGTCGCGCGCGCACTACGGCCCCGAGCACTGAGAGAATTACGACAATGAAGACGTGCGGGTGCGTGCTGACTCTGCGCACGACGCGATCAAGCATTCCATACGCTCCAGCCGCGACCCGGGGTCGCAGATCCCACGGCGGTGACGGTCCGCCGATCGTGTCCCGCCAAGGCCAGAGTCAAGGCCGAAGCGAGAACACGTTATCGTGGAAATCGCCGTCAAAACAAATAGAAACAGTCACGAGCCGATGCCGGCATCAGATGTCACCTTGGAATCGCCTTGTTCTTCCTGCGCAGGACGAGCACTGTCGCAGGCAGGTAGCATGCTACTACGCTAATCATCCCCCTCGCGTCAAGGAACACTTCCTGACTGACTTCTGGAATCAATTGAGCAAGCAGCAACCCAAGCGTAGTGCCAAGAGACAATGCTAGAGCTTCGTGATAGGTATCAGGCATGATCACGAGCAGCAACAGCAGATCATAGACGGCAGGACTTTGAGGGACGCATGCTAGTGCAAACAACAGCCGGGCCTCCGGCCGTCGCCAGCGAAGGAGGCTTGCCGCAATAGCGAATCCTCCCCAGTTGAAGATAGGCGGGCGCATGTGAGACGTATCGCCGAGAACCGAAATCCAGCCGGAAAACCACGCGGGCTGCATCAGGAAGCCGATGGTACCCAGTGTCACGGCTCCAGCAACCGATGGCAGGAGATGCCTCCGGGAAAGCGTTCCGAGCGCCAGCGCCGCACCGAGAGTTGGCTTCGCTGCCCAGGCGACAGCCGTCGCAGGAAGAAACCAACTGCTCGCGAGAAGCGCCGACCATTGGCCCGCACTGGAAGCAATGAGGAAAGGCAGCGACGCGAATGCCGGTATACGATGCCAGCTACTGCGTGTCGCGCCCCACACGAGTAAAAACGTTGATATCCAGATGAACGTCGCAGATGCCGCCGCCTCGCTCATCCAGGAAAACGGAAGTGCCAGTAACAGGGCATGTGTGGGATATAGGAGGGGCCAGCGCCAGTCGAACTCCAGACCGGGCCCCACAAGTGCCCACGGATCGCGACCGGCCAGAAGTGTGCGCGCACCAAACCATGACATCCCGAAATCCGAATGATGGCCGGGTGCGCCCATGTATTCTGAGAGCACCGCGAGTGCCGCAATCGAAGCGATCACTACGGAAACCAACAGTCGCTGCGGCCGCGCGGGCTTGCCCGATCCCCACGGAAATCCGCGTGAGGAATCGTCTTGCGCGATGCGGTTCACGGAGGCACGCGCTATCACAAGCGTCCTCTCACCGCGCCGGCCTACTCGTGAGCCGGCAGCGGCTCCATCGTTTCCGGATTCACCGGCACCTGCACTTCATCGCGGTACGGTGAAGTCATCAGCGTCACGCGCATGCGCGGGAATGCGTCCATAAACGAGATGTAGCAGAAAGCCCACAGGCCGAGATAACCCATCGTCACGCCGACCTCCCAGAACCCGAGCGGCGCATCAGCCAGCTTGTAATGGAGCGACGGATAAACCTCGAGATAGCGATGCAGCCACAGTCCCACTACAGTGAACATCGCGAAGAACGCCATCGTCGGCAGGTAAACCTTTGCCGCGCGTGACATAAGTCCGAAGAACGGGCCAAACATCAGGCCGACAGTCACCAGCGTGATTGGAAGCCACGGTTGGATCAGGCGCAAGCGTGCCCAGTGAGTCTCTTCGCCGAGGTTGCCGTACCAGATCACGAGATACTGGCCGAACGTGAGATAGCCCCAGAACGCGGTGAACGCAAAGCAGAGCTTTCCGAGATCATGAAAGTGTTTCTCGGTGATGAGATCGTAGCGATCGAGATACCTGCGCCACGCCATCACGAGAATCGTGAAGCTTGCCAGCGCTGCCACCCAGCCTCCCATGAACACCCACCAACCATACATCGTGCTCTGGAAGTGCAGGTTGAGAGACATCGAGAGATCCCACGCAAGCACGCTCCAGCCAAACGCAAACGCAAACGCGAGGAAAACAGCGAGCCTGCCCTGAAGCGAGTGCGTTGAATGGAGCTCGCGCCGCTCGTCCCGGAACCCGCGCCGCATGCGTTCACGCAGACCCTTCGCCCAACCCGCCCCACCTTCCGGCGAATGTCCGACATCGAGCCGAACCGTCGTGTAGATGTACCACACGCTCAGCACCATGATGATTGCGAACGCGATGAGCGAGCGTGGAATCAGGAACGCCGGATTCAGGTACAGCGCCTTCTCCGGCACATGCAGCTCCTCATGCGTCCACGGGAAGATGTGATTCTTCCCGATGAAGATGAGAATGAGCAGTAAAAAGGCCGCAGGCAGGAACGCGACGTACCCTTCGAGGATTCGAATGATCGACCGCGACCAGCGCGCGGTCGTGATGCGCTGCACGGCAACGAACATCACGCCTGCAGATGAGATTGTCGTGAAGTAGAGCCAGTTCACCAGCAGCGCCTGCCACACGCGATCGACACCCATCACCGCGCCTGCGATGAACACGATCGCGCCGATTGCGCCAAGCACTATCGAAGCTGTGCGAAGCCATCCGGCAATCGGCCTCGATGTGCCGGCGAGGATTTCTTCGCGCGTGGGTACGTGAATGTGTTCGTGGCTCATATACCAGAGTCCGCAGAGTCGGTTGCAGAGGACGCAGAATCAGGCGCAGGAGGCGCAGAGGGGCGAGGTGTCGTCGATGGGCCTCTCACCTTGCCGGTCGCATCGGTAAACGGCGACGGGCGGTTTGGAGCGGTGCGCGAAACACCAGGCAGCTTATCGCCAGTCACACCAGGCGCAGCGAGCGGGCCGGTCGCGACCTGACTGCCGGCCGTGCCCTGAAGGCCGCGGATGTAGTTCACTACATCCCAGCGATCAGGCTCCTCGATCCTGTTGTACGACGGCATCAACCCGCGACCGTTTCGCATCATTCCGAAGATGTAGCCGTCAGTTCTCCTTTTCGTAATATCAGTGACGACACTGATTCCGGGAACACCGAGCTTCGACGCAGGACCGTCGCCATTGCCGGTATCACCGTGACACACCGCGCAGTTGATCTGGTAGTACATGCGTCCGTTATGAAGTGACGCTTCGCTGATCACCGTCGGATTTGGAATCGAAGCCATCGAGTCGATGGTCCCTGGAAGCGGCGCATACGACACCTGAAATCCCGCGACTGCCATGCCCGTTACCGGAACTGACATCTGCGGGTTTCCGCGCGAAGGTGTCAGCGAGTCCTTCACTGGCTCCCACGTCCACAACGAAGGTTGGCGCTTGAAGTCAGTGAACCACTCACAGCCGGTGGCCGCAAGCAGCACCGGGGCCAGCAGCACGAGAGCGCGCATGTCAGCTTTCACTGCGCACCTCCACGGCTCCAAACTTTCTGAGGAGCGACTGCGCCTCTGCCTCACGCTCCGGCGGGCACTCGACCCATACGCCGTAATCGCCGCCGCTGAAACGCGGGTCATACCCGACGGTCATCGTCAGGCGAGGCACGCGTGAGTTGATGAAAAGGCCAAGTACGGTTGCAAGAGCTCCGAAAAGGACCATCACCTCGAAACCAAAAATCGTGTACGGCACCCACGATGCGACTGCTTTGCCGCCTACGACGAGTGGCCAGTAGTCAGAGGCCCAGATTGCAATCCAGTAGCCGAACGTGGCGCCAAGAACACCACCAATCAGCGTATATCGTCGAACCGGACTCGGCGGCGCATCGACAGCGTGCTCGATCTCATGGCGCGGCGTCGGTGAGTAGACAGTCACTTCGCCCAGCCGTTCTTTCTTCAGCGCTTCGATCGCCTCGACTGTCGAGTCGAGCTCGCGGAATGCTGCAATGACTCCTGACATCAGGAAGCCTCCCCTGGTGTCGATGGCTCATACTCGAGATGGCGACCCGCCGAATCTATTCCGTGGTCATGCTGCTTCCTGAGCTTCGGCGGAATTATCTCCTTCACCTCGGATATCGCAATGACCGGAAGCTGCTTGATGAACAGCAGGAACCACATCGAGAACCAGCCGAAGCTTCCAGCGAGAATCGCGAAATCAACCCACGTCGGCGTGTACCCGCCCCACTGCCATGGCTCGAACTCATGCGACAGCGATGGCACGACGATCACGAAACGCTCGAACCACATGCCGAGGTTGATGAAGAACGAGAGAATGAACAACCAGGTCGGGCTGCGTCTCCAGCTCTGCCGGAAGAGTGTGAGCGGCAGCACCATATTGCAGGTGTAGAGAATCACCGACGCCCACCACCACTGGCCCCACACACGATTGGCGAAGAACTCCTTCTCGAACTCTATTCCCGAATACCACGCAACAAACCACTCGGTCATGTAGGCACAGCCCACCACGAGCGACGTGAACAGACACAGCTTCGCTGCGGCATCGAGATGGTTGATCGTCACATAGTGCTTCAGCCCGAACCACTTCCGGAGCGGGATTATGATCGTGAAGACCATTCCAATTCCGGAGAAAATTGCGCCCGCCACGAAGTAAGGCGGGAAAATCGTGGTGTGCCAGCCGGGCGTCAGTGCCATCGCAAAGTCGAATGAAACGACTGAGTGCACAGACAGCACGAGCGGCGTCGAGAACGCGGCAAGGAACAGGTAGGCGCGCGCGAAGTGTCTCCACTCACGGTCTGAATTGCGCCATCCCAGTGAAAGAATGCTGAAGATTCTCTTCCTTACAGGATTCGTCTCCTTGTCACGGAGCACTGCGATATCGGGAATGAGCCCGATATAAAGGAAGGTCGACGAGACGGTGAGGTACGTCAGAATCGCGAAGACGTCCCACACCAGCGGGCTCTTGAACTGCGGCCACAGGTATCGCCAGTTCGGATACGGAATCAGCCAGAAGAATTTCCAGGGCCGGCCGAGGTGGAGAATCGGAAACAGTCCTGCTGTCATGACCGCGAACACGGTCATCGCCTCCGCACATCGATAAATCGTCGTGCGGAACCCAGCCCTGAACAGATAAAGAATTGCGGAGATGAGCGTACCAGCGTGTCCGATACCTACCCAGAACACGAAGGTGATGATGTACACACCCCACATCACCGGCGGATTGTAGCCTGCGACTCCAAGCCCCGCGTAGATCTGATAGATCCACGCAGCGGCGCCGATGATCAGGAACAGAATCGCGACGCCAAGCCCAATGAACCAGGCCGTCGTCGGATGAAGCGTCGCAATTATCTCGCGATCGACCTGCTCGTAATCCTTTACGGCCGGAAGCTGCACGTCGGCAGTCGCGATATTCGGCCTGCGCGGCTCGTCAACCGGTCTCACTGTGGCCGCCATCCTAGTGCCCCCCTTGTGTCGCAGGGGCGGCCGCTGCAGCCGAAGCGGCAGCAGCGCCTGGATGATTGACCTTCTTCAGGTAAACCACAGCTGTGAACGTGTTGAGCACTTCGAACACGTGATATGCGCGCCTGTCGTGAGCGAGCTTTGCCACAGTCCACCGCTCGTCTGCTGCATCGCCGAACGTGATCGCGCGCGACGGGCAAGCCTCGGCGCACGCCGTCGTGAACTCATCGGGCTCGAGACCGCGCTTCTCCAGTGACGCCCGGTTCTCCGCATCGCGGATCCGCTGCACACAGAATGAGCACTTCTCCATGACACCCTTGCCGCGAACTGTCACGTCCGGATTGAGCTGCCAGTTCAGCGGCTCCGGGAAAGCGTACTGAGCGCGCGCGGGCTCGCCGTATCCGAACCAGTTGAAGTAGCGAACCTTGTAGGGGCAGTTGTTCGAGCAGTAGCGCGTGCCTACGCAGCGATTATAGACCTGTACGTTCAGTCCGTCAGGCGCGTGGTACGTCGCATATACGGGGCAGACGGGCTCGCAGGGTGCGTTGCCGCAGTGCTGGCAGAGCATCGGCACGAACCGCGTGTCGAAGTCGGCACTGCCGTCCTCGCCACCCTCGAAGTACCGCTCGAGACGCAGCCACGCCATCTCGCGACCGCGCGTAATGTTCGCTCCGAAGCCTGTTCTGTCCGGGAGGAACTTTGGCCCCTGCCAGTCAGCGCCAACCGTTGGAATGTTGTTCTCGGCGTAACACGCCGTAACGCAGGCCGAGCAGCCGGTACACCGTGCGAGGTCGACTGTCATCGCCCAGCGATGCTTCGCCATCCCGCTCCAGTGATTCGGATCGTACATGCCCTTCTCTTTCGACTCTTCGCCCTTGTCTCCGAGATCACCCTGCGCGTCGTTGGCAGTCGGCGAGCGGAGGCCCGGGAGGAATTCGTGACTGGCATCGCCCGGGAACTCGCCGTGGCTTTCATGAGACGGCGGGTGCGCCAGGTCGGCGACAGTCATTGCCTGCCCGATTCCCCGCCCGTGCTGTCTTGCTGAACCTTCGGTGGTCACGAGACGTGAGAACCCGCCGTCCTTCGTGACTGTCGCCTTCGCGAATCCATACGACGTTGCACCGGATCTGTCTTCGGAATACGGGAGCAGGTCGAACGCATTGTGACCGGCGCGCGCATAACGGCCTGCGGCTTCCGAGTGACCGCGACCGGTGGCTACCGCAACCGTGTCGGGGCGAATGCCGAGGTAGACGTAGGCAGGAAGTGTCAGTCTTCCAGCGGCGGTCTCGACAGTCACATGATCGCCGTTCTCGACACCGAGGCGTGCTGCTGTCGATGGATGAATCTCCGCGACCGTCTGCCAGGCGATCTTGGTAACCGGATCCGGCAGCTCCTGGAGCCACGGCTTGTTTGCTCCGTCGCCTGTGCCGAGCAGGGGGCTCGGGTATACCATCAGGAAGAAGTCGCCGCTTCCGGGCTGACCAACGACAGGGGCCGGCGCAACGCGGGGCAAAGGGACTGAAGCAGTACCTGATGAAATTCCCCGTGGAAGTGCTGCTGCAAGTCCAGTGGCGCCGCCGGCGAAGCGCCCGATCATGATGTCGCGATACGTGGCGCCCGGCGTCGCAAGCGACGCCAGAACATCGGCAGTAGCGCGGGTGTCGAAGACTGGATCCATCACAGGTTGCTGTAACGACAGCGTTCCACGCACCGGCTCGGCATCACCCCAGCTCTCGAGCGAATGATTGTCAGGAAGCACGAGGTCGGCGAGCGCGCTGGTTTCATCCGGAATCGATGAGAAGCTCACCTTGAAAGGGACCTTCGCCATCGCAGCCGCGAAACCGAACGATTTCGGCATCGTATAGACCGGGTTGACGCCACGCGTGATAAGGAGCGGCACTGCGCCCGCTTGCATGCGCTGCGCAACGACGCGAAGCTGTGACGGCGAGTCGCTACCCTCAAACCCGTTGATCACATCATTAGGGTCGATTGTGGCACTGCCACCTGCTGCTTGATTGAGCGCATTGGCCGCGAGGCACAACTCCATACCGCGCGGCGATGATCCACCTGCGACCACCATTGCCGGGCGAGCAGCAGCGAACTCTCCCTGAAGTGCTGTGAGTGTTGCTACATCGACGCCGCTCGCCTGACTCGCCTGCTGCGCTGTCGTGTTGCCGCCGAGCATCTGAACAATCGCAAGCTCGGAACCGGGGCGCGCGTTGATCCACTGATCCGCATTCAATCCGGTTAGCGACCGGCGCGCGCCTACATATATGAAGCGCGGCGCAGTCTCGAGCTTTGCGCGGGCATCAGCGAAATCGAGCTGCTGTGGAACGTTCGCGCCCCACCCGTCCAGGAAATCTGCGCCGAACGAAATTATCAGCCGCGCTGCAGAAAAATTGAGGCGCGGCCATGCCACTCCGTATGACTGCTTATTCGCAGCGATGGCGGCGTAGTCGATGTCAGGGTCGATGCTCAATGCTGCAGGCATCCCCTGCGACGCGAGCCATGTGTTGAGGAACGATGGAAAGTTTCCCGATTCGTGGCGATTGATGATTACTGCGTTCGGCAGCAATCCACGGGTCTCCGCGAGCTTTTGCCGGAAGAGAGTGAGAGCTTCATCCCAGGTCGCTGCGACGAGACGGCCGTTCTTCCTGATCATCGGCGTGCGATAGCGATCGGGATTGTACAGGCCCTGCAGCGCTGATTGTCCCTTCGCGCAAAGCGCGCCGCGATTCAGCGGGTGCTCGGGGTTCCCCTCGAGCTTGATTGCGCGGCCATCGCGCGTTTCTGCAACGACACCGCAGGCAGCCGAACATTCGCGGCACGTGGTCGAGTAGTAAGTCGAAACACCAGGGACTGTTTCGTCCGGTGAAACGAGATACGGAATCAGCTTTTCGACGCGCTCGGAGGAGCACCCAATGGCTGTCGTGGCGACTGTCGTTGCGCCAACGACCTTGAGAAAGTCGCGGCGCTTTACGCCTGGCGTCGCAGTCTCTGTCTCGGAGCTCATTGATCGAGTGGCATTAGTAGTGACATGTCGCGCAATCGTAGCGCGCCTTGAACTGTGGATTCGAGCGGCCAATGTGGCAGTTGATGCACCAGCCCATGTTCAGCGAGTTCTGCTGATAGACGACTGCCATGTTCTGCACCTGGCCGTGACATTCCTGGCAGGATACGCCTGCGTTCACATGCCGCATGTGCGGGAAGTGAACGTATTCGGGGAGTTTGTGGACGCGGACCCATGGAACGGGCTCTTTCCGCTGCCAGAAGCCTGCGAGTTTCTTCACTTCAGGCTTGTCGATCGCGACAGTCGTGTGGCATCCCATGCACGTACCGACTGCGGGAAGCCCAGGGTCTGGTGATTTGCCTGCCGAGAAGTGGCAGTACACACAGTTCATCTTCAGGTTGCCGCCCGCATGAAGCGTGTGCGGGAATGCTACTGGTTGGGCCGGCGCGTTACGCTCAGACGAGCTGGCCCCGGCATACGCGGAGAGTGTAGCAGCTGCCGCAGCAAGGGCGAGGAAACCGGGTATGGCGAGCCATTTCCTCTTGGATTTCATCGGCGATCAGAAATGCGAGTCAATTGTTCGGGTTTGTGAAGAATTTCACAAGCCCTTGAAAACGTGGCGGTAGTATCGCCAACACGGTACCCAACCGCAAGGCGATCAGGCCGTGATTTCGGGGTTTTCTGCATTGCGTTCCCGCTCAATCGTGCGAAGGACTTCGATTGCCATTGCGCGCAGCAGATCCACTTCCCTTCCGTCGGGAGCCGCACGGAAGATCAATGCCCTTAGTGAGCGCATGACATGCTCGTCGTTTCGCGTCTTGAAAAAGCGCATTTCCGACAATGCCCTGTGTGCGTCAGTGAACAGCAGCTCGAGCTGCGCGCTGGTCGGCGGGTCTGCGACTTTTCGCGGGGGCGCCAGATGGCGCGTGGCGTCCGCTGCACCAACGTGCAGGTGGTACAGTGCGAGCAGCACGGCCTGCGCGAGGTTCAATGATGCGTGATTCGTAGTCGGGATCGTGACTACGACGTGAGCGAGGTCGAGCGCCTCATTTGGAAGACCTTTGTCCTCGCGCCCAAAGAGGACGGCCACGGGTCCCTGGGCGGCAAACAGCAGCAGGTCCTCTGCCGCGGCCACGGGCGCGACGACAGCCCGTTTGGCGGCGCGCCGGCGGGCGGTAAAGCCGGCAACGCGCACGCAGTCAGCGAGCGCACTCTCGAGGTCGTCGAAGTGCTCGATCGCATCGATGATTTCCTGCGTGTCGTGGGCGACTCCAACGAGGCGGAACGGGTCATACGCGACGGGGCGCACGAGCCGCAACCTGCTAACGCCCATGTTCTTCATCGCTCGAATTGTAGCGGCGATGTTGATTGGATCGAGCGGCTCGTAGAGCACGACGCGAACTGCGTCGAGCCTGCTCAAATCTGACTACCCGGAGCGACGCGCCACACAGAGACGCATTTCACTGCCCCCCGTGTGACGCTCACCCGGTTCATTCCGCTAGACTACCGGCCTGCCGGTAATGAGGCGATAGACTACTACGATTACTGCGATGACCAGCAGGATGTGGATCAGTCCGCCGCCGATGTTCACGACGAAAAATCCGAGCACCCACAGGATCAGCAGGATAAGAGCGATCGTCCAGAGCATTGACTAATCCTCAGTAAGGGTTGGCACGCGCCCGGCTCCAAAGCAACTGTCGTACCGTCAGATCGTTCAGCGTGGACCACGCTCGACGAACTTTCCGGGCTCGCGCTTTCCTCCTTCATCGTGAATCGCCTGGCGCCCGAGCAGAATCCGGGTCGCCCTGATATCGTGGCCGATATCGATGAGGAGCAGCGCAAGGTCGCCACTCCCGTACAGCAGGCCGGCGAGCACGACCAGTCTCGAGATCTCTCCAAGCAGCGTCGGGATCGCAGCAGTACCCTGCGCGAGAAGTCCGGTGACGATCTCCGAAAGCAGGAGAAGCAGCAGCACCGCCGCCATCAGTTTGAACAGCTTGGACAGGTACCCAAGGCCGGTATACGGCTCCAGGTCTGCCGACCTCACGGGCATCGACGGGTCGACCTTCGTATTTCGTTGCGGCATGTTTCCAGCTGACGAATCGGGCGCGCTGTGCGCGGACACTACGGTCGTCGCTTCATCCATTTTCAGTCTCCGGTTCCCCTTACCACCGCGCGGGATATCCGCGCGTGTCAATGTGAGTGAACGGCCCATGGGCAGAAGTGCCAGGGTATACGCCCACGCCTCCTATCAGCGAAGGATGTGCCGCTTCGACACGATTTGCCGCAGCAAGGATAACTCGGGAGTCAGATGTATTCACCCTGCCGTCCTTATTGAGGTCGTCCATTCTGCCATTTCCGTCGTTATCGATGAAGATGTCGGCTGCATCCCCGTACATGTGCCGGCTGAGCGATGCCCGGCCCTTCGTATCCCCCACGCCGCTATTGTACTGGGGCGTACGGAACCCGCTCATCACCCGGACCCCCTTCGCAGGAATACCGTCCTTCTCCAGCTCGGCCAGAATCAGCTCGAGCTTGTCAACAAGCTTCATCTCCACGACCACATATTTCGGCCACACGTTTGCCTGGTCGTGGGGGAAAAAATCCTTGAGCCTGAAATGATCTGATAAAAGTGTGTTCTGCCTGTCCTTTGTCACCTCGATGAACCCTCGCGGCGGCTGGTACCTGACGCCGCCGGACGTGCGCGCCGCCGGCCAGTTGCCGATGTAGTAGAGCCCTATCTTGCCCGCTCGCTTCTCTGATGCCGGCTTCAGCGTAATGAGCGAAAAGTCTGCCACTGGCTTTATCGCGTTGCCCACGGCGATGGCAACAGACCATATCCCGCTACGCCGGGGAGCAGCAAGGACTGCCGTGGACTCCGCGGCCGCGCCTGACGAAAAGGTCGCGACGGCATCAGCCTGCAGGCTGTCGGGTGACAGGCGAGCGCCGGGGTCCTCTACTCTGGCCCGAAGACGACCGCTTTCGCCGAGAGCAGGCGTCACCATTTCGAGTGCAACCTCAGTAAGGTAAGCGACGCTCGGAGCCCGCCCGTCGGTCAGCGCACGGCTGATGATTCCAGTTGTCAGCGACAATCCCGACGCGTCTGACCGCGCGGTCGCGATCGACCACGTCCAGCCTATCGCGATCAGCCCGATAGTGATCGACGATCCAATATTGAAGCGGCGCTCAGCGCGCCGTGACATTCCCTTGCGATGCCACCTGCTTGGCGGATGATCCGGAAAACTCTCCGCCCAGTGCTCGACGGTTGACCAGAGGTGCTCGAAAGTTGAACTTGACTTGCTGCTATCTGCCATCTCACCTCACGACAATTTCATGGACCAGCTCAGCGAGCTCTTCGCGAACCTCCGGGATCTACCTGCACTCATAAAGTGGGCCGGATACTTCGGACTTACCGCAATCGTCTTCGCCGAAACCGGCCTGCTCATCGGCTTTTTTCTTCCTGGTGACTCTCTTCTCGTAACTGCCGGGCTCTTCTCGGCTCAGGGACTCTTCAACGTATACATACTCGGCGGGCTGCTGAACCTGGCTGCCGCAATTGGAAACTCGACTGGATACTGGATCGGGCGCGGCACAGGGCCGCGGATTTTCACGCGTGAAGATTCACTCCTCTTCAACAAGAAGCACGTATTTCGCGCGCAGGCGTTTTATGAGCGGCATGGCTGGATGGCAATCATCCTCGCCCAGTTCATGCCTATCGTCCGAACGTTCTCGCCAGTGATTGCCGGTGTAGGCAATATGCCATACCGGAAATTTCTGGTGATCAGTATCATCGGCACCACGTTCTGGGTATGGAGCATGCTGTTTACAGGGTACTTCCTCGGCACTTACGTCCCGGGGATCGACAAGCACATCGAGATACTGATTCTCGTCGTCGTATTCGTGTCGATTCTTCCGGGGCTGATCAGCTGGTGGCGTGAGCGGCGGAAGTCTGCCGCATCTGCAGTGAACTGACAAAAGGAGACCGATCACATGGCGTTTGAACTACCCAACCTGCCGTACGGCTTCGACGCACTCGAGCCACATATCGACACGGCCACGATGCAGATACATCACGGCAAGCATCATCAGACATATGTGAACAATCTCAACGCGGCAATCGAGAAGACTCCCGAGCTCGCCGGTAAGTCGCTCGACGACCTGATGCGGGGAGTGAACGAGGTGCCCGAGGCGGTGCGCACCGCTGTTCGGAACAACGGTGGCGGCCACTGGAACCATTCGATGTTCTGGAAGACGATGGCGCCGAACTCTGGTGGACATCCAGACGGTGATCTCGGCAGTGCGATCGACGAAGCCTTTGGCGGCTTCGACAAGTTCAAGGAGCAATGGGGCGCCGCTGGTGCGGGACGATTCGGCTCAGGCTGGGTCTGGCTTGTTAATGACGGCGGCAAGCTGTCGATCACGAGCACGCCGAATCAGGACAATCCATTGATGGAAGGAAAAAGCGCGATTCTCGGTCTCGATGTCTGGGAGCACGCGTACTATCTCCGCTACCAGAACAAGCGGCCGGACTATATCACCGCGTGGTGGAATGTCGTGAGCTGGGCTTCTGTCGCGGAAAGTTTCTCCAGCGGAACGACCTGATCGTATGCTAAGAGCGAATAGCTGTTCGCATACGGGCAGAGAGACAAAAGGCTTTACTGCGGTGACTCGACCTGATTCCCCGCACGCTCCCACTCAGCGAATCCCCCGCCCATATTTGCGACGTCAGCCCTGCCCGCCCGCTCGAGAATGCTCGTCGCAATCGCCGAGCGCGTGCCGCCCTGGCAGTGAATCGCGACCTCACCCGCCGGGACCTCACTCGTGCGGCGCGGCAATTCGCCCAAAGGAATGTTGATCGCGCCTGGCAGATGCCCTTCGGCGAATTCCGACCTCCCGCGGACGTCGAGCACGTGATCGAAGCGCTGGGCTTTCACGTCGTCGACACTTGCCTGAGCCGTAGTGCGCATGTCGACCCCCCGCCGCGCCAGATCTTCAAGTTGATCGGCTGAGAAGACTCCGCGTATGCGCTCGAATCCGATCAGCGACAGCTCAGCGGCGAGATCGCGACGCGCGGTTTCGCCTGATGGGCCGATGAACCACGTGTCCGCATCGTAGCGAAGGAGCGATCCGGCCCAGTTAAGAAACGACTTATTGCGCGGGATGTTGATCGTGCCATGTGCGTGCTTCAATGCGTATTCGGCAGTCGATCGCGTATCGACGACGCTGGCACCTGATTCAATCGCTGCGACTATGTCAGCAGATTCGACCTCGTCCGGAATGGCGGGTGCCGCGGTCGGCGGTCCGTCGCGATTCAGCGTTTTCATAATTGCGAAATACGCCGGTGGTTCGGGCTGGCCGGCGAGCACGGTTTCGATGAAGGTGTCCTCGCTGGTTTCAGCGAGCGCCCAGTTGAACAGCTTCTCGTAGCCGAGCGTGGACTGCGGCATTGCGCCGAGTGCTTTCCCGCAGGCAGAGCCGGCGCCGTGGCCTGGCCATATCTGCAGGTAATCGTGATACGTGCGAAAACTCCTGAGTGATGCGAAGAGCTGGCGTGCGCCAGCTTCCATCGTGCCCTCGAATCCTGCTGCGCGCTCGAGAAGGTCGGGGCGCCCGACATCGCCGACAAAGATGAAATCGCCGGTGAGTGCGCCCATGGGCTCGCTTGCGGTGGCTGTGTCCGTGACGAGAAAGGTCATATGCTCCGGTGTGTGGCCCGGAGTGTGGACCGCGTCAATGCGAACGTCGCCGACGAGAAAGTGAGAGCCGTCGGTGATCAACTCCGCGCGTGATTCTTTCGCGAAGGCGTACTTCCATGTGGCATCGCCGGCGTCCGAGAGGTAGAGGTGTGCTGCTGTTCGCAGTGCGAGTTCGCGCGAGCCGGAGACGAAGTCGGCGTGGATGTGTGTTTCGGTGACCGCAACGATTCTGAAATTGTCGCTGGCGGCGGCTTCGATGTACTGGGCGACGTTGCGGTTAGGGTCGACGATCAGCGCGAGTTTTGAGTGCTCACACGCGACCATGTAGCTTGCTTGCGCAAGCTTTTCGTCGAAGAATCGGCGGAGAATCACTGCGGACTCAGACGGACAGAGTTGCGCTGATCAATACGCGATCACTTGCCGGGATCTGCCTTGAAGCTGCCTCGACTGGATTACGGGAATGAGGGAGCTGTAGGCGTACGTTACGGTCACTTCAACGATATGGCCTGGATCCTTTCCCGGAGACCACGCGGTCGTGACTACAATGCCGCCAAGATTAGTCCTCCCTTGTACATAGGCAGACACGGCAGCCTCGTTTGCGACTGCGCCGCTTGTTGATCCATGGACGATAGCAAACCGCACACCCTCGCGTGCCGCAGCCGTTAGCGTGTTCTTGGCCCACGCCATACGTCCGAATTCAAGTATTCCGAACATCAAAGGAATAAAAAAAACAACAGCGATTACCGCAAATTCAACCATTGCGGCTCCGCGCTCGTCGCGTGAGAACCGGCGAGCGAAGTTGGTTGAGCGTTTCACTCGACGAGTGATATGCGCTTAACGGCAGAGCCGCCAGTAACCGGTTGATTCATTGTCAGCGTAGTGCCGGATGCGACGTCGACGTTGTAAGCGACGATGGACCCGTTGATTGGGGAAGAACTATTGCTCCCCTGGAAATATGCAGTCTGGGTCGGCAGGTAGATCGTCCCGACTAGCGGGAAATCGTCGGCACAGGCAAACGTATTCACGTACGTTGTCCCTGAAACCCCAGCGGCCGGATCCTGGATGATGAGCATGTGGGGGAAATCCCCGGTAGTTGGTGCGGAGAGGTCACACTTCGACCCGTTGCCAAAAAAGTACGGCTGATAAGTCGCAGGGTTATTTACGGGACCGTTCGTGTTGATTATGGTCACGCCGTGGCCTTCGATTCTTCCACTCGTTTGCACCGTCAGCCCGCCTCCTGCCATGACATAGACACCTGGTAACAGTGTCGCCTTGTGGCTTCCCGTCGTCACCCTGATACCTCCGCAATAGACCCCGGGCGAAAGCGTCATGTCGCCGCTGACAACGACCACCGAAGGATGGTTGCAAGCAGTCATTGGAGGGGGAACTTTGGCCGCAAGGTAAGTTGCAATTTCTGCGTTCAGCGCCAGCAACGGGTTGAGGGGAGTTACAGCGCCAGTCGACGGATCAGGAGTGAACTGTGCGTTCCCCCCTGTCACAGCGCCGGTCACCGCTATGCCAGTCGAGACTATTCGCGCGCCGGCCTTCGCATCCAGATCAGAGTTAACAATGACACCGCAGTTGGCTTCAATTCTTCCGTCGACGTTGAGCGAAGCGCCGCTGGGTGCCAGCGAGTAGACGCAACCGAGGCTTGTCGTAGAAATGCCCGCGACCGCTCGCGCCTTGATGTCCCACGATGAGCGATTGAAGAGATGCGCGAGAAATGTCGGAGTGTTCCTGGTAATGAGCACTTCCACGTAATCAAGGTTGCCTGCGAACGGCCCGGTCACAGGAGGATAGTGTGCCACGACTTCGGGATCAGTAAACCCATTTCGTATGGATTCGGCCTCCGAGACTATCTGGACCGAGTCAAACATGGATCGCTCGATCTCGCGTGCTCCAGCGATAGCCCCGGCGTCTGCAGAAGTCTGGGCGATGCGGCGTTGGCGGTAACCGGAGCCGGAGTCGACGACCAATGCAACCGCGCCTAGAAGGCCGACGAGGGAAACACCCACAAAAGCCAGCATCGCCCCTTTCCTGCTGTGGGCGAAGCGACTCCTGAACCCTGTGCGCTGGTTTTCCTGTGACATCACAACTCCCTGTGGATGAACGTTCTTCGTTCTACTGCGCTCGAAAAGTAGCTTTGCGGACAATCTGAAGGTTATTCGGAACTCCCGGATACGGAAGGATCAAGCTTACTGTCTTACTGGCCGTCACTTCGACGAAGGCCCGCGGGGGTCCATAACCGGCGCACGAGGGGGTTGTTGAACAAGTGACTACGTTGGGGCCACACCGGCAGCTGGTCGCAGTAACGACAGTTATTGCGCCTGCCTCAGCACCATCTTGCTTCGCAAAATCGGTGATCGCTGATGCCGGACCGAAGGCGGTTGCCGAGCTCTGCGCGCCCCACTCAGCCCCCGCTCTCGCGGCGTTAGCAACCGCGATCGACGTAAAGAAGACGCGCCCATAGTCCGCGACACCGATGAGCAGCAAGACGAGAACCGGGAAGACGACCGCCAGTTCGACAGCTGCGCCCCCGGCGCAGGATCGGATGAAACGCCGACTTTTGCCGCGCCTTGCAAGAATTGCCACTGCCCCTCCAGACCTGACAGGCCGGGTCATCAATCGAATGCGTTTATGATCTCGATCACCGCTGGGCCTAAGACTACGATAAAGAGAGCCGGGAAAATGAACAAGGCCATCGGAACTACCATTTTTAGCGGGGCCGTCGCCGCTTTCCGCTCGGCATAGTGTCGACGTTTTCTTCTGAGGGTCTCAGACGACACCCGCAAGACCCGAGCACTGCTCGATCCCCACTTCTCGCTCTGAACCAGGCTCGCCACCAAAGTCCTAACTTCGTCAACCCCGGTGCGGTCCCAAAGGCCCCTTAGCGCTTCCTCCCGCGACACACCCGCGTTCGTCTTTCGGCTCACTACCAGAAGTTCTTTTGCAAGTTCCGGGTGCACATAGATCAGGTCCTTTGCCACCCGCAGGATCGCCGCATCCAGGCTGATACCTGCTTCGACGCAAACGACGAGCAGATCAAGGGCATCCGGTAGCGATCGACGAATCTGCTCGTGACGACGGCCCATTAACCTCAATAAGACGAAAGGCGGCAGGAGCAATCCGACGAACGCGGCGCCACCGACTCCAATCGCCAGCTTGAAGAAACTCGTATGGGGAAGCAGGACCAACGCCAGAAGCGGAAGGCCCAGGAGCACCATCACCCTGATCATCGAATAGGCAAGTGGTGCCACCGGTCCATCATAGCCGGCCTGAACCAGTCGATGTTGAATGCTCTGATTCTGCGCCCAGATAGAAGGCGCCTTCTTGAGCATACGGGACCGCAGTGAATCCTCGTCCGACTGGATGCCACGCCTGATCGCGCGACGTATATCCGCTGTAGCCGACGCTCCAAGAGCCCGGTCTACCGCCTCGCGCCGCGACGCCTCGCGCAGTTGAAGCCACAGAGCAACGGCAAACCCGCCGACCCCAACAATGATCAGTACGAAGAGCACCAGCGCCGATGTCATATGTCCACATCCGCGATTTTCATCATGATCATGTAGCCAACAACGATTGAAATCGCCGCCCCAAACAGCACCAGGCGGCCCATACTGCCTTCAGCCGTCATCGGATCGAAGAAGTCAGGATTGAAAAGCGAGAGAACGGCAAACACGACAACTGGCAGGATCGCGAGAAATCGCGCCGACAGTTTTGGCTCGGCGATCAGGGTCTGTATCTGGCTCCGCATCGCGATTCGCTGGCGGATGATTTCAGCGAGGTTCGACAGAACTTCACCCAGGTTGCCGCCCGTCTCGCGCTGAATCAGCACGGCAGTTACGAACATCTTGAGATCGAGGCTGTCCATGCGACCCTGCATTCCAATCAGCGCCGTTCGAACATCGATGCCCAGCCGCTGCTCATCGTAGAAGCGCGCGAACTCGGGGCCGAGTGGATCGATGATTTCTTCACCAATGAACTGCGTTGCTGCCTGAAACGAATACCCCGCCCTCATCGCACTGACCAGCATCTCGATTGCATCCGGGAGCTGTTGCTCGAACTCACGAAGCCTGCGCTTCTGCTTCCACTTCAGCCAGATAATCGGCAGGAACCAGCCGGCAACGAATACAAAGACCGCCATGATGCCGCCGTACATCCGACTGCCGAGCAGCATGCCCAGCAGACCCGAGGTCAGCACTATCATAAAGAAGGTCGCGGGGCGCATTGTCAGCCCCGCGCGCGTAAGCTCTACGCTTACTCCTCCGACCCATGCCTGGCCACTGAGCAGCCGGTTGATGAACGGGACATCGCTGATCCTGTCGTCCTTGAGCAACGACCACTGACGCTCCACGCTGTCGGGCCCGCGAAGGCGCGAGCGCGCAACGTCCGCAGCTTCGAGAGTCCTGCGGTTTACGAGAACGTATCCGCCGACGATGAACGCCATCACTGCCACGAATACTGCCGTCAGGACGAGAATCAACGAAGCATTCCCTCAGCAAAAAGCTCCGGAGAGATTTCCACGCCGGCGACGCGCAAACGCTCCATGAATGCCGGACGGACACCAGTCGTTTCGAAATCTCCCATCACCTTTCCGTCAGGTGCGATTCCCTTCCGGCGGTACCTGAAGATCTCCTGAGTCGCGGTAACTGGACCTTCCATCCCTGTCACTTCGACGATGCTCGTGATGCGGCGCGAACCGTCAGCCATTCGTGTAACCTGGATCACGAGATCGAGCGCAGACGATATCTGCTCGCGCATCGCGCGATCCGGCAGATTGGAGCCCGCCATCAGGATCATCGTCTCGAGACGTGAAAGCGCGTCGCGGGGCGAGTTCGCGTGAATAGTCGTGAGCGAACCCTCGTGACCCGTATTCATTGCCTGGAGCATATCGATTGCTTCCGACGATCGCACTTCGCCCACGATGATTCTGTCAGGACGCATGCGGAGTGCGTTTTTCACCAGATCGCGTGCCTTGACCTCACCTTCGCCTTCGGCGTTCGGCGGTCGCGTCTCGAGTCTTACAACGTGCTCCTGCTGAAGCCGCAGCTCAGCCGCGTCTTCTATAGTGATGACTCGCTGGTCAGGAGGGATGAACGACGCCATCGCATTGAGAAGCGTCGTCTTGCCTGCGCCAGTTCCGCCCGACACGAGAATGTTGAGTCGCGCCGCTACGCAGCCCGCGATCAAAGACGCCATCGAAGCAGTCAATGTTCCATTCTCGATGAGACGCTGCACTGACAGATCGGCGCCGAAGCGGCGGATCGACAACACAGGGCCGTCGATCGCAAGGGGCGGAATGATCGCATTTACGCGCGATCCGTCAGGAAGGCGTGCATCTACCATGGGAGACGATTCGTCGACCCGCCGGCCTACCCGGCTGACGATTCTGTCGATGACCGCCATCACGTGCGCATCGTTCCGGAAAGTCGCGGCGACGCGAATCAGCCGGCCACCCCGCTCGATGTAAATCTCCTTCGAGCCGTTGACCAAAATGTCGCTGATCGACATGTCACGAAACAGCGGCTCGATTGGACCGAGTCCGGTGATCTCGTACAGGACCTGCTCGATGATGTCTTCGCGATCTGCAACCGTGAGCGGAGTCGACTCCTCCCTCAGCAGCTCGATGACAACCGCGCGGATCTCCGAGTTGAGCAGCCGTTCATCAGGGATCTGCTCGAGAGCCTCGAGATCCAGCCGCTCGATGAGCTTGCGGTGGAGATCGATCTTTACCTGATCGACAGCACTTACTGCCTGCGTTTCAGGCTTCCGCGTGTACATCCCGGACGTCGGCGACGGAGCCGGTGAGCGGCCCGCCGGCGTTGGTCGGGTCGTGGTCTGAACCTGTGTCGGTTCGGCCGCCACGGGGGCTTCGGCCGGTGCCGGCGTGAGCCCATTGCGCCGCGTCAAACGATCTCTAAGAGACATTTCTTGCTCCCCTTTCTGTCCCGAACAGCTTACGCAGCCGCGACCCTCCGCTTGGCGTCGTCCGCGGAAGCGTGCCGGAACCGCCTGTGCCGCTCAGCTTTCTTGCAAGGTCACTGTAGCTGCGAGCAAGCTTCGAGTTCGGGTCCTGAAGCGACACCGGCACACCCTGAGTCAGCGACTCGGCAGAGAGCCGGTAGTCGTTCGGCAACTTGAAATAGATGGGCGCCTGAAGAAGATCCTCGGCATCCTTTACTGGCAGAACATCGCCCGACTGATAACGATTCACTACTACGCACAGCTTCGACTCCTCGTATCCGAGTCGCCGGCAGACGCCGAGCGACCGCTGCGTACTGCGGAGTGCCGGCACGCTCAACTGTGTGACGAGCACAATTCGATTCGCAGCGTCAAGCGCGCTGAGCGTTGCCTCGCTCAAGTGATGCTCGCAGTCGACGACAGTGTATGCGAACTGGCTGCGAAGCAACGTCAGAATGGAGCCAACGGCAGCCGAGTCGAAAAGTTCTTCGTCCTCCGGCGTGTCGCCGGTCGGCAGTGCCCACACGCCGCCAGGGCACGCGGTCATCACCGAGTTCAACAGTTCCGGGTCGACCTGGCTGCCTTTTGCGATCAGATGGCTGAGGTCATAGGCTGGCCTGAGATTCAGGAAAACCCTCACATCTCCGCCTGTCACAACCAGATCGAGGAGCGCGACCCGGGAGTCAGTCCGTTGCGCGGCAAGTGCCTGCGCAAGGTTGACTGCGATGCTCGTGCTGCCGAGCCCCCCCTTCCCGCTGTAGACCGCGATGAGCTCTCCACGCGTGGCCTCAGTGTGGCCGCGCCTGGTGACACGCTCAACCGCGCTCGCAAGCTCCTCCGGTTTTGGAGGATACACGAGGAATTCGTGGATACCCGCACGAATCGCCCGAAGAATAAGGTCAGGTTCAGGTGAAGGAGCTGTTGCGATGACCGAAGTCGTCGGCTCGCGCCGGATCTCGCGCTCGAGAGCGATCAACTGCTCGGAGGTAATCCCCTCGACGGGGATTACCACCAGGTCGAACTGTCCGTCCCGCATTCTCGCGATGGCTTCGTCGCGAGTCGATACCTCTACCGTTTTGGAAAAGCCAAAGCGCGCGAGAGTTCCGGCGACCGCCTCAGGCGGACCGGCGGAATTGTCCGCAATTAGCGCGCTGCGCTGCATCTCTCTGCTCGCTCAGCGGATAATGGGGGAAGGAGGCCGTCGCGATGCATCGTCGAGGCGCTTCTGAATTGCGTCACGTGCAGGAAGAGCGGTATCGGGCAGGAGCCGCAGGATGTCCTGCGGTCTTGGATCGAGCGGATCCACGAGGACCGGGGTCACGATAACGAGAAGCTCGCTTTCGTTGTTCTGCCACCTCGTGCTCGAGAACAATGCGCCAATAATCGGCAGATCCTTGAGAATCGGAATTCCGCTGCGGACGCGTTCCTGCTCGTTGTTGAAGAGCCCGGAAATGATCATGCTTCGATCACGCGGAACATCGACTGTTGTCTCCACCCTGCGCGTACGGAACGCCGGGATACGAAAGCCGCTGACAATGATCCCGTTCACAAAGTCGAGGCTCGACACTTCCGGGCGAACACGAAGCTTGATGAGGCTGTCGCTCAGAATTTCAGCCACGAACTGGAGCCTGACGCCGAATTCCTTGTACTGGATCGATACCTGATTGTTGCCGTCGGTGTTGGGCTGAAGTATCGGGATCGGCAGTTCGCCACCGGCGAGGAATGTCGCGGTGTCCTTGTTGCCAGCCATGATGTTCGGCTCGGCAAGCGTCCTGGCGTTTCCGGTCTGCTCCTGAAGGTCGAGCAGCGCCAAGAGATTCCTGGTGCCGAAATCCGACAGGACAGTGAGGAACCCCGCGTCGTTCGGCAGGTTTACGCCGCCGTCGCTGTCGAAAACATTGTCAGTTCGGAACGTCCCCGTGCCCACGCGCGTGCCGTTGTTCCGGTAGACACCGGAGACTCCCACGCTCCGCAGGAGGTCCTTCCGAACCTCTGCAATCTTGATGTAAAGCGCGATCTGCTGCCGGTCAGCCGGCGAGTGCACAGACACGCGATAATGCTGGCGCGTTCCATTCGCGAGCCAGAAAATCGCGTCAGTTTCACCAGCGGTTTTCGAGTTGATAACCAGCTCGCGCGTGCCCACAACGACGACATCAGCGACGTCGGGGTTTGCGATCGATACCCGCGTAATTCCAACGGCCGTTGTCAAAGGATACGAGCGGCCGACAGGCAGATTGATCCGCGTTATCTGTCCTGGCTGGGCGGCTGCGGGAGTCGCACCGGCAACTCCGAGAAACACCGCGCTTGCCACCAGAAACAGCTTGCGGACCCTGGTGAGAACTTTCAGACGAACCTCCACGAAGGATTGCACGAACCGGATATCCGCCGAGGCGAATACCTTAGTGATCAACGCTTACCGGCTGTATCGAATTTCTGCGGCGTCGCCTTGCCTGCCCTGTACACGTTCACCAGGGCCGACTCAGGCGGCGGAGGCGGCGGTGGCGGAGGCGTCGGCTTCACAGCTGGGGGCAACGGACGGTATACGACGCGTGGTCGTGTAGTCGTCGCGGCACGCGGCTGAGGCACCGGGACCGCCTGGCCCTGAAGCTGTGACAATACGTCAGTCGACGTCGCGCCCTTCGTGCGAACACTGTCAGGATCGCCGTATCCACGAAGCACAAGCTGAATCGCCCCCGTGTTCATCGCGATTGCGAGCCTCTCCGCTTCATCGGGAGTCACAGCGAGCGTGACAGTCGTGGCGTTGATCGATCTGCCCTGAGTGTCTCGCTGAAGATCAGCCCCGACTGAAAGCACCAGCATGTTCGACATGAAAAGTTTGGCGACCTGCTTTGACGATCCTTGATTCTCGGCGATGGTTACCAGCACGTCGACGCGGCTGTTTGGCTGGAGGAGCCCGCTGATTCCTGCTACGTCGTTGATCCGGACGGCCATCGCTCGCTGTCCGGGCGGAATCTTGATCTCGAGCCCGGGCCCTGTACCAACGGGCGCAAGCCTGCCTGGCACTATATGCTCGCCATTAAAAATGGCGATCCGCGTGACGCGACCGGCAACTGAGTCGATGCTCGAGAATGCGCCAACGGGAATCATCTGAACCGGCAGCTGAACTGTCTTCAGGGCAATGCGGTCGATGACAATCCCCTCAGG
>JAYUWU010000177.1:0-3516 GCA_043753365.1 Gemmatimonadaceae bacterium | reverse complement strand
GCACGCAGCGCCGGCACTGTATAGCCGGAGACAAAGTCACCGGATCCGAGCGACGTTCCAGGAAAATAAGCGCGGTCAGCGGGATTAATGACAAGATCGACGGCGACCGGGGCACCGCCGTCTACTGATGTTGCGAGAGCGATGAAGCGATAGTCGCCGTTCGGCAATACTGTCACGCTCGACTCTCCCATTGATAGATTCGCTGACGTTGTCGAGAACTTCACTCGCTGCCGCGGGATGCGCGATTCGAACTTCCGTGACTGACCCTCCTCCTCACGGAGTGTCACCTGGACGCTCCCGCCCCAGTCTTCGCTCGTTACGTCTCCGCCCACGATCAGCGAAATGAAAGCCCATCGTTGTCCGTCAGCGGACAATACATTCGCGTAGTGCCACTCGGCCCAGCTCTCCCTGTTGGCAACGCTATCGGGCGGAATGTGAAAGTGATCGATGTCATGGCGAAGCTCGGCGAGCGTCGGGTTTGCCCAACGCCTGTCGCCATCGTCATCTACCCATTCACCTTCGCTGAGCGAAAGCAGACCACGAACTGTCTGTGTGAGGCTTGGAATTTCTCCGCTCGCGCGAACGGGATGTTCGCGCCCATCGGGGGTACGCAGGTACAGCAGCCGGTTTTCAATCTGGGGTGCCGCGGCGCTTACCGAACTCGAAAGGCGGGGTGACGCAAGCAACTGCTGATAAATGAATCGGGCCTGAGAGATGGAAAAGAACAGTCCACCTACTCCGCCGGTCTTCATCACCTCGACGTCGAGCCCCTGCGGCAATACGGTGATCGAGCCACCGCCGACGAGTTTCTCGTCCTTCGCCTGCGTGAGAAGCGCTTCGCCGACCGACAGCAGCACGATCATCACCGCAACGCCAATTCCGTAGCCAAAGAACAGGAGTGCCGATCTCCACGGCCGATGGACTATGTTCCTGAAGGCAATAAGCGAGATCATCCGTCGACGATTACACCGTCACGCATGTGGATGCGGCGGCGGGCAGCGTGTGCCAGCTCGTCATCGTGCGTCACGACGATGATCGTGGTGCCATCGACGTTAAGCTGTTGAAACAGGGCAATGATCTCCGCGCCTGTCTTCGCATCGAGTTCGCCAGTTGGCTCATCAGCTAAAAGAATCGCCGGCTTGTTGGCGAGCGCTCTCGCGATCGCCACTCGCTGCTGCTCACCCCCGGAGAGCTCAGAAGGGCGGTGTTTCTCCCTGTGACCAAGTCCGACGTAACTCAGCAGCTCCCGCGCACGAGCCGAGCGCGCCGCTGATTTCAATCCCGCCTCTGCCATCGGCAGCTCGACATTTTCGCGGGCCGAAAGCGTGGGCATCAGGTAGAAACGCTGGAATACAAAGCCAATGTTTCGCAGTCGGAACAGCGTCGCCTCACGATCGCGCATCGATCCCGGGGTTTCGCCGCGGATTCGAACGGTGCCGCGAGTTGGCTTGTCGATGGCTCCGAGGAGATTCAGCAGCGTCGATTTGCCGCATCCGGAGGGGCCTACGATTGCCACGTAATCCCCTTCCGATATGTCGAAGGTCACGCCGCGCAGTGCATGCACGTCATCCGCACCGAACCGATAGTCGCGCGCGAGATCGCGTACTTCCACGAGATTCACGCTATCGCCTCCTCACGCAGTGTGGTCGCGATTGGCAGCGACGCTGCGCGCCACGACGGGTACACGCCCGCGGCGATGCCCGAGAGACTGAGTAGGCCAAGCGACATCCACGCCGCCTTGGGCTGAAACAGGAAAAAATCGATTGCCACTGGAAGCCCGGGAAAACTCGCGAGAATGCCGTTCAGGTATCTGGCCGTAACGAGCCCGAGACCGAGGCCGGCAAAGGCGCCTGCGAGCGTGATGACCATTCCTTCGAGAACTATCTGCTGCACGATGTGTCCCTTTGAAACACCGAGCGCTCGCATTACGGTGATCTCTCCAACGCGCTCATTGACCGAGACGGTGATCAGCGTCGTCACGAGAAGAAAGCCAACGAACAGGCTCACGGTGCCGAGTATGAAAGCCAGCTGCCTGAAGTAGCTGAGTCGCTGGTCAACCTGCTCGAGTGCTGTTGCAATGGAGAGCGCGCTGACTTCGGGAACGCTTCGCTCGATCCAGGCGCGGGCCTCCTCGACATCGGCATCATCGCGCACCTTGATCATGAAAAGCGACGCCTTATCATCGAGGCCCACCATTTCCTGAACCGTTGAAAGGTTCATCGCGGTTGCCAGCTGGTTTGCGGCGCCATAGAGAAACCTCACCTGGCCTGTAACCACCATAGCGCGGGAATCTGAGTAAGTGCGCAGCTGCGGATCGTATCCCGTCGACACCTGGATCGTGTCACCAGCGCGGACACCGGTGGCCGCGACGAAGTCATTGTTGACGGCGATCTCATTCGGCGCGATTGGATCCTTGCCGCTGACGAGTTCGTAGTCTCCCTGAACTGCCGGATTTGCGCCCAGGGTAGCGCTCGTGAACGTACGCGTGCCGATCGGCACGTGAATCGTCGAGCCGAGTACGGGGCTGATCGTGATGATGTCTTTGTTGAGACGGAGCGTCGCGACGATTCTGGCCACATCTCCGATTGTCGCATCGGTATCGAATGGAAGAGTCCCTTTCGGCGCGATACGCAGCTGAAAGCCGCGGGACATCAGCAGCTCGCGAAAAGATTCGCGCAACCCGGTGGACATCATGACCATGTCGAGAAGCATCGCCGCCGCCACGGCAACGCCAAGAATTGCGAGGAGCGTCCGCGACGTGTGACGACGCAGGGACGCCCAGGCCAGGTGGAGTACCATCAGCGGCCGAACAGAGCGAGAGGGGGCGTTCGCACGAGCCGCAGTGAAGCCAGCAGGCCAGCAGCAATTCCAAGCACGAGCGACAACACAACGGCAAAAGTCACGATCGACGGCGTGACGAGCGAGAAATAGAGCGGCGTGCGATAGAGCCCCTGGTAGTACCAGTTGATGAACTGTGACGCGAGCCACCCAACACCAACACCAAGTGCGCTTCCCACGAGAGCGAGGAGGGCGGCCTCCGCGACTACACCTTTGACTACAGTACGCGCCGAAATACCCATGAGCCTGAGCGCTGCAACATCGCGGCGACGTTCCTCGACCTTAAGGAGCATGATGCAGAGAAGGAAGATCGCGCTGGCGACGATGGTGATCACTCCGATCGCCTTGTGGAACCGGCTGACCACCTGGAAAGTCCGCGAGGTGCCGACTGCGATGTCGCGCGAGCGGTGAGCCTCGAATCCGAAGGCCGCTGCGTTGATGTCGCGCAATGCGGTGTCGGTTGCGCTGTCCCCGCGTGTCGCGACGGCAAACCTGTCCACGCGGTCGCCGTAACCGGCGATTCGCTGGAGGTGATCGAGGTGCAGGCGGACCTGGTATTCACTGCGGGCGATTTCGGCGGGATCGGCGCCGCGCCTGACGATAGCCGAGACCAGGACAGTATCGCCGTCGGTTGAGCCGGGTTTCGCGGAAACGATAAGCTTGTCGCCGATCGCGATT
>JAYUWU010000176.1:0-3524 GCA_043753365.1 Gemmatimonadaceae bacterium | reverse complement strand
CAAAACGACGAAGGCCCGCCTCCCCGCTCCACTCGGTGCCCACATTTCCATTGCCGGCGGGACCCACGAGGCCCCCTCACGGGCAAAAGCGATCGGCGCGACAGCCATGCAGATCTTCACGAAGATGGCAAGCCGCTGGGCCGAGCGCGCATGCGAAGACGAGGAATGCAGGAAGTTCCGGGAGGCACTTGCCGGGACTGACGTCCGCGTTCTGTCCGCGCACGACAGCTATCTCATCAACCTCGCGTCGCCTGATACAACCCTGCGCGCGCGGTCGATCGAATCGTATCTCTCCGAGCTTCACCGATGTGAGGCGCTGGGTCTCCACTACATGGTTTCGCATCCCGGCAACTACATGGATGACAGGGCGAGTGGCGTAGCTCGAAACGCTGAGGCGATAGGCATTGCCCTCAACGAAGTGCCCGGTGGCACGATGATCCTGATGGAGACGACGGCGGGTAGCGGCACTGCCATCGGTGCGACCTTCGAGGAAATGGCAGAGTTGATCTCGCGCATTCCCGAGGGCGTGCGGAATCGCGTCGGTGTCTGCATGGATACGGCGCACGTTTTTGCAGCGGGCTACGACATCACCACTGACTATGATGGCGTGATGCAGAGGTTCGACGACCTGATGGGGATTGACCGGCTGAGGATGATGCACCTTAACGACTCGAAGGCGCCGCTGGGATCGCGACGCGACAGGCACGAGCTGATCGGTGAAGGAGCGATAGGCGAAGGGGCTTTCAGGCGGATCATGAACGACCCGCGGCTCGCGCAGGTGGCGAAGGTGATCGAGACGCCGAAGGTCGAGGAGGACATAACGGACCGGAGCATGCTCGAGAGGCTGCGGTCGTATATCGACTAGTCTCACGAATCCTGATCTGTAGCGCCTCACCCGGAACCGACCTAGACTTAGCCGGGTAATGACCTTCGTGCCCAGCTCCACTTTCCTTCCGCGCGTCCTGTGGCGACCCGCGCTCCTGTTTTTTACAGTCGCGCAGGTTCTGCTTGCGTTTGCCCCGGTGCTCGAGGGTACGCGCGGGTCGGACGCAGTAGCCCACGTCGAGGAAGCTGGCACTTCGCTTCACCACGCGCACGACGAAGCCAGTTGTTTTGCCTGCATCGCACGGGAGATCTTATCCTCGAGCGACCTCGCGCGAAACTCTGCTTCTGACCTGCCGTTCAGCAGCGGCTCGAGTCTCACCGCTGAATCAGTCCTGCCGCTCTCCTCGGGTCACGGCAGCGTTAGATCCCGCGCCCCTCCCTCAGGGCTCGCATAGATCCAATCCGTCGCGTTATGCGGCGGTGCCCGTGAAGTCGATCCGGGATTAATGCATGGCGCTCGGTAGCGGTTTCCGGAGCGAATCAACCTGATCACTAGAGAATTTGATGCGAAGATTTCTTCTTTGCGCGGGAGTTCTTGCGACGCCAATGATGGCGATAGCGCAGAATCCGCAGCGCGATTCCGTGGCACGGGCAGACAGCATTGCGCGCGCCGACTCGATTGCAATCGTGCGCGAGCTCGAGGCGCAGCAGTCTCGCGACACTGCCACCCGGTCACCAGCACAAGCTGGACCGGTGAACGCCAGGCTGCTGCCTGACATCAGCGTCGTAGGAGACCTGATCGCGGACTTTTCACCAGAAGGCAGTACTCAGGAAGGCGGCCAGCGGTTCGGGATTCGGGAGGTCGAGATTGCCCTTCAGGCTGCGGTTGACCCGTATTTCCGTGGAGATGTCTTTATCGGGCTGTCGGATGAGGAAGGCGCAGCAATCGAACAGGCATACCTGACCGCGACCGCGCTGCCTGGGCAATTCGAGGCGCGACTTGGCCGCTTCCTCATGCCGGTGGGAAAGCAGATCACGACTCACCGCCACGACCTGCACACAATTGAGTATCCATACGTAGTTCAGAGTTTCTTCGGACCTGAAGGATTGAAGGGAACCGGCGTGTATCTCAGCCGCGTAGTCGCACCGCTCGGATTCTACCAGGAGATAATCGGCACAGTGGTAGACAGGTTCGGTGAGGCACCAGAGGATCTTATTTCCTCCGAGCCACCGAATCAAGAACTCTCGGGACTCGGGTATTCCGCTCGCCTTCGCAACTACTGGGACCTCAGCGAAGCTGCGAATATCGAGTTGAGTTTCGCGGGAATCACGGGGATGCGCGAGCAGGCGATCGGATTCGCCGTCGACGAACTGACAGCGGTGAATCGCAGGCAGTCAGTGATCGGTGCCGACTTCACGTACCGGTGGAGGCCGCTCCAGCAGGGCCTCTACAAGTCGTTCATCGTTCAGGCGGAAGTGATGCAGCAGCGTAATCCGGCAAGACTTCCGCTGTTCGTCGTCGCGCTCGATTCGCCCGGCGGCGAAGCCGTAACCCCGGTGGGTAATTTCACCGGGGGCTACACTTTCGCGAGATACCAGACTTCGCGCAGGACATTCCTCGGAGCACGATTCGACTTTCTCGACGATCCGGTGCGCAATGGCGCCAACACAAGGGCAGCTTCGGGGTATATGGAGTTCTTCCCCAGCGAGTTTTCCAAACTTGTAGCAGGCCTCGAGCGATACATGCCCGGCGCAGGCGACAAGGCGATCAACAGGCTGATTCTCCAGGCAACCTTCGCGCTTGGACCACACAAGCCGCATCCGTTCTGACCAAACAGGCCTTCCCGGCCCGGAGTCATAGATATGCTGAAAACGAAACTCTTACTGATAGCCGCAGGTTCTATCGCGCTTTACGCGTCTCCTGCGGTGGCACAACTCAAGGTCGTAACGAGCACGACTGACCTCGCCGACATTGCGAGTGAGGTCGGCGGCAACAAGATCACAGTACGTCACATTGGAGAAGGTTACCAGGATCCTCACTTCATCGAGGCCAAGCCCAGCTTCGTGCTTCAGCTGCGCAACGCAGATGTGTGGGCATTCGTCGGACTCGACCTGGAAGCGGGGTGGATGCCATTGCTGCTCGACGGCGCCCGGAACCAGAGGATCAGGCGAGGTGGCGCGGGTTATCTCGATGTGTCGCGCGCAATTCCGCTTCTCGACGTCCCACGCGGTGGAGTCGACCGTAGCGGAGGCGACGTCCACGCGCTCGGCAACCCGCACTACTGGCTTGACCCGAGCAACGGACGCAGGATCGCGCAGCTCTTCAAGGCGAAGTTTACCGAGCTCGACCCGAAAAATGCCGCCGCTTACAACGCGAACCTGAAAGCGTTCGAAACGAAACTCGCTGCGGCCGAAAGAGCGTGGCAGCCACAACTTGCGGCAATCCGGGGCAAACCGGTGGTAGCATGGCACACCAGCTGGAGATATCTCGAGAACTACACGAAGATGAATATCGTCGGGTTCATGGAGCCGAAGCCAGGCGTCCCACCATCACCATCACACCTCGCAGGTTTGATACAGACCATCAAGCGAACGGGAGCGAAGGTGATCATCATGGAGCCTTTCTACTCGCGAAAGACCGCTGATTTTGTGGCGGCCAGGACTGGAATCAAGGTGCTGATCCTCCCCCCATCGGTTGG
>JAYUWU010000175.1:0-9241 GCA_043753365.1 Gemmatimonadaceae bacterium | reverse complement strand
CACCACTGGTTGCATTGCCCTGCGGATCCCCATCTATAAGGAGTGTTCGCTGTTCGGCAGCGGCGAGACTAGCGGCAAGATTAACCGCGGTGGTCGTTTTGCCGACCCCTCCCTTCTGATTTGCAACTGCGATGACGCGTCCCACGGGTACCCGGGCTGGAGTTGAATCCCGGAATGTACGATTTCGCGGAAGGTTCGGGGAGGTGTTTCACGTGAAAATCCGGAGTGACTCCTTGCCTACCAAGGATTTTTCACGTGAAACACTTCAAAGAGCCCCTAGTTACTGCCCCCCGACAAACGACCAACGAGTGCTCACGTTTACGGTCAATGTCTGGTCTCCAGGCTGGATCGGAGTGTCGGCAGCAACGGCTGCCACGCGCGCCTGCGCCATCACGTCATAAGGACGCGGCGGTGGAAAGTATGCGCCGACACTGACCTCGAGCAGGCCGCCAACACTTCCGCCGGCTGCACGGGCTGCAGCATCCGCATCGAGCCTTGCGGTCCGGATCGCCATCGCAATGGCCTCTCGCCGCGCCGCCTCGGTGTTCGCAGCGTAGAAGCTGAGGGATGAGATCATGTTCGCGCCCTTGGAGATGGACGTGTCGATAATCCGGCCAACCATCGTCAGGTCGGTGACCTCCACGGAGACGGTGTTGACGACGGTATATCCAATGATCACCGGTTCCCTGTTTTGCTCATACCGATGCTCGGGCATGACGTTGTAGCCGGTTGTCGAAATTTTGTCAGCCGGAATACCCATTGCTCGAAGGGCATCGATGACGGCCTTTTGCCGAGTTGCGTTCTGTGCTGCCGCGACCGCCGCCGTCGGCGCCTTGGTTTGAACACTGATCTGGATGGTCGCACGATCGGGAGTAACCTTGACCTCCCCGCGTGAACCAATAGAAATGGATGGTACTGATGCTATAATGGCGTCCTGCTGTGCCGATAATGGCGCAAAGGCAACGGTTGAAAGCAGAAAAACGAGTTTCTTCATGGTTTGCTCTTGTTGAGGGTGTTTCCGACCTGCATACAGTATGACGTTGTTGGGTGGCACTCTTGCACACACGAAGCCGTCACTTCAGGTGTTGCCGCAGGAAATCGAGTGTGCGCGTCCATGCAAGTGAGGCTGCTGCGGGGTCGTAGACTTCTGGCCGGCTGTTGTTGAAGAAGGCGTGGTCGGAATCGTAAAAATGGGCTTCAATCGATTTTCCGCTCGCTTCTATCGACTTGATCAGTGCGCGGGCGCTTTCCTCCGGTACGTTGGTGTCCCGCTTGGCGAAGTGTGCGAGGACGGGGACCTGCAACCGGGAAGGATCGATTTGCGCATTGGGGTGAATGCCGTAGAAGTCGACGCCAGCTGAAAACTGTTCAGGAAATTGGGTCGCTGCGTAAAGTGCGAGTTGTCCTCCCATGCAGAAGCCGAGTATGCCGACTTTTTTTGGTTGAACGTGGTCGAGGGCGTGGAGATAGTTTGCGGCTCCGCGCATGTCTTTCGCGGCTTCACCGATATTGAGCGCCATCAACATTTTGCCAGCCTGGTCGGGACTCTTTGTCTTCTCCCCATTGTAAAGGTCAGGCGCGAGTGCGACGAATCCTTCTGCCGCGAATCGGTCCACCAGCTCCTCGATGTGGTCGACGAGCCCCCACCACTCCTGTACAACCACGATGCCAGGACCGGGGTTTTCGGGTAGCGAGAGGTAGCCACTCGCTGTCCTGCCATTCGCGCGAAACTCGACCATTCTGCTCGACGTCATGATTCCTCCGGTTGGTACGCTTGCTCACAGGGGGCGCATTCGTGTCAGTGTGAAATTGCTCCGGAGCCTGGCGCGAAGCGAATGATTACCTGCGTGACTGTCGCCATGCGTAAATTTGGAGCGATGATTCTTGAGAACCGCCCGGTTGCGCGAGCAACTGCGTTGATAGTGATAGCCTCGTGCTGCTTCGGATCTCTGACGACTCTGACGTTGCTGATTACCCGAAGTGGTCTTCCGCTTCTGCCGGCGATGATGTGGCGGTATTTCCTCGCAGCGCTGGTGCTGCTATTAATCCTTCGCACCACGGTGATCACCGGTATCAGCACGCGACGCGTCGTGCGCCTCATGGTCATCGGTGGGTGCGGCCAGGCGGTGATTACCTACTTCTCGCTTCTTGCACTCGACTACCTCCCCGTCGGCCCTCTAGGTTTCCTTTTCTATACTTACCCGGCATGGGTGGCTGTCATCGCGGCCATTACGGGAAAAGAAGAACTGACACTCATCAGATTCGTGGCGCTCAGCGTTGGTATGGCGGGAATCACTGTGATGGTCGGGAGTCCATTCGCTGCGGATCTAAACGCAAAAGGTGTAATGCTCGCGTTGGGAACTGCGCTCCTTTACGCGCTCTATCTTCCAGCGTTGAACAGCGTTCAAAATGGAGTTGCACCGCTCGTATCGACGTTTTATCTGGTCAGCGGTGTTTTCATCTCGTTCGTTACTGTCGGCGGAATCACCGGCTCACTTCGCTTTCCAGGGACGGCTGAGGCGTGGGCGCTCCTCGCGGTGCTTTCGCTTGTCGGGACGGTGTTCGCGTTCGTCTCACTCATCGGTGGCCTCCGAATACTAGGTCCTGTGAGAACTTCGATCATCGCGACGATAGAGCCGTTCTTCACCGCAATGCTCGGGGTCGTGGTTTTACGGGAGTCCTTCACCAGGGCGACATTCGCTGGGGGAGTGTTGATCGCCTTCGCCGTCTTGCTGCTTCAGTGGAATGGGAGAGCGCGTTCTACTATAGCGCCGGCAACCTAGACGGTGATCGTCAAGCAGGCGTTCGTGCTCTTCGCTTCTCGATCTCGATCACAAGGTTCTGGATATCACTGGGGCTGACTCCAGGAATTCGCGAGGCTTGTGCGAGCGTTCCGGGCTGAATCGAGCCAAGCTTCTGGCGCGCCTCATATGAAAGCGAGCTCATGCTCGAATAGCTCAGGCCTGCGGGAATGGGGAAATCACCCATCTGCCGCATGCGGTCAGCCTGCGCGCGCTCTCTGTCGAAGTAGCCCGAATACTTAATCTCCAGATCCGCAGACAACAAAGACTCTGCAGAGAAATTCGTGGGCGCACCAGCAGCAACGAACAGAGCTTCGAGCGACACGCCGGGGCGACGCGCGACATCAACAATCTTGACGGAATGAACAAGCGGTGACGTTCCGGCATTCTCGAGCGAATTATTTGCCTGATCCGGCGTGATGCTGGTTGTTGCTGCGATTTCTCGAATAGTGTGCTCCTCCTTCAATCGTGTATCGACGACTTCGTTCTCATGTTCGTGATAAAGCCCAAGCGCTGAGGCAATTCCGCTCAGGCGTTGAATTGCGTTGTCCTGACGTACGGTCAGGCGAAACTCGGAGCGGGAAGTAAAGAGACGATATGGCTCATCGACGCCGCAGGTGATCAGGTCATCGACAAGCACTCCGATGTACGAGGTTTCACGTCCAAGAACGAGCTTGTCCCTCTCAAGTGATGCGAGGCCGGCGTTGATGCCCGCGAGTACGCCTTGTCCGGCGGCTTCCTCGTATCCGGTAGTTCCGTTGATCTGTCCCGCGAAGAAAAGACCACTGATGGCCTTCACCTGAAGGGTCGAGTCGAGTTGCGTCGGCGGGTAGTAGTCATACTCGATCGCATAGCCGGCTCGAGTCATTCGTACGTCTTCGAGTCCGGCAACGGTTCTCATGATGTCGAGTTGAACTTCCGCGGGGAGCGATGTCGACAGGCCGTTGACATAAAGCTCGCTCGTGTCGTGTCCTTCCGGCTCGAGGAAAAGCTGGTGGCGTTCTGCATCGGGAAAACGAACCACCTTATCCTCGACAGACGGGCAGTAGCGCGGACCCCGCGCGGTAATAGCGCCGCCGTACATCGCTGACTTGCCGATGTTGTCCTTGATGATTTCCTTCGCTTGCCCTTCGAGATGGGCGATCCAGCAAGGCATCTGTGGCGGATGGCGAGTCTTGTCGCCATCCTCACGCGGGGACGTCCAGAAATGCGACCAGGAATAGTCGAACTGATCGATCTCGCTGTCCTGTCTCTGCATCTTCGAGTAGTCCACCGAACGCCCGTCGATTCGTGGAGGCGTGCCGGTCTTGAAGCGCTCGACTGTAAGACCCGCTTCCTCGAGCTGCTCAGCGAGGTGAGTCGCTGACGACTCACCGGCCCTTCCTCCAGCGAGATTGGTTCCTGTCCCGATATGAATGCGGCCGCGAAGGAAAGTGCCTGTCGTGATCACGACACATCGGCTGGAAAACACACGGCCTTCGAGCGTGACGATTCCGCTGACGCGGGATCTGGATGGGTCGAGGATGAGTCGTGCAACCGTTCCCTGGATCGTTTGAAGTCCGCGATGCTCTTCGATCAGGGAACGGACAGCACGACGATACAAACCACGATCACACTGCGCGCGGGGTGCCCACACAGCTGGACCTTTGCTGCGGTTGAGCATGCGGAACTGAAGGGTGGCAAGATCGGTTGCGCGGCCCATGATCCCGCCAAGCGCATCTACCTCCCGCACGACGGTCCCCTTTGCGACCCCTCCGATCGCCGGATTGCACGACATCTGGCCGATGGTCTCGAGGGAGCTCGTGACGATGCCGACACTGGCGCCAAGTCGCGCGGCAGCAACGGCCGCCTCGGTACCGGCGTGACCGGCGCCGACGACGATTACGTCGAAGTGAGCCTCAGGGGATGTATTGCGGAAATTGTGCACGGTCTAAACCTATAATGTCCCGAAGCGGGGATTGAATGCCGGGTCCCGACATTGGCGCTATCGGGCGAGCAGAGGGTTATGCGGATCATCTGGAGCGGGCTCTCACGGTTGATGTTCGCGGCCCGCATGATCTGTTTCGCATATCTTCAACCCCAATACCTGCGTGATTACGACCCCTCAGCCCCGAAGCGATACCACGAATGCCAATAGCTGTAACGGAAGGATTTGCGACGATTTTCGTCAGGAAAGATGCATTCGAGCGGGCAGGCCTTGCTCGTCCGGAGATTGACGCTCGTTTCAACCTCACCGATGCGGAGTTCAGGGTTGAAGGCTCGCTCATCGCAATCGGCCCGATCCCGTCAGATGAAATGGTAGGCCCGATGCTCGAGTATTTCGAAACGAGTGGGCTGGTTTACTTCGATGAAGTGTTTGAGCTGAGCGGCAACTGGCCACCCTGGCTCAAGCTCTTCGCGATGTAGCTACAGGCGCTGCTCCACGACGGACCATAGCTCGACCCGGGCTATGCCATCTTCCATCACGTCGATCACAACTTCGGCTTCTTCGGGAATGGTGGAGCCGTCGAGACTCAATGCCGGGATGACGTGCATGGCGTCCCATGCGAAGTACGTAATCTCACCCGGCTCGTCACCCGTGATCTCGCGTGAGACGGTTGCCACCTGTCCGTTGATCTCTTCCTCATCGTGCCGCATCGGGTGCTCAGGTGTGCGGAGTGCCCACTTTGCCATCAATACAATCATACCCGCGAGCGCTGCTGCTCCTGTCGCCAGCGAGATGAGGAGAATTACGAGTGGGGTGACTGTCGTGCGCGCCGTGAGCAGATACCCGCACGCACCAAAACCCGCTAGCAGTGCCGCCACTGTTGGCGGGTTGAGAATTGGCGACGGCGTGCCGGTACGTCTGCGGTGCCAGCGCTCGACACCGTGCAGCATCGAGCTGACGGCGAGCGCGAGCCCGGCGAGGAATGCAGCGAGGTAAATGAACTTCAGGATCATTCAGGTCATGCACCCAGGTGACGGCGGAACCATGCGAGGGTTGCAGGCCACGCCTGTTGCGTCGCGGTCATGTTGGCGCCTTCCTGACCAGCCTGCTGGCGGAGGAAACCGTGACCTGCGCCCGGATATACATGATGTGTAAAAGTCTTGTCTAGCGCTTTCATCGCGGAGTCGGCAGGCGGAACGCTCGCGTTGACGCGCGCGTCATTCCCTCCATACAGCCCAAGTACCGGAGCGCTCACGGAGCCCAGCGACGCACTCGGCGGCGATGATCCATAATAAACGACAGATGCGCCGAGTTTAGCTGAGCGGACCGCGTGCTCGAAAGAGACGCTCCCTCCCCAGCAGAATCCAACGATGCCATAACGCGGCAGGGCGGCAGGCAGCGCCATCGCGTATTCAGCGGCAGCAGTGATCTGTCGATGAACATCGTTCATGTCGAGCGTGCGGATCGCTGCGGTGGCAAGGTTCCCGGGAACACTGTCGGTGGGGTTGGGCAGGTTCTTCGATGTCAGCAGGTCGGGGGCGATTGCGATGAATCCATCAGCGGCGAGCTGATCGGCGACACTTCGGATCCATGGTGTAAGTCCGTAGATCTCGTGGACGACAACTACGACGGGAGCTTTCGTCTTTCGTTCAGGGTATGCGATCCACGCGCGAACGCTATCAGCGCCAGCGGCGATCATCACCCATTCGCCGTGTCGTGGAGATTCCGAGAGCCGTGTCCGAGCTGTGTTCACATCAGCCGGCAGTGTTGTCGGCGGAGTGCTCCCGCGGTTGGCAGTGCATGCTGCGGCGAGTCCAAAAAGCGAAACGACCGCGGCGCGTCGGATGGTTAGCAGAAACATTGGGAACCTCTCGCGTGGGGATCAGGTACCGGCGGGTTTGCGTTGAAGCTGATCTGCAAGAAAATCAACTGTGCGTCGTTCAAGGTAGTAGATGGGCCGGAACGGATTCGGTCCTGTGACAAAGCCAACATGACCGCCATGACGGCTGAATTCGAGATGAAGAAACGGGTTGCCGGCAGCCGCATCCCGTACCTCGTTGAGAACCTGGCTGGGGAGAAAGGGATCGTCAACCGCGCTCAATAGCAACGTATTGATATTGATTCCCTTCAACCATCCCAGAGAGCTCGACTTCCCATAATAATCTTCGGCACCGAGGAAGCCGTGGACCGGTGCCGTGAACGAGTCGTCGAAGTCGAACATCGTCCTGATGGTCTTCAGATTTCCCGGGGCCATGATGTCCGGATATACCTGCACCTTTGAGCGGGCTTTTCGCCGGAGAGACCTGAGAAAGTGATGCTGATAGATCTTTGCGAAACCGCGGTCGATCTGCCGGGACGAGCGATTGAGGTCGAAGGGTACGGAGATGGCGACGGCTCCGCGGACGTTCGGAGAGATCCGGTTGCCTGTTTCGCCAAGGTATTTGAGCAGGACGTTGCCGCCGAGTGATGCTCCTGCGAGGACGATCGGCGCGGCGGGGGATTCGGCGGTAAGGTGCGAGAGCACGAACGCGAGGTCCGTGGTTTCTCCCGAGTGGTAAGAGCGCCGGGTTCTGTTCATCTCTCTTCCGCATGAGCGGAAAACGATCACGGCAGCGCGCCATCCGCGACTACTCGCTTCGCCGAGCAGTCCCTGGATATAATGTGAGTGGATTCCGCCCTCGAGGCCGTGCAGCAGAATAAGGATTGGTGCGTTCTCGTGCCCCGTAAGACGATGAACGTCGAGGAAGTCGCCGTCGGGGGTGTTGAGGCGCTCGACGACAGTTGGCTGAAGCGGGGCGCGCCTGAGAAATTTGCCCCACAACGTCTGGAGGTGCGGACCCGGCATCCACCAGGGAGCGGAGAATCCGGCTTTCACAATTCAACCCGCATGTGATCGATGGAAGTACAGATCTTCGGTGTGAAAAAAAGTACGGACACGCGAAAGGCGCTCAGGTTTTTCTCGGAGCGGCGGATCAAGACGCACTTCGTCGATCTCAACGAGCGGGCTGCTTCACTGGGTGAGCTGCGCAGGTTTGCTCAAAAGTTTGGCGTTGGCGCGTTGATCGATTCCGCATCGAGCAGATTTCAGGACCTCGGCTTGAGGCATGCACGGATGTCAGATGACACATGGCTCACCAAGCTAGCCGATGAGCCGTTGTTGCTGAGAGTGCCGCTCGTGAGGAGCGGGAGCCAGTTCAGTATCGGGCTCGACGAGGAGGCGTGGAAGCAATGGAAGTAAGACCTACTAACTTGGAGCATGCGGACAGATAACGATTTCGGGACTTTCTTTCTTCCCGGCCCGACCGAGGTAAGGAAAGAAGTTCTCGCAGCGATGGTCAAGCCGATGATTCCTCATCGCAGCGCGGAGTTCGAGGATCTCTTCGGCAGGATTCAGGGCGGGCTCCGGGAGGTTTTTCTGACGAGGCGACCGGTGTATGTCGCCGCGTCGTCTGGTACCGGGCTCATGGAGGCAGCGATCAGAGCGCTTCCGCCCGGGCGCATACTTTCGCTCGTGAACGGAGCGTTCTCTGAACGGTTTGCCCATATCGCTGAGAGGTGCGGGCGTGCTGTGGACAGGTACGAGGTTCCGTGGGGCCGGGTGCACGGGGTGGATGAGGTAGATAGTTACCTATCACAAGGAGAGTACCGGGCGATCCTGGTAACGCACTCCGAGACATCGACAGGGGCACTGAATGACATCAGGGCTCTTTCGGACGCGGCTCACTCGCGGGGCGTCCTCTGCATGGTCGATAGTGTCAGCGGGCTCGCGGGGGCTGAGCTTCGGTTTGACGAGTGGAAGTTAGACTACGTTCTAACCGGATCGCAGAAGGCATTTGCCCTCCCCTCGGGACTCGCCTTCGCAGCCGCGTCGGATGAAATGGTCGAGCTCGCCAAAACCGCCGTCGATCGCGGAGTCTATTTCGATATTGTTGAAATGGAGCGTTATGCGCAGACCAACCAGGTGCCCGCGACCCCTGCATTCTCCCTGCTCTACGCACTCGAGGTGCAGCTCGACGCAATGAAGCGCGAAGGAATCGAAAATCGCTGGGAGCGCCATTCGGAAATGTCGGCGATAACCACATCATGGCTGATCGAGACGGCAAAACAGACCGGCCTCGGTTGGGCCAACATCGTCGAGGAAGCGCACAGGTCGCCGACAGTGGCGACGATCCAGCTTCCCGAAGGGATCGCAACAAAACCATTCGTCGCGCGGGTCAAGGCCCAGGGTATCCAGGTCGCAACCGGATACGGCAAGCTTGGCGACACGACCTTCAGGATCGGCCACATGGGCGACCATACAGTGTCCACCCTCGAGCGGTGTTTTGCCGCGTGTGAAAAGGCGCTCACAGATTGACCCAGATAGCGGTTTCAGGAGCTTCGGTTCAGTTTGGCGCGACAACGCTCTTTCGGGACCTCACCTTTACCGCGGCACGCGGTGACAGGTGGGGGATCCTCGGCAGGAACGGCACTGGCAAGACAACGCTGTTTCGGCTGATAACTGGTGATCAACAGC
>JAYUWU010000174.1:0-9294 GCA_043753365.1 Gemmatimonadaceae bacterium | reverse complement strand
CGCCTGCGGACACCGACTTGACTGAGGTGCCGTTCGCGGCGGCGATTCCAATTCCATTCCACCGCGTAGTCGTGTTGTTCGGATTGACGACTCTTCCGAACCTGTAGATGATAGACCCGTCGACGGGCCAGTCGAGCTGCCCGAGGTCGGCAGTACGAATCGAGCTTGGCGCGAGTGGCGCGGCGTTGGGGCGCGCCGCCGCTCTGCGCCGGGCGGCCTCGAATTGTCCGATCACGTTGTTGAGGCGCCGCTCCGTCCTCGCCAGTTCGGCGAGTCTCGACTGCACTTTCTTCTGGTCCTGCTGCACCCGCTTCAGGCTCGTAGTCCGAGCGGCCTCGAGGGAAGCGAGACGTTCAGCTTCCCGCGTTTTTTCTACACGATTCTGCTCGACACCGCTCTGCAGAGAAACGAGCTGGCGCCGCTGCGCGATGATCTGCGAGCGTAACTGGTCAACGCGACTCACTACCGCGCGATCGCGCTGGGCAAGGATGTGGAGATACTTGTAACGCGCGACGAGGTCGCCGAACGACTTGGCCGAAAGCATTACGTCGAAAGTAAAAAGCGGACCCCGTTTGTAGATCTCGACCAGGCGCTTGTTGAGCACGGCGCGTTTCACCTGAACCTCATCCTGCGCGCGGACGAGGTTGGCTGTCGTGTTCTCGACTTCCCCGTTGAGTGTGGTGAGTTGCTGGTCGAGCGACCTGACGACGCGGACGGTTGCATCGTGCTGCCTGTCCAGGAGATTCACTTCCTCCCTTATGTCATGAACGCGCCCCTGAAGTCCGCGCGCGCGCCGCTGGAGCTCGTCACGCTCTCGCCGGATGCGCGCGAGCTCCTCCTGCTGAGCGCGGATCTTCGAGTCCGACTCCTGTGCGTGGAGCGGGACCGCGAACATGAGAGCGACGCCGCCCGTGAGGACGGCGCGCCTCAGATACGTCGCAGGTGGCTCCATACCGATGTCGCGCTGCCCAGCACTCCGATGAGAGCGCCGCAAAGGAGTCCGACGGCGATCAGTCGCGGATCGAAGAAAACAACGGCGAAGAGCTGCGTGTTGACCAGCCGATAGGTCAGCCACGTCAAGCCGATCGCCAGAAGGCCGCCGAGTATCCCCTTGGCGAAGCCGTCGATCAGGAAAGGCGCGCGAACGAAAGAGTCAGTCGCGCCGACGAGGCGCATTATCGCGATTTCGCGGGCCCGCGCGAGAACCGAGACGCGGATCGTAGCGCCGATTATGATGATCGACACTGCAGCGAAGGCAAGGCCAAGGCCGAGTCCGGTTCCAGCAGCAATCGTCCGCAGCTGGTAGAGCTTCTGGACCCACTCCTCGCCATATCTCACGTCGTCGACGAACTGATATGACTTGAGCCGGTCGGCAACGGCTTCGACCGTGCCCGGATCACGAAGGCCTGGTCTCAGGTGGATGTCGAGCGAGGCGGGGAGCATCGCTTCCTCGAAGACGTCGCTGAATTCGCCCATATCGCGGCGCGCCCGCTCGAGCGCGCCTTCCTGCGTGATATAGTCGACGTTCGCGACTTCGGGAAAGACAGCGATGTCAGCCATCGCCGCGGCTATCGCGTCTGCCGATGTTCCCTCGGCGACGAAGGCGCGAATCTCGACGCGCTGCTCCACGTTGCGGAGTGCGTGCCTGATGTTGACTGCGACCAGCGCGAACAGGCCGAATGCAAAGAGGGAGAACGCAATCGTCACGATGCCGAGGATGCTGAGGAGTGGAGCGCGACGGCTTGCGTTGAGTGCTTCTCTTACCGCAAGCATCTACTTCTCGTCTCCCGGCGGCGCCGGCCAGTTGCCTTCGCTCGGCCCGCCGATTGCCGGCTGTCCGAGCAGCGGAGTGTATCGCGTTTCAGGCGGCGGCGTCTCGGCAGAATCGAAAACGACGCGGCCGTGATTGAGCTCCACTGTCCTCGCGTTGTCGGCGCGACGCACAATCTCGAGGTCGTGGGTGGCCATGATCACCGACGTTCCCGCGGCATTGATGTCCCGAAGCAGCTGGAGCACGCCGCGTGACGCGCGCTCATCGAGGTTTCCCGTCGGCTCGTCGGCGAGAAGGAAGTAAGGATCGTTGACCAGCGCTCTCGCGATTGCGACTCGCTGCTGTTCACCGCCGGAAAGCTGGCGTGGAAGGTGTGTCGCCTTGGATGCGAGACCTACCTGGGTGAGGACGCGAGCAACGCGCTGCGGTATTGCCGATGATGGTGCGCCCGTTACCTCGAGGGCGAACGCGACGTTCTCTTCAGCGGTGCGATCCTCGAGAAGGCGGAAATCCTGGAACACGATGCCGAGCCTGCGCCGAAGCTGCGATATCTCCTTGCGGCTGGCCGTGTTTGCGTGGACGCCGCTCACCCAGACGTCGCCGTGCGTCGGCTTCTCCTCCATGTAGAGAAGCTTGAGGATCGTTGTCTTTCCCGAGCCGCTGGGACCAATGAGGAAGACGAACTCGCCACGCCGCACCTGCAGCGTGATATGGCTCAGGGCTACACGCGTGCGCGTGTACTCCTTGGCTACATCGTGAAGTCGGATCATGCTCTGCTACTGTAGCGCCTGGGCGATATCGGCGATGATGTCCTCGAAATTCTCAATGCCAATGCTCAGACGAAGAAACCCGTCAGGAACTCCGATTATTGCGCGCTGTTCGCTCGTCATATGCGCATGTGAGCTGAAGCGCGGTTCGACCGCGAGCGTATCAACGCCACCAAGACTGGAAGCGTACGAGATCATGCGCAGCTTGCGCGCAAAGCTGTCTGCAGCTTCCACGCCTCCGGCAAGCTCGATTGACATGAGACCCCCGAACCCGTCGAGAAGTTTCTTCGCGAGCGAGTGGTCGGGGTGATCCGGCAGCCCGACATAATGAACCTTCCTGATTTCCGGCCGCCCCTGGCACCATTCGGCGACTCGCATTGCGTTGTCGTTCGAGCGCTGCACGCGAACATCGAGTGTCTTGAGCCCGCGCTCGAGCAGCCAGCAGGCGAACGGGTCGGGAGCCTGGCCCCACACTATCATCTTCCGTCGCACTTCTTCTATGTAAGACGAGGTTCCGGCGACAACGCCACAGAGAATGTCGTAGTGACCGTTCAGGTATTTCGTCGCTGAGTGAATCACGACGTCGGCGCCCAGCGAGATCGGCCGGCAATTGATCGGGCTCGCGAGAGTCGAATCCACCACCAGCGCCACGCCCTGGTTTCGCGCGAGGATTGCCAACTGGGGAATGTCGATCACGCGGCTCGTCGGATTCGCCGGCG
This sequence comes from Gemmatimonadaceae bacterium, assembly GCA_043753365.1. Classification (GTDB taxonomy): domain Bacteria; phylum Gemmatimonadota; class Gemmatimonadetes; order Gemmatimonadales; family Gemmatimonadaceae; genus UBA4720. The sequence goes on along the minus strand of JAYUWU010000174.1, from coordinate 6,037 downwards.
ACTCGATGAAAATGGCGCGCGTGTTCTGCCTGATGGTATTGCGCCAGACGCGGCGTTCGTCGGGGTTCGCATAGCTTACCTCGATCCCCATCGACACGAATTCATCGTCGAACAGCCTTCGCGTACCGCCGTAGATCCACGATGCCGACAGCAGGTGATCGCCGGGCCTCAGCAATGCGAGCAACGCGCACGACGTCGCCCCCATTCCGCTCGAAAGAACCAGACTCTCCTCGGCACCCTCGAGCAAGGCAATACGCTTCTGCACGATCTCGGCGTTCGGGGTATTCCCGTACCGCGTGTACTTCAGGCCCTCGGCCGTTCCAAAGTCCTGAACGAAGTTGACCGACTGCGTGAGCGGCGACGCGATTGGTGCGCCTGATGCGCGGGTTTCCGCACCGCCATGGATGGCGATCGTGGATTGACCTGTGGGGCGAGGTTTCTTCGGCGCGGTCATCAGCCAACCTGCCGCGAATTCGGCGGTGTGTCGAGATCGGGCTTCGTGACGACCACCTTTTCCGTGAGCGTTACTCCCGCGATGTCGCGGAGTGCGACTTTGCCCTCAGGAACGGCTTCGTCGATCACGAGGACTGCGATCTCTTTTCGGCGAGGACCCTGCACCCACACGAGCTCTCCGTCATCGACAAGCCGTATCCGGGCCTCCGAGCGGCGGAGGCGTATCATCGGCCCGCGGTCAGGCTCACCTTTTTTTGTTGCGACATACTCCCAGACCATCAGCTGCGGCTGAAATCGCGAGCCAAGATCGATGTTCGTCGCGGGAGGCCTCATGCGCTTCATTACTGCAACGCGCTCCGGAGAGGGAAGTAGCCACTCTCCTGCCTGATCACGAGGCGCCTTCGCCACAGGGTTTCCAGAGTCTGAGCCGCTTTTTCAGTGGGCATGCCGCACGCTGCAGCGAGATCTGCAGGAAGCGCGCTTCCCATCTCGCATATCTTCTCCCAGGCTTGCCGCTGCTCGCCATCGACAGTGCCGATGAGCTGCGCGACACCGCCCGCAAGCTGCGTAACGAGCGCAAGGTCGTGGCGCTCCAGGACTGACTCGATCGCATCCATGTGCGACTCGTTCATCCCGTAGAACACGAAGTAGACTTCGCGCCGCGGAATGTCGACGCTCACGTACTGCATCAGCAGCTTCGCGACGATTTCGTCCGCGCACGAAAAATCGAGCAGGCCAACGTGTGAGAAATCGAGAATTGCCAGCGCCTTGTCACCGATCTCATCGAGATGATGTTCGATGCCGATTCGAACCGCCGCGCCCGTTGGCCGGGTGACGAGATTGGAGTACAGGTCGCACACGCTGCGCTTGAGCACGCTGCTCACGTCGATGTGACTGATCATTGATCGGGCAGCCTTTCAGGAATCGTGATCTGCACCTGCGATCCCGGGAAGGGCGCGAGGTTCTCGTACATAGGCTCGTCGTTGTCCCACGACGGCACCACTGCGATTCGCGCAGTTCCGCTGCGCACGCTCAGTTTGCCCTGCCACGTGCCGATAAACTTCTTGACGCCCGCCAGACCCTGACCGCGGCCCGGGTCACGAAACCTCGTCACGCCTCGCATCACGGTTTCCTCGAGAGCCATGCGATCGCCCCACCTGTCGTCCGGCCGATGGCTCGGAGACGACTCGAGTGATTTCCTGAAGCCCATTCCCGCATCGCAGACCGCGATCACCACCACGTTACGTCCTCCGAGACGCTGCTGCCATTTGTATGACTGGACCGCTACCCACCCGCCGGCGCCCGCGTGCTCGATCACGTTCTGGCAGATCTCCGACAGCACCATCGTGAAACGCATCGTGACCTGCGACTGAAGATGCAGCTTTTCCTGGAGAATTGCCCGTGCGCGCTGCTGGATGTTCTCGACGACGGTGTGAATGTCCTGAGTATGGACGACTGGAGTCACCTCCAGCAATACGCTCGACTCCGCGCTCTGGCGCGTCCTCGGCACCCGGCCGGAAATCTCGAACACAGTGTCGGCGTGCTTGAAGAAACTCGCGCGTCCCCAGTATGACGCAGTGTCCTCGTTTTCAGGTACGGCAATCGTTGGGCGCTCGAGGCGGGTCTGAGCGACCGTAAGCAACGCCGTCAGGCCATAAGGCGACGCCCAGCGCGTGTGCCGCGCATCGAGCAGAACCTTTGCATCGGGGGGAACCGCTGCCAGCTGATCGAATATCTGCTCGAACGACTTGTCGTCGAGTGATGGCGGCATGTTGATGACGGTCGTCACTTGACGCTTAGTTCTCCTTTCAGGTACTGCGCGAGCCCGGTGGCTCCGCGATGATCGACGTTGCGTGCAGCAGCTGTCGCTGCCGCCTGCATTGCAGTGCGAATGTCGTCACCTGCCAGCAGTCGTGAGAAATATGTTGCCCCCCACACATCCCCGCACCCTGTAGGATCACCGCCGTCGAGATCGCGGGATGCTGCGGCAGGGATCAACTCCGTCCTCAAGGCTCCGGTGGCCGGCGCAAGACGTCCGCGCTCGAGGTCTGCCAGGCGGTCGAATCCGGGTGCCGCGATATATGCTGCCCCGCGCCTGCCCAGTGTGACGTTGATGACCGTGACCCCGACGCTGAGGGCCATCGCGGCCAGTGCGAGCGGGTCGGGCGCCATCATTGACATCTCATCTTCATTGACCTGCACAATGTCGAAGCACCGAAACCACGCGGCGGGATTCTCGAGCGGTTGCAGGGTGCGCAGTCCGTCCGGCTGCCTCGCCAGCAGCAGGGAGTGGACGTCGCAATAAATCGGTCCGTCGTAGTGCGCCCGGATCAGCTGTGCTGTTTCCAGGTCGAGCTCGAAGCCACTGATGAGGTTTATGTAGAGCGCATCGAGGTCCGCGAGCAGCGGCTTGAGACCGAGCCAGTTCCAGGTTGGCACACCACCTGAGAGCCGCTCCGATCTCCGCTCGAGGCTCTGATACCTGATCGTCACCCGGTTGTTCGGCTGGGCGACTTCGATCGGAGCGGCGTCGGCCGCGATACGCCTGAATGACCGCAGGAACTCACGCGCCTGCGGCGCGAGATCCGATCCAACTTTCACGATTGGCGCGAACTCCCACGATTCCGGCAGGGCGGCCTCGAACGCGCCAAGCGCGTAAGTGATGCCACCCCATTCCTCGACTGGCGCGTCGCGCGGGTCTCGGCCGTGGATGACATCCCAGACGAAGCTCCCGATGACGCCGACTCTCCGGCGGTTCGGACTCGTTACGTGTGGTTGGGTGACTAGCTGTGGCATCGGGTATAAGCTTATTCAGGGTTGCGCAGAAAATCGCGGTCTTGCGCAGGGGCAGTATCCACTACACACCGACAGCCGTGAAACGGGGATCAAAGAATGAAGCTTGTTCGAATTGCGACGCTTGCAGCTTGCGTGGCGATGCTTTCGGCCTGTGCGTCAGGCTCGTCGTCGCAAGGCGCGCCGCCCGGAGTTTCCGGCTCCGGGGCTCGACCGGCGCTGGTCATGCTCGTCGTCGTCGACCAGTTGAGGTCAGACCTTCTCGACCGATATGATGGCCTGTTCACTGGCGGGTTTCGACGGTTGAGGGACCAGGGTTACTCGTACGTGAACGGGTCTCACGCACATGCTGCTACCGAGACCGCCGTGGGTCATGCCTCACTCGGCACCGGAGTGCATCCGAACAAACACGGCATCGTCGGGAATGCGTGGTACGAAAGGGTTGGTAACAGCTGGGCTTTTGTGGCGAACATCGCAGACTCGACTGTGAGGATCGTAGGGCATCCGACGGCTGCCGGGATTTCACCTGTTCATTCGATGAGGCCCGGGCTGGCCGACTGGATGAGCGCGGCGGATCCAAGATCGAAGATTGCGTCGGTGTCGGGGAAGGACCGCGGTGCCGTTCAGGCATCCGGTCATACTCGCGGTTACGTCTACTGGTTCGATGTATCGGCCGGACGATTCGTAACGTCGACATACTATCGTGACAGCGATCCAGCATGGATTACGAGATTCAACGAGACGACGTTGCAGACGCACAGGGCCGACACCGTCTGGAATCTTCGCGTTCCGCAAAACGCACTGGCGCGCGCCAACCGTGATACGATTGCCACCGAGGGGAACGGAATCAACACGTTCTTCCCGCACCGCTTCTCAGTCGAGGGACGTCCCAACGCATTCTGGTCATGGTGGATCGCAACACCTCAGTTCGACGTTGCAACACTCTCAATGGCTCGCACCATGGTCACGTCGCTCGAACTCGGCCGGGATGCTTCGCCTGACTTCCTCAACGTGTCGCTTTCAACCGCCGACTACATCGGACACGCCTTCGGGCCGCTTAGTCGTGAGCAACTCGACAACCTGCTTCGGCTCGACAAGGAACTTGGCGAGTTCTTCACATTTCTTGACCGCACGGTCGGGGCGGGGAAGTGGACGATGATGCTGAGCGCGGATCACGGCGTCACGGACAGTCCTGAAGACCTGCTCGCTCGCGGGGAGTTCGGTCACCGAGCCACGACGGCTGAGCTGACGATGCTCGATTCACTTCGCCGCGCCGCGGCTTCGAACCCCGACGCAGCTGCTGGCGCGCGGCAGCTTGCTCGGGAGTTGAAGAAGCACCCGCTCGTCGTCGAAGCGTACACGCACGAAGAGCTTTCCCGCGGTCAGCCGCGCGACAGTTTCGAGGTGATGGAGCGGCGATCGATGTACCCGGGGCGGGTCTCGGGCTTGTTCGCGCGGGAGGGGGTCGAGATTCGCTTCAGGCCGGGCATGCTACGCGGCCCGAGAGGGAGCAGTCATGGAACTGCATGGTGGTACGACAGGCACGTGCCGATGATTTTCTTTGGGGCGGGGATTCGAGCCGGGCGAGATACATCCCGGGCGGAGACTGTCGATTTTGCGCCGAGTATGGCGAGGATGCTGGGGATTCAGGCGCCGGCGGATGTTGATGGGAAAGTATTGTCGGTTATACGGAGGTAGTTCTAGGTAGCGTCGGTTTTCATCGTGGCTTCTGGGGCAATCGGGCAGAATGCGGCGTCTTGCGTTGGGCGTTGTGCGTTTTCCGTCGCGCGTTTTCGTCTGGACGGGTAAAGCACCGGCGGGGAACTGATCACAGGCGCTGAGAGACGGTGAGGGCACCGGGGCTGATGCGCGCGATTTTGAAGCGTGCAGAATTTTCGGAAGTTGCGCGTCTGGGCAAAGGCACACGTGCTTGCACTCGCAGTCCGTAAGATGACGGACAAATTCCCCAGGCGTGGATACAGCAGGCTCAAGGACCAGATCATTAGATCGGCCGAGTCGGTTCCGTTCAATATCGCCGAGGGGTGCGGAGCTGACAGCAACAAGGAATTTGCGAGATTCCTGGACATCAGCATCAAGTCCGCAACAGAACTCGAGTACCAGCTGCAGTTAACGCGGGACTACGGGATAATCACGGATCGGCAGTGGAAGCGCCTGAGCAAGCCGACTGTCGACACCCGCCGTATGCTCTGCGGCCTGAAAACCCGGCTTCGCGAGTGACATTTACCGTCACCCTTGTTTCGCACAACGGATAACGCGAAACGCGCGACGCAAAACGCGGCAGCAACCAGTGGAGCCAGCTAACCCCGCGAGCATTCAGCCGTAGCAGAAACTTCAAACCATCGTGCTTACAGATCCTTGGTATTTCACAGTCGCGCCCGGTGCAATGGGGCAGAATGCCGCGTCTTGCGTCTCCCGTTTCGCGTTATCCGTCGCGTGTCTCCGTTTGGACAGGTAACGCACGCCCGGCAACTGGTCAACGGCACACGCTCGGAAACCGGCTTCGCGCGTGACATTTACCGTCGCCATTGTTTCGCAAAACAGATAACGCGAAACGGGCAACGCAAAACGCGGCACCAACCAGTGGAGCCAGCTAACCCCGCCAGCATTCAGCAATAACAGAAACTTCAAACCGCGTTCTTACAGGTCCCCTAAAGTCTGCGCGCGGAATGTTGCTACTGCCCCAACCACTCCAGCCGACAACGGTAGCGCCCCCGGAACAATCCGGCACGCCTCAACCGACGGCTTGAACGCCCTCCTCCGCACTTCTGCG
>JAYUWU010000173.1:0-9325 GCA_043753365.1 Gemmatimonadaceae bacterium | reverse complement strand
CCGGACGCGCCGTGACGGGCCGACTCAGCGCCACTATTGCTGGCATCGCGCGGAACATCCGCGCAATGCTTGGTGCGCCTGACTACGAGCGGTACCTGTCACACGAGATGCAGGCGCACCCCGAACGACAGCCGATGAGCCGCGATCAGTTCATGTGCGACCGTCTGGAGAATCGCTACAACAAGCCGGGCTCCCGGTGCTGTTGAGCCGCTAGAAGTCGCGCATGTAGCGGCACGTTGCGAGGATGAATAGCAGTGACGCGCCGAGCGGTATCATTGCGACCCCTGCCATTACGAGAAGGGCGCCGTACCAGCGAACGACCGCATCGAATCGACCGTTGCCGTTGGGAGTGAATTTCAAGCCGAAGCTGATCGCGCTCGTTTCGCGCCACAGCCCCTTCCCCATCTGCACGAACGACCAGGCTGCCCCGAGGATGCCCAGAGTCGTGAAAGCCGTGCCTATCCACAGCACGATCCGGAGCTCTGCGATCGAGAAACTATGAATTGCGTAATCGAACGGCTCACCCCGGCCAGCGAGAATGCTCGTGATCGCCCACGCGATAAATGCCCAAAGCAAAATCACGAGCAGCACCGCACGCGCAGTCCTGCGATCCTGGACAGCGATCGCCAGGAGGGGACGATACCGGCGGTTTGATGTCTGAGTCATCCGGATTAGACGTCCCCGAAGCAGCTACCGTAACGGAATACAGCAGGCGGGACCGTCAGTTCCCGAACGTAGTACTGCGCGGCCTGACAAACATCAGAGCGGTCGCTGCCAACAGAGCCATCAAGGCACCAAAGCCGAATGCGTTTGGAGAGCCGGCACGATCCCAGATGGCCCCAAAGAGCAGCGATGCCGGAAGCGCTCCAAGACCGATTGCCAGGTTGAACCAACCGAAAGCCGCGCCCCTCTTCTCTGCCGGGACAAAATCAGCGACCAGCGCTTTCTCAGTCCCCTCAGTCAACGCGTAAAACATACCATAGCTCGCGACGAGCGCCCACGCGTGCCACGGCGCGGTAGCGCGAGCGAATCCGAGATACACCGCGGAATAGAGAAGCCAACCCGCAATGATGAGGGGTTTCCGCCCGATCCGGTCTGACAGCGCACCACCCCATGTACCAAATGTCGCCTTTACGAGATTCAGCAGGGCCCAGAGGATTGGAGCAAGTGCAACAGCCACTCCGAGCTCGTTTGCCCGCAACAGAAGAAACGCATCGGTGGAGTTGCCGAGCGTGAAGATCGATACAACCACCAAATACATCCAGAACGGGCGACCCAGGGTTTGCGGCGACGCCAAGTCAGGCGTCACGTCGGTTTTCGAATCAGGCCGGTGACGTTCGACTTCCTTCACCGCGACGACAAGGACAACAACGGCAAGGGCTCCCGGTATCGACGCGAGCCAGAAAACATTCCGTATCGAGACGTCAAAATAGGTCAGCAGCGTATACGCAACGAGCGGCCCTGCGACTGCGCCGGCATTGTCCATCGATGCATGAAAGCCGAATGCCCGCCCCCGTGACTCCGGTTCCGTGGAATCAGCAAGCAGGGCGTCCCGCGGGGCGGTACGTATCCCCTTTCCCACACGATCGATGAGTCGGATACCCAGCACGACGGTGGCGCTTTGGGCAAGCGCAATGAACGGGCGAGCCGCAGCGGCGATGACATACCCTGCTACGATCAGTGGCTTCCGCTTACTTACTTTGTCTGACCACCACCCGCTTGCGAGCTTCAGGAGCGCCGCGACTGACTGGGCGGCGCCTTCTACCGCTCCTATAAAACTTGCGTTGGCTCCCAGTACGCTGCTAAGAAAAACCGGCAGCAGCGGGTAGATCATTTCCGTTGCGACGTCGGTGAGGAAGCTTACCCCTCCGAGCGCAACGACATTCCGGCTCAGCCTCCGTGCGATACCCGCACCTCGGAGTTGTCACCAACAGTCACTTCGCCGACAACTCCCTCCAGTACCGTGTCGTCCCCCACCAGTGATCGCGAGATCTTCGAGTTGACGATTCGTGCGCCGGTGCCAACGATCGAGTGCGTCAACGTCGATCCCTCAATGACGCTGCCTTTCCCGATAGACACGTTGGGGCCGATCGTCGATGACGACAGTGTGACATCATCCTCGATGTAAACGGGATCTATTATTGTGCAGTCGGCAGACGGTCCCGGCCTCCGGGCACGCCCCTTGGCGAGCATCGTCTCGTTGGTCTCGAGCATGGTCTCGATCTTTCCGGCATCGTACCAGCCCGCAACGTCGATCACCTGGATCTTTGCTCCCTTCTCGATCATGTACTGGAACGCATCGGTCAGGTAGAACTCGCCCTTGTTGGCCGGCGACGCGAGCACATGGTCGATCCCCTCGAAGAGCAGCTTCCAGTTCTTTATATAGTATAGGCCGATATTTGCACGCTTCGAGATCGGCGTGTTCGGCTTTTCGACGATCCTCGTCATGTTGCCTGCGTCGTCAGTCACCACGACGCCAAACCGCTGATAATCCTCGACTTCCTTCGTCCAGATTATCCCGTCAGCGTCGCTGTTGTTAACCACCGAAAGATCCGCGTCGAAGATCGTGTCGACGAAGATGATCAGCACCGGCTGATCCACATGCTCGCGGGCCAGGGCGATTGCGCCCGCAGTCCCGTCCTGAATCTTCTGCTCGATGAAGACCGACGGAATGTCGAGACTCTGCCGCGCAAACTCCTCGACCTTCTCCTTCAGGTGACCAGTGATGTAGATGATCTCCTCGATTCCGCCGAGGTCCCGCAGCTCATCGAGCACGTATGACATCACCGGCTTGCCCGCCACCCGCATCATCGGCTTCGGCGTTACATGAGTATGCGGACGGAGACGCGTGCCCTTACCTGCGAGTGGAATTATGACTTTCATGGAGCGTTTGTCCCCTCTCTGCCATATCTGTCGGAAAGCCGAACGACATCGTCGAGGTCGGGTGTAGACGCCTCTAACACGTCGCAGTCGGTAACGGCTTCCATCTGGTGGATTGTGCCCGGGCTGATCCTGAACGATTCGCCCGCGGTGAGGTGCATGTCCTCGAGTTCCCCGCCGAGGTTCACCCTGTAGATGAGCTCGCCGGAGAGAAGATGAACGGTTTCATCTTTCCTGTTGTGATACTGAACCGAGAGTGCTTGCCCGGCCTTGATGTGCAGGATCTTTCCAACGTACCGGTCCGTGTGAGCCCAGATCGTTTCATGCCCCCAGGGCTTGGGTACGATCGTGACACCCACTCTGCCGGTGGTTGTTGGCGCCTGAGACGCCGGTGAAGAGTCAGTCATTCGTAAATATCTCCAATTCAATGGTTTACGGGCAATTGGGACCGGCACACTTTCTGCCTTTTCCCGGCATTATGATCCTCGCGCCCCGGTTCCTGCCGCGCCTTGCCTCGACGCTCGGACTCTTCACGCGATACGGCCTGATGGAGTTCGCGCGGGGTCAGACGCTCATGAGGCTTCAAGGGGCCGCCCTCGATGAGCCAGTGGAATCAATTGGCTCCGACGAGAAAGCGGAGGCGTTCAAGGAGCGGCTGATCGAGCTCGGCCCGGCCTACATCAAGCTCGGCCAGGTTCTGTCGACACGGCCCGACCTCCTGCCTGCCGCGTACGTTCGACAACTGGAGAATCTCCAGGATAGCGTGCCGCCGATGGATTTTGCCGATGTCGAAAGCACCATCGAGGAAGAGCTCGGCGCGCCGATCAACAAACTGTTCGGGTCGTTCGAGAGGGAGACGCTCGGCAGTGCCTCACTCGGGCAGGTGCACGCCGCAACGCTGCGCGATGGGCGGGATGTGGTCGTGAAGGTTCAGCGGCCGGGAATCAGGGAGATTCTCTCAGACGACATAGAGTTCTTCCGGGAGCTGGCCGAATTCTTGGCCGAGCATACGTCGGCGGGCGACAAGGTGGATGTCATTGGTGTTGTGCAGCAGCTCGAGCGAGCTCTCGTCGACGAGCTCGATTACAGGACTGAAGCGCGCAACGCGGCAAGCTTCCGCAGGTCGCTGGTCGGTTTCCCTCACATACTTATACCGCGCGTCATAGACGCGTACACGACACATCGCGTGATGACCACCCAGCGGGTGCGCGGCGTGAAGATCAGCGCCATCCCGCCTATTACGCGAATCGACTACGATCTCCAGCCGCTGGCTGATGAATTCGCGAGAGCCTATCTGCACCAGATCACTTCGACTGGTCACTTCCACGCCGACCCGCACCCCGGAAACATCTTCGTGGTGTTTCCCGGACGCGAAAATCCGCTGACCCCGGCGGAGGCAGCGGCGCTCGATCGCCGGTCAGAGGAGCGGCCGGCAGCCACTCCGCTGATGCGTACCGAAGCGACGGCGATGAGAGAGGCAACAGAGGTCGCGGATCCGGGCGATCCGAAGCTGGCGATGATCGACTTCGGAATGACCGCGCACCTCACTGATTCCATGCGCACTGCAGTGATCCGGCTCCTGCTCGCGATGGCGGAGAATCAGGGCGACGCCGCAGCAGAGGTGCTGATCGAGATCGGCGAGCATGGTCAGAACTTCGATCGCACGGCGTACGTGAGGGACGTCGCATCGCTGATTGCAAAACACGCAGATCAATCGGTCGGAGACACTCCGGCGGGACTGGTTCTCTATCAGATGATAGGCATAGGCTACCGCGAGGGTCTGAAACTGCCTGCCGAGCTGACGTTGCTCGCAAAGGCGTTGTTCAATCTCGACGCGGTCACCAGGGCACTCGATCCAGGATTCAACCCATCCGAGACGATGCGCGATTACGCGTCGAACATCGCTAACGAGCGTGCGCAGCGGGATCTTTCGCCGCGAAGGCTGTTTCAGATGGCGAGCGACACGAGCGACCTTGTAAACGCGTTGCCCCGGCGGATTGACGTGATCACCGAGCGTATGGCACGCAATGACTTTGCGTTCAGGGTCGACGCTCCACAGCTGCCGATGCTGCTGAGCGGGATGGAGAAGATCGCGAATCGGATATTCACCGGGCTCGTGCTTGCGGGCCTGCTCATCGCTGGCAGCTCGATGCTGCAGTATTGGCGCGGTCTCGGCATCGCTTGCATCGTGATCGCGGCCGGGCTCGGGCTCTGGATGGTCGGCACAATGCTGATCAACGACAGGAAGAAGGACCGCTAGGAAATCTTCGGCAAAAAAAGAACGGGAGACTGCTAGGAATTCTCCCGCCCAGAATCACTCCACTAGTGAGCCAGCATCTGCCCTTTGAGCCGGGCAAGTCGGCGGCGAACGGAGCCATCCATCACAGTGTCGCCGATCTTCACGACAACGCCGCCAAGTATTGCGGGGTTCACATGCATGTGCGGGACGACAGTCTTGCCGACGACGCGAGACAGTTCGCGGGCGATTTCGGATACTTCGGCGTCAGTGCTTTCAGTTGCGACAGTCACCGTCGCGTGGACACGCCCCTCGTGAACATCGAGGAGGTTGTCGTACTCGACTGCAATCTCCGGAATCAGCATCTGCCGGCGCTTGCGAACGAGAGTCTGGAGGAACCGGAGGAAATGCCGCGGTACGCGGTCGCCCAGCGCCTGGAAGAAGACGTCGTTCTTCTGTGCTTCGCTGATCTTTGGCGATTCGAGAAAGTGCTTGAGCGTAATGTCGCCCTGCACGCCGGCAGCGACGTCGCGAATCAACTTGCCCCAGCCGGCCGGATCTTCGGCCCGGCGCGCAAGCTCGAGGAGCGCTTCGGCGTAATTCTTTGCGATCGTCGAATCGCGCATCAGCGGTTCGTCGGCTGCGATGGAATTGAAGAGAGGAAACTTTCGACGATGCGCCGGTTCGACGCGTCGTCAAGATTCTTCTCGATGACCTTGCCTGCTCCGGCGATCGCAAGGTCGACCGCCTCACGGCGCAGCTCCGCAATTGCGCGCTGCTTCTCGCCCTCGATCTCGCGACGAGCGCGTTCGAGCATGTCCTGCTGCTGGACGCGGGTTTCCTCGATCATGTCATGGCGGACCTTCTCGCCAATCTGTCGTCCCTCGACGATCATCTTCTGCGCCTCGGCTCGCGCTCCATCGATCTGGGCGCGATGGTCGGCAAGAAGCTGGGCGGCGGCTTCACGATCTGCCTTTGCTCCGGCAATCGCATCTTCGAGCGCTTTTTCACGCGCTTCGACAGCAGCTGTGATCGGCTTGAAAGCGTAGCGTGAAAGAATGAAGAACAGCAGGACGAATATGATGAGCGTCCAGAACATGAGCCCGCCCGATGGCGTGAGCAGCCCGCCCTTGGCAGCCTCGGCGCCTTCGGTTGCGGCGGCGTGCTCCTGGATCAGCATTAGAAATGGAAGCAGTGCAGTCATTGATGTCACCAGAAAAGATCCGGTGATGCACGCTGATCGCGCGCATCACCGGGAAATGATTTAGAAAGTGAACTTGCCCTGAATCAGGAACGACACGACGATTGCGAAGAGCGCGGCGCCTTCGATGAGTGCTGCGAAGATGATTGCGCCCGTCTGAATGCGGCCTGCCATTTCCGGCTGACGCGCCATTCCGTCCATCGCCTGGCCGGCGAGGCGGCCGATGCCGATGCCTGCTCCGATTACTGCGATGCCTGCGCCGATGCCGGCGCCCATGAGGGCCCATGCGGCGGCGAATTCACGCGTGTACGTGACTGCCTGAAGAAGTGGAAAGAAATCCATTGTAAAGCTCCGTTGTCTACTGCAGTTGTCGATGGAGACGCGCCATCGTTTCGCTATCCGTCAACGGGACTTGCGCCCCAACGGAATTCCTCAGCCCGCTGGCTGAGTACAATCAGTGCGCGCCTTCGCGGATCAGACCAATGAACACGCTCGAGAGGAGCACGAACACGTAGGCCTGGAGGAAAGCGATGAACACTTCGAGAACCATGATCGCCAGCGCCATCAGAAGCGGGAGCGGGGCAATCGCGTAGCTGCCAAAGGTGAAGATGAGACCAATCAGCGCGAGCACAACGATGTGTCCGGCTGTCATGTTTGCGAAGAGTCGTAGAGCGAGCGCAATCGGTTTTGTGAATTTCCCCATGAACTCGATGGGCGTCATGATGAGCGTCAACAGCGCCTTCATCATGAACGGCTGGTCACTCGGCCAGTAGACGATCGTTTTCATGTAGCCCGCGGGGCCGAGAGCCCGCATGCCTGCGACCTCAACCACGACGAGCGTGATGATCGCGAGCATCCCCGTGACGGCAATGTTTCCCGTGGCTGTCGAGCCGTAGGGAACGAGCCCGAGGAGGTTGGCGAAGAGGATGAAGAAGAACATCGTGAGGAGAACCGGCGCGTACCTCTCGCCGTGGTGTCCGACATTCGGCAGCACAACTTCCTGCCGGATGTAGAGGACCAGCGCTTCAACCCCGTTCGCGAATCCTTGCGGCTTCCCGGAGGTCAGGTGCTGTCGCTTGTGGGCGCGCGCAGCGAGGAGCAGGGTTATCAGGCAGAGTGATGCTGCAATCAGCAGCATGACGACGTGTTTCGTCGGCGAAAGATCCAGAGTGATCGGCCCGATGTGGACGGGTGCCCAGTGGGGCAGATTGACGTGACAGGCGAAACCCGGCTGGAAGCACGGATACTCCAGGTAGCTTCCGTCCGTGATGTGCGGGGTGATGATGTCTTTATTGTCAGCTTTCATATGCGAGCAGCAGGGATTCAAGCAGCATTGATGCGAACAGAAACACGGCAAAGCTTACGAGCGCCGCGGTCTGCGGCAGGTCCAGCAGTCGTGCGAAGATGAAGCCGTAGAGAGCGAGCACAGTTCCTCGCATGATCGCTCCCATTCCCCATCCAACCAGTGCGTTCTGCCGTCCAAGTAACCGGGTTATTCCGAAGGCCGTCAGCTGAACCACGGTTGCGAGAGCGCCACTAACGAGAAGGGCGTGGCGTTCTGCATCGGTTCTGAAGGCAAACGAGAGCATCCATCCGGTGAGGGCGATCAGCGCGACGAGCAAGAGCGCGGATCGCGCCATCTCCTTCATTTCAGTCTCTCCTCGTGGCTGCGTTTTCGGCGTTCGTCGTCGGCTTTCTGGGCCGTGGCGAGTCGTCGGTACATGCTGTAGAACGCGGCCCCGCCTCCGATGAAGACTCCCACCAGGAGGAATACAGGGGATGAGCCGAGTTTCCGGTCGATCCACTGTCCGAGGAACAGAAAGAGAACAATCGAGACAGCGAACTGGAGTCCGACGCCGGCGAAGGAGCCGACATTAAGCTCCTGGTCCGCTGGTTTTTCGGGCTTCGGGTCGTGGTTCGGATCGTCCCTCATTCCGCGGCTAAATTTAGGGGCTTGTGAAAAAATTAACAAGCGCCCCTGATGGGCTTACGAAGGCTCCTGCTTGACTGTCCCGTCACTGAAGTTTGTTTGCCGGAATGTGGAAAAACCGAAGACAGGCCGAAGCTCCACCGAGCTCGCAAGTCACGGATTGATCACGAGTTACGTGTTACTTCAGTATTGCACGATCGTCTACTTGTTGATAAGTTGACACCCGAACGACTGTGAACTTTGTGATGTACCCTGCACCGCGCGCGCTGGTCGCCAGTTTGTGATGCCAAATCGCCTGATAATTCCCTTGCTTTGTGCCGCTTCCGTCGCTTTTGCGCGGGGGACCACTGGACACAAGGAGACTCTTGCTTCGGCGACGAGCGAGAAGTCGAAATCCGAGATAACCTCGACGTTTTCAGTGCATGCGAATACTCGCGTGCAGTTTGAGCTTGGGGTTCGCAACAACACGACGCGGATGATGGAGCTGACATTCCCGAGTGGCCGCACGCACGAGTTCATCGTGCAGGATGCGACTGGCAAGGAGGTCTGGCGCTGGAGCAAGTCTCGGATGTTCACGCAGGGCGTGCAGAACAAGCTTCTCAAGTCGAAGGAAGTTGCGACGTTCAGCGAGCAGTGGGATGCTGCGGAACTGAAGGGCAAGTTCACTGCGATCGCGATGCTGCCGAGCGACAATCATCCGATCGAGGAGAGGGTTGAGTTCGAGTTGAAGTAGCGATTGTCTGGAGTCCAGGATGACCGAACCCCGCGCAGGCGGGGTTTGTTGTTGTTTGTGACGGGGGTGCTGAGACGTTCGGACCGCCGCTGACGCGCCGCTGACGGAAGGCTCATATTTTCCTTGCATGGCGAATCCATCGGCGGGGCCGATTCGGTTGTTCGTTCTGGGTGATGCTCGTATCGAGACGCCGGTTGCTGTGATTGAACCGACGGCGGAGTTGGTTTTCGCGACTGCGTTGTATTTGATACTCGAGCGAGGTAAGGCGATTCCGCGTCGGCAGCTCGAGGCGGTGCTTTGGCCAGGCGTTTCACCCTCTGTTGCTTCTCACAGGCTACGTCAGAC
>JAYUWU010000172.1:0-3561 GCA_043753365.1 Gemmatimonadaceae bacterium | reverse complement strand
CACCACTTCAGATGCCAGCCGTCACCCGCTTCATAGATGGAACTGGGCCGATATTCGCGGGCAAGCTCTTTCCGTTCGTCTTCATAACTATCGCATGCGGGGCTATCTCCGGATTCCACGCGCTGGTCGCGTCAGGAACGACGCCCAAGATGATCTCGCGGGAGTCTGACGCGAGAGTCATCGGCTACGGCGCAATGCTCACAGAGTCACTCGTGGCGGTGATGGCGCTGATCGCCGCCTGTGTCCTTACACCGGGCATCTATTTCGCCATCAATGCCCCGGCAGGCCTCATCGGCACAACCGCGATCTCCGCGGCCGAGGCAATTCAAAGCTGGGGCTTCGTCGTAACGCCGGCCGAGATCGACAACCTTACGCGGCAGATCGGCGAGTCGAGCATCTTGTCGAGAACTGGTGGCGGCCCCAGTCTCGCCGTAGGGATGGCGGTGATTTTTTCGTCGGTACTCGGCGGAACCGGTGCCATGGCACTATGGTATCACTTCGCCATCATGTTCGAGGCGCTGTTCATTCTAACGACTGTCGATACGGGAACCCGCATCGGACGCTTCATGTTGCAGGAAATTCTTGGCCGCGTTTGGAAACCAATGGCGCGAATGGACTGGTATCCCGGGGTAATCATATCGAGCGCTATCGTCGTGGGGATGTGGGGATACTTCCTCTATCAAGGTGTGATGGATCCGCTCGGCGGGATCAACTCGCTGTGGCCGCTTTTCGGAATCTCGAATCAACTCCTTGCCGCGGTCGCATTGTGCGTGGGAACGACTGTCATCATCAAGATGGGAAAGGCGCGCTACGCGTGGATGACAATTGTTCCGCTGGTGTGGGTTGCAACCGTGACGCTGACGGGCGGCTGGCTCAAGATTTTCTCAGCTGACCCAAAACTCGGATTTCTCGCCCACGCGCGCTGGATCGAGGGGTTCCTTCAGGGTGGACAGCTTCCGCCTGGAGTACGGTCAATGTCCGCGGCACGACACATGATGTTTAACGACAGGCTCGACGCGGCTGTTGCCGCATTCTTCATGTCGGCGGTTGTGGTCATCCTGTTCGAGTCTGTAAGGACCTGGAATGGAATCAGACGCGGTCGCATCGAAGCGCGGACGACAGAGGTAGGCTTCAGCCACACGCGAGAGTACCTGATCGATGCAACGGGCGGTTGACGTCGCTTATGTTCCTCAGGGGATCGAATCCAACCCCGATTTGACTGCAACCTCTCAACTAACAGTTTCATGCGGAAAATCCTGTTCGCGATGCTCATTGCTTCACCTGTCGGGGCGCAGCAGGCACCGACGTTCGACTTCTCGATCGCGAACATCATGCGGGGCCCCGAGCTTTATGGGCGCGAACCGACCAACGTTCGATGGAGCGCGGACAGCAGATGGATCTACTTCTCATGGGTGGAGGCGGGCAGTGACTGGCGGGAGTCACCGAAGCCTTACCGAGTGCGCGCAGTCCCGGGATCGAAGCCGGAGCGTATCTCGCCTGCGCAGCTCGATTCAGCAGGCGCACTTGTTAGCTCCGGTGACCTGTCCACAGACGGGAGATATCAGGCGGTGGAGCACAACGGTGACATCTACATCACCGACATGCAGCGAGGGACGAGCCGCCGCCTTACTGAGACACTCGCGCAGGAGCGGCAGCCGCGTTTCTCGACGGATGGATCGAGGGTGTATTTCGTCCGCGACAACAATGCGTACTCAATCGACACCGGCAACGGCTTCCTGCGGCAGCTCACAGACCTGAGAGCGGGTCCGGCTCCAGCAGACTCCGCTGCTCCGACTGGACAACGCGGACGCATCGAGGGACAGCAGCGTGTGCTGTTCGACGTAATTCGCGACAGAGTTCGCGCAGACAGCATCGCGAAGGCTGAACGACTCGAGCGAGAATCACGCACGCTCAAGCCGTACTATACTCAGCGGGGTGAGCAGCTCGCATCGGTGTCGCCATCACCGGATGCGAACGCGATACTGATCACGACGCGAATCCCCGCTTCCGGCGCACGCGGGAACGACGTTCCGCAGTTCGTAACCGGGAGCGGGTACACTGAGCAGATTCGCGGAAGAGACAACGTTGGCGATGCGCAGGGGAAGGGCCGCGTAGGGCTGGTTAACCTTCGGACGGGCAACCTCACCTGGCTCAAGGCTACGCCGACGGATACCGCGACGAAGTTTGCGCAGCTCCTCGGCTGGAGCCCGGACGGACAGCGCGGCGCGTTCTTCGCTTACAGCATCGACAACAAGGTTCGTGCGCTCCAGCTTGCGGATCAGACAGGTGGGATCACGACTCTCGAGACACTTCGCGACTCCGCGTGGGTCGGTGGTCCGTGCGCATTCAGCTGCGCCGGGTGGTATGACAACGGGCGGCGCTTTTATTACGTCTCCGAAGCAACGGGCTACTCGCACCTTTATACCGTAAACGCGAACGGATCCGATCGCCGCCAGCTAACCAGCGGGAACTGGGAAGTGCTCGACGTCGCGCTTTCATCCGATAAGAAAACGTTCTACATCCACACGAACGAGCCTTCTCCGTTCGAGGAGCAGATATATCGTCTTTCCGTCGGCGGCGGCACACGAGAGCGCATCACCACGAAGTCAGGGCGTCATATCGGTGTAGTTTCACCTGACCAGCGCCTGATCGCGAACCTCTATTCGCATGTGAAAAGTCCGCCCGACCTCTTTGTAATGCAGAACCGGGCCGGTGCCACGATGTCGCAGCTCACAGTTTCGCCGAGTGCGGAATGGCTCTCATTCAACTGGATCGAGCCAAAGATTGTAATGATCCCGGCGTCCGACGGGTTGCAGGTGCCGGCGCACATCTATCGTCCGGAAGAGATGGGTGCACAGTCGAACGGCGCTGCGGTGATCTTCGTTCACGGGGCGGGATACCTTCACAACGTCGGCAACTTCTGGTCTGAGTATCCCCGCGAGTACATGTTCAACCAGTTCCTCGCGTCGAAGGGGTATACGGTTCTCGACCTCGATTATCGCGGATCGAAAGGCTACGGCCGTGACTGGCGCACTGCGATCTACCGGTTCATGGGCGGCCGCGACCTGCAGGATCACGTGGACGCATCGAAGTACCTGCAGTCGCAGTTCAACATCCATCCCGAGCGAATCGGATTGTATGGCGGGAGCTACGGCGGCTTCATCACGCTCTTTGCATTGTTCAACGAAGCCGAGCATTTCGGCGCTGGGGCAGCTCTCCGCAGCGTGACCGACTGGGCCCACTACAATCATGGCTACACGTCGAACATCCTGAACATTCCCCAGACGGACACGATCGCGTACCGACAGTCATCGCCAATCTATTACGCTGACGGGCTGAAGGACCCGCTCGTGATTCTCCACGGAATGGTGGACACCAACGTGCTGTTTCAGGACGTGGTTCGCCTGACCCAGCGGCTGATTGAGTTAGGCAAGGAAAACTGGGAGCTCGCGGTGTACCCGGTCGAGGACCACGCCTTCCTTCGCCCATCATCATGGACTGACGAATACAAGAGAATCTTCAAGATCTTCGAGGAGAATCTTCCGTCGCGTGTCCCGATAA
>JAYUWU010000171.1:0-9338 GCA_043753365.1 Gemmatimonadaceae bacterium | reverse complement strand
TCCTGCCGCAGCGGGATCGACGTCCTCGTTCCAGTCGGCGCGCATGAGCTCGCGCAGCGATGACGTCTGGGCGGTCGCGTAGACATCGAACGTCGCTTTTGCGCGAAAGGGAGAGCGGCGCGCACTGTCGCGTACCTCAGTCAGCTCGAATCGCCGTAGTGCCTGTGACAGAACATCTAGGTACGACGTCGTGACGCGCCCGTGCGAGGATGCGCGCGCGCTGTCGAGGC
Source organism: Gemmatimonadaceae bacterium (assembly GCA_043753365.1). GTDB lineage: Bacteria > Gemmatimonadota > Gemmatimonadetes > Gemmatimonadales > Gemmatimonadaceae > UBA4720. The sequence continues at coordinate 9,108 of JAYUWU010000171.1, read as the reverse complement.
CCGCACGGATAGCGCCTGCGTAGTAAGGTCGCTGCATAGTCGAGAGATTCCTCAGCAGGCCACGCGACTGAAGCGCATCGACGTAGTAGTATGCGATGTCGTCGTTCGGGACATAAGGCGTTGCCTGCGCCTCCGCTCGATTGGAGGCAACTGCTGCTACCACCGCGACAAACAGCGCAACGCGTCTCATTTGTACCACGGGATAAAAGTCACGTCAGGAGAAATCTGAAGGGCAGGCGACGGCAAGTGGATGTAGCTCAGCTGGCGCTTGATGGTTTTCCAGATTCTATTCTCACCGGGAAGCTTCTCGGCGTCGAAGTCGAGGGTCAGCAGAATTTTCCGTTTCGCTCTGATGTTCGCTCCCGTGCGCGGATCGATCCAGTCGGTGATCGAATGTCCGGCAGAGACGCGCACGAATGCGGGCCAGAATGGTTTCGCGGCCGGGGGAAGCATGGCATTCACGTCGGCGGACAGCCAGTAGGTCTGGCCCGAGTAGTCAAGTGATGGCCGGAGCTCACCCCCAAACTCGTCGCGATTCCGCAGGGCCGCCGTCCTCGTGTATGACATCGTCGGCTTTATCGCACGCGTCCGCGGGTGCGTTTCGTGTAGCACTGCGAGCGCCGTACCGGCGGTGTTCGCAATCAGGTCCGCGTACGAAAAGCCGTACTTGTCGAACATGCCGTCGAAGATCTCTATCTGAAGCTGAAAAGCTGCCGCATAGGCTGCCGACCATGCAATGGCGTTCGGCTTCGACAAACACGCGCTCCGAAGAAACGCTGCCCCAAAGCGCGCGAGGTGATAGCCGCCAAGCGCGTGGCCGAACTTGTCCTGATCGCGGAAGTTCTCGTCCCAGTCGGCGCGGAAAAAGAACTCGTCAGCTTTCTCACCTGTCCACCACGCGTTTTTCATGTAGGCAAGAAGCGCTGCGTTTCCACCGACGAAGGCCGCCGCTACGCCGGCTCGCCTGAGCACGACGTCATCCTTGTCCCTGCAACTCACTGGAGCGGCCGCGGAATCCACCGGACCTCCAATCGCGACGGAGTCGAGAGGTGTCTGCGCCCGGCCATTTGTAGCGGCTGAAGTCGATAAAAAAACGATGGCCGCAAACCGGGCGGCCGATTGTCGCGTTGTCGAAACCAGCTTTTGCCGACGCATCAACCTTTTCCGTCCGCCTCGAAGTCATCGTAGGCCTCGAGGACTTCTGCCGGCGTGACCGTCGCTGCGCCGAGCTTGCCGACTTCGACTCCGGCCGCAAAGTTCGCGATTAGCGCCGCCTCCGCCGGAGTGCCGCCAGCGGCCATCATCGTTGCCAGATAAGCGGTCACGGTGTCGCCCGCGCCGACAACGTCGTAAACCTCGCGGGCAGTGGTCGGAATTCTTCCCACTTCGCCGTCCGCCGATATAAGAGCCATTCCCATCTCCCCAAGCGTAAGCAGGAGATGTTCCACTCCGAGTTTCGCGAAGGTCGAGGGAAGGGCTTCGGGGTGGTCGAAGTCGACTGATGCGCCCAGCGCAGACTCGAGCTCCCGGCGATTCGGCTTGAAAATTGTCGCCCCACCGTAGGCGAAAAAATTACGGTACTTGGGATCGACGACTGTCGGGATGCCGCGCGCCTTCGCCCACTCTATGCCTTTCACTATTACAGGCGCAACGATCACGCCCTTATTGTAGTCCTCGAAAACGAGAGCATCCGCTTCGTTTACGGCTCTCTCCAGCACATCGAGCAGCCGGTCAGTTTCCGCACCGGCAAGGTCGACGTCTTCTTCCTCGTCATATCTGACGAGCTGCTGCGACCTGGCAACCACACGTGTCTTGGTCGTGGTTGGGCGCTTCACTGAAACCAGCGCCCGGGTATCCGTCCCTACGTCGCCAAGCATCCGGCGGAGCGTGCTTCCTGCGTGATCGTCCCCTACCGCGGAAACGAGCTCGCAGCCGGCACCGATCGTGACAATGTTGTTGGCAACGTTCGCAGCGCCGCCCAGCGCAAGCTTGCGCTCGCGCACCCGGACTACCGGAACCGGCGCTTCGGGTGAGATCCGGTCGACTTCACCGAGCAGGTATACGTCGAGCATCGCATCGCCGACGACAGCGACCCGCTTGCCCGACGCGGCGCTCAGCAGCTGCTCGACCCTTGCTCGCGTTATCCGTTCGATCATCGGTCAGCAAGGTAAGAGAGGAGAAGGACTTTCGACAGCGGGGCGGGCTTCAGGCAGCGGGCGCGATCTTGCGTAGGGAAGGGTTGTCATCCCGGGCATACTGCCCCCGAGGGACTTTATTACATTTGTCCCTCCATCTCATTACCCAGGATCCCGATTGCTCGAGCGCTTCAACGAGTCTGCGAAGCGGAAAATCCAGTCGTTCCAGGAGTTCATCGTACTTGGGACAAAGGCGATCAGGTTCGCTTTTTCCCGCCCGTTCTACCGGAGCGACCTGATCCAGCAGATGGAGTCGATCGGCGTGCAGTCGCTCGCTATCGTCCTGCTCACCGGATTTTTCACGGGCATGGTGCTGGCGCTGCAGTCGTCAGTCCAGCTCAAGACCTTCGGCGCCACGATGTACATCGGGCGTCTCGTCGCCGCGTCGATGATCCGGGAGCTGGGACCCGTGCTCGCCGGGCTCATGGTGGCGGGTCGTGTCGGATCGGGCATCGCTGCCCAGCTCGGGTCAATGCGCGTGACCGAGCAGATCGACGCGTTGAACACACTCGGTACCGATCCTATCCGAAAGCTCGTGACCCCGCGAGTTCTCGCGGCGCTGATCATGCTTCCTGTGTTGACGGTCATCAACGATTTCGCGGGCATCCTTGGCGGCAACGTCATTGCTGCAGCTTACGTTGGAATCCCGACCGGACTCTACTGGCAAACCGTTTGGGAACAGATCGCCGGCGGCGGGTTCGTATTCAAGTACATACCCAACGACTTCGTGCACGGGCTGGTGAAGCCGTTCGTGTTCGGCGGTATCATCTCGCTGGTCGGCTGTCACTTCGGCCTCAAGACGAGTGGCGGTACGGAAGGCGTCGGTATCGCAACCACGCGCACGGTTGTTACGGCCAGCATCTCGATTCTGGTCGTCGACTACTTCATTACACAGGTCCTTCTCGCCTTCCTGCCGCATGGCTGACGAAACCGACGAAACCGACGAGCCGGTAGACGGCGAGCGCTCCGACGGGGCGAACAGACGCGGCCCGCGCCCGGAGAATGAATGGGGCGGTCGTGGCGATCCGCTGCGGCGCACGGCTGATCATCGCCGTGTCCGCGAGGCAATCCGCACGGAAATAGATGAATCCCGCGACACGGAGGAGTACGAGGCTCACGCAGCGCGCAAACGCACCGACGAGACGATAATCGCGCTCGACCACGTCTACCTCGCTTTCGAGCAGCCGATTCTCGAGGACGTGTCTTTCGGCGCGCTTCCCGGCGAAACGATAGTTGTCGCAGGAGAGTCGGGAACAGGAAAGTCGACCATCCTCAAGCTTTTGCTGCGGCTGCTTACGCCCGATCGCGGCGAGGTGTTCATCGACGGAGAGGAAATAACGCAGCTCAGCTTTACCGATGCCCTCAAGGTCCGGCAGAAGATGGGCATGGTTTTCCAGGGTGCGGCGCTCTTCGACTCGATGACTGTCTACGAGAACATTGCCTACCCTCTCCGTGAGCACACGGAGATGACCGAAGACGAGATCGAGCATCGTGTGCGCGAAAAACTTTCGTTCGTCGATCTCGATCCTGAACGCGTTCTCGACATGATGCCGTCTGACCTGAGTGGCGGGATGCGCAAGCGCGTCGGCATAGCGCGTGGAATGGCGAACAACGCACAGATCATGCTTTATGACGAGCCAACATCCGGCCTCGATCCACTGACCACAGCCACCATCACACACCTCATCATCAAGCTGCAGAGAGAGCTGGGAGTGACGAGCGTAGTGGTCACGCACGATATTAGATCGGCATTCCGTATGGCGAGCAGGATCGCCGTGCTGGCCGATCGCAAGATTGCTTTCTTCGGAACTCCGGAAGAGATGTCCGGCAGTGACGACAAATACTTACGCGACTTCCTCGGCGGATTCTGATATGAACGGCATTTCTCGCATCTGCGCATGAAACGATCTACCGGAGTTACCTGGGACCAGCTGAAAGTCGGAGCGGTGATGCTGGTTGCGATCATCATCATCGGAGTCGCGATCCTCAAGCTTGGCCAGGCTGCGAACCTTTTCAGCAAGCGTTACACGCTTGTCGCCTTCGTTCCCAATGTTGCCGGACTCAAGGAAGGCGGCCAGGTAACGGTCGCGGGACAGCTTGCCGGTATCGTGAAGACAATCGAATTCCTCCCAGTCGATGCGGACACGTTGCGCAACATCAGGATCATCGTGGAAGTCGACACGAAAGTGCAGGCGCAGATCAGGCGGGATTCCGAGGCGAAGCTCAAGACACTTGGACTTCTTGGCGACAAGGTTCTCGATATCTCACCGGGTACGCCGCGATTCTCAGTCCTTCAGCCTGGTGATACGATCACGCTCGGAATTGCTGCCGATTACGAGGCGGTTCTCGCGCAGGCGGCAGGCGCGCTCGATCAGGTGACGGTGCTTACAGGGAGTCTTCAGAAAGTCGCCGACGGAGTGACGAGCGGACAGGGAACACTCGGTCAGCTGATTACGAACCGGCAGATGTACGACAACCTGAACTCCACGCTCGCTAACTCGAACGCGCTGATGGTCAGGCTCCAGAATCCGCGCGGGACAGTCGGCCAGCTTCTCAACGATCCTGCCGTATACAACAACCTCAACCGGATGCTTCAGTCCGCCGACACACTTGTGGCGCAGCTCGGCGCAGGTGTCTCGTCTCCGAACGGATCCATCGGCAAGATGCTGCGCGACGACGAGCTTTATAATCGGCTGGTGTCGGCGGTCTCAGGGGTGGACTCGCTCGTAGGCGGGATGCAGCGCGGCAACGGCACGATCAGCAAGCTTTTCAACGATGATGAGATGTACACGCAACTGCTGCAGGCTGTGACGTCGCTGAATGTGGTTCTCACCGACGTGAGAAGGGACCCGAGACGGTACACAAAGGGGCTCATCTCGGTATTTTAGGAGGTAATGGTATTACATGAGCTTGATGTCGTCGTAACCCGGGGGAATGCGGTAGAATCGCATCACAGGGTGCACGCCGCAGTCGTCGACGCGTGCGACCGGGTGGTCAGCTCGGCGGGCAATCCCGACATGAACACCTGGTGGAGATCGTGCGCCAAGCCGTTCCAGATCGTGCCGCTACTCGAGTCCGGCGGCTTCGACGCGCTGGGCTGGGGCGATGAAGAGCTTGCTCTTGCCTGCGCTTCGCATGGCGGCGAACCCGAACATGTGGCAATCGTCGAGCGCATGCTCTCGGCCCTCGGGCTCGAGGAGGGCGACCTCGCCTGTGGCCCCCTCGAGCCGCTCTCACCTCGCGGCGCACGAATTGTCCGTGAATCGGGCTCGCGTATCAGGCGCACCCACAATAATTGCTCCGGCAAACACGCGGCGATGCTTGCCCTCGCAATTCACAAGGGCTGGCCCATAAAGGACTACGAAAAGCCCGAGCACCCGGTACAGCAGGCGATGGTGAACCAGGTCGCGCTCTGGAGCGACTCGCGTCCCTCGCAGCTGGGGATTGCCATCGACGGTTGCGGCGTCGCGGTCTTTGGCCTTTCCCTCGAGCGGATGGCGCGTGCGTACGCGCGCCTCGCTGCGGCCGCAGGTAAAGGGGAAGAGATCCCGTCGCGCATCGTCAACGCGATGGCGCGCAACCCGTTTCTCATCGGAGGAACCGAGCGCTTCGATTCGATGGTGATAGAGGAGACGGCTGGCTGCGTAATCACCAAGGTTGGGGCCGAGGGGGTCCACTCAGCGCTCATTGTCGATGAGGCGATCGGAATCGCGATCAAGGTCGAGGACGGTAATCCGCGTGCGCAGCATCCGGCGATGGTGAAGCTGCTGGGAGATCTCGGCGCGCTCCCGGAGCCGCTCCCTCACCGACTGAGCGAGTATCTTTCGAGGCCGGTGAGAAATACTCGCGGGGAAGTCGTCGGAGAGACCAAGATCCGTGACAGTGCGCGCAGGCGCCCTCAGTCACCGGCTCCGGCTGCAGTGATCTGATTACCCGGGCGAACATGGGATGCCGCCTGAACACCCAGGAATGTGAAATTGTCGGGCATTGATGATTCGACGAGGCATCTCGTGCGAGCGGCGGCAGCGATTGCTGGTGCTGGCGAGCAGAAGATGCGCTCAGTTATCGAGAAGGCAGTTGGAAACGTAGACCCCGTCTCGATGGATGAGGTGATACTTCAATCGTATCTTTTTGCCGGCTTTCCGAGGGCGTTGAATGCGGCGAGGATCTGGCGGGCGCTGTCGGGGACGGCCGCACCGGAAAGTGATGCAGCAGCCGAACATCGGAATGATTCGGACTGGATCGAGCGCGGTATGGAGACCTGCAAGACAGTGTACGGTGAGTCGTATGACCTGCTGCGGGAGAACATCCGCGCTTTGCACCCTGCGCTCGACAGCTGGATGATCGCCGACGGCTACGGAAAGGTATTGTCCAGGCCGCAGCTCGACCTCAAGACGCGCGAGCTGTGCGTTGTTGCGGCTTGCGCCGCTGCGGGCCAGCAGCGCCAGCTTCACTCGCACCTTCACGGTGCGCTGAACGCCGGTGCAGCACCGGATGAAATACAGGGAGCGCTCGACTCACTTGTCGATCTCGTAGTTGCGCCCGATCTGGGGCGGGCGCGGGGGCTTCTCGCACACGTTCTGACGAGGCGTCACCCGCCCGTGAGGAAGGAGACAAGCGATGTTCGTTGACCGGGTAATAGTGAAGGTCGAGGCCGGTACAGGCGGTTCGGGTAACACCTCGTTTCGCCGCGAGTTCCGCGTTCCAATGGGCGGGCCCGACGGAGGCGATGGCGGGCGCGGCGGTGACATCATCGTGCGCGGCGACAGCAATCTTGCGACGCTGCTCGACTACACGTATCGCGATCGGTGGGCGGCCGACCGTGGTGACCATGGCTCAGGTTCAAACAAGAGCGGTCACTCGAGTGCCGACGTAGTTCTTCCCGTGCCCCCCGGCACAATTGTCCGCGATGCAACAACGGGTGAGATAATCGTCGAGATCCTCGAGAGCGGACAGGAGGCAATCGTCGCGAAAGGCGGCCGCGGCGGGAAAGGGAACGCCTTCTTCGCGACGGCGACGCACCAGTCCCCAAGAGAATGGCAACCTGGAGAAGAAGGGGAAGCCCGCACCCTCGAGCTCGAGCTCAAGCTCATCGCCGACGTTGGACTCGTCGGGCAGCCGAACGCCGGAAAATCGACGCTTCTCTCAGTTATCTCCGCGGCCCGGCCAAAAATCGCCGACTACCCCTTCACGACTCTAGCGCCGAATCTTGGAGTGGTTCAGCTGAGCGACCACCGCACGTTCGTCGTTGCCGACATTCCCGGCATTATCGAAGGCGCGCATGAAGGCAAGGGGCTGGGGCTCCAGTTTCTTCGGCACATCGAGCGGACACGAATACTCGCATTCCTTATCCCGATCGACGCGATGGACTGGCAGCAGGAATACGACCAGCTGCGGCACGAGCTCGCCGCGTATTCAGAGGAGCTGGCCCGGCGTCCCCATTGCGTCGTGTTCACGAAGATGGATCTCTTCGGGGAGGACTATGTCCCACCAATCGAGGCACCGGAGGCGTTCGCGCTTTACGCAGTCAGTGGGGCCGCCAGGACTGGGATCGACACGCTGCTCGCCGGATGGTGGAAGGAGCTTCAGAAGCTCAACAAGGCACTCGCGGCAACGGCCGTAAGTTCAGCTTCGATATTGCCTTAGCGCGCAGCATATAATCCATATTGTGAGCTGTGGAAGTAAACGTTCTGGTCGCACTGGCGAACGGATATCCTCCGCAGCTCGAGGATTTGAAGGGTGGCATGCCGCGCCAACTCTTCGTCCTAGGGGACGCCTCTCACATGCTGCCGCAGACCGTTGCGATTGTCGGCACCCGTAACGCCACGAGCTATGGGCTGAGGGTAGCGCGATCCCTGGCGTCGGCGTTTGCGCGCTCCGGGGTTTCGGTCGTCAGCGGAATGGCGCGGGGTATCGACGCCGCTGCTCATCGTGCCGCGATCGAGTCGGGTGGAAGGACCGTGGCAGTGCTGGGGACAGGGGTCGACGTTCCGTATCCGCGGGGTCACCGCGAGCTGCACCGCCTCATCGCTGAAAAGGGATGCGTGGTGTCCGAGTACCCACCCGGCTCAGCGGCGTTCAAGGGGACCTTTCCAAGAAGAAACAGGATCATTGCCGCGCTCGCGCCTGTCACGATCGTCGTCGAGGCAGGCCACCAGAGCGGGGCATTGATCACGGCAAGGCACGCCCGGGCACTCGTTCGCACGACGGCGTGCGTGCCCGGCCCGATCGACTCGCCTCAAAGCGCGGGGTCGAACCACCTGCTGCGCGACGGCGCGAGCGTTATCGCCTCGGTGGCAGATGCGCTGGCCATAGTCGGGATAGCCTCGCCCGATGAGCGCGAGCCCGATCACCTCTCGGCCGAAGATGCAAAGGTCTGGAAAGCTCTGGCCTCAGGGCCCCTCGAGCCCGACGCACTCGCGATAAAGTGCCACATCACAACCCGTGATTGCCTGGCGTCAATTACTTCCCTCGAGCTTCAGGGTTTGATCGAATGCCTGCTCACTGGTGAGGTGCGGCGGAGGAGTCTCTAGAACTGCGGAAAACCAAGGGGTTTGCGGATTTGGCGGATACCAGCGCGGATAGGGCGGATAGGCCGCCTCCCGACCGTAGGAGGATTTTCGAACTTGGCTGCTGTTCCGTCTTGAACAAAAAAGAGAAAATGCAAGCGGCCGAGCTCACTCTCCGGCGAGCCATTCGACACTTTCTCCCCGCGTGATCAATCCGCTGAATCCGCGCTGTTATCCGCCCAATCCGCAAACCCTGGGCTTCCTCGCTCTCTCCATTTCTATATTGAGAGAGTGCCAGCCCCCCACCTCTACGTCCACGTCCCTTTCTGTACCCGCAGATGCTCGTACTGCGATTTCTCGATCGCAGTCAGGCGAACCGTGCCTGTCGATGAATATCTGAGGGG
>JAYUWU010000170.1:0-9357 GCA_043753365.1 Gemmatimonadaceae bacterium | reverse complement strand
AAGCCGCATTACCGGAATGCCCGTCCACCGGCTCACGATGAATGAGACTTCTTCCTCACCAAGTACGGGACGATGGGACTGGCGATGCTTCTCCCACTCTTCCTGCTTGCGGCGGATGTCGCCCTGAAGCTCTCGCTCGCTGTCGCGCAGCGATGCGGCGCGCTCGAAGTTCTGGTCGCGTACCGCCGCTTCCTTCTCGGTGTTCACGCCATCGAGCTGCGCCTTGAGCGCGGTGACTTCCGGCGGCGGCGCCTGAGTCGCCAGACGCGCACGCGCGCCGGCTTCGTCGATAACGTCGATCGCCTTATCCGGCAGGAACCTGTCGGTGATGTAGCGCTCCGACATCTTCGCCGCTGCAAGCAGCGTGGAGTCGGGGATCGTCACCTTGTGATGATCCTCGTACTTCACCCTCAGCCCCTTGAGTATCTCGACAGTCTCGTCGACCGAGGGTGGCTCGACGATCACAGTCTGGAAGCGACGCTCGAGTGCACCGTCCTTCTCGATGTACTTGCGATATTCGTTGAGCGTTGAAGCGCCGACGCACTGAAGCTCGCCGCGCGCAAGCGCAGGCTTGAGCATGTTGCTCGCGTCGATCGCGCCCTCGGCAGCACCTGCGCCGACCAGCGTGTGAAGTTCATCGATGAACAGGATGATGTTCTTGTTCTGCGCAATCTCGTTCATTACGGCCTTGAGGCGCTCCTCGAACTGGCCGCGATACTTCGTGCCGGCGATGACCGCCGCCATGTCGAGCGAGAGCACACGATGCTCACGCAGACTGTCGGGGCATTCGGCATTTGCGATCAGCTGGGCAAGGCCCTCGACGATCGCTGTCTTGCCGACACCTGGCTCGCCGATGAGGACCGGATTGTTCTTCTTGCGGCGCGTGAGGATCTCCATGACGCGCTCGATTTCCTTCGCACGGCCGATCGTCGGATCGAGCTGCGACTCGGCAGCGAGCTGAGTCAGGTCGCGGCAGAAATGGTCAAGTGCCGGGGTCTTGCTCTTCTTTTCACCCTTTCCGGCGGGAGCGGCTCCCGGCGCAGCACCGCCCGTGGCCGCGCCACCTGAGGTCTGCGGCATGTCGGTCCCGAGCAGGCGCAGCGTCTCGGCGCGCGCGGCGTCGAGGTTGATGCCCGCGTCGGTAAGTACCTGGGCCGCAATGCCCTTCTCTTCGCGAAGAAGGCCAAGCAGCAGGTGCTCAGTGCCCACGTAGTTGTGCGTGAGGTCGCGGGCTTCGGCCATCGCGAGCTCGAGAACTTTCTTGGCGCGGGAAGTATAGGGGAGATCAGGACCAGTGGCTGTTGCCGCTTTGCCCTTCTTCACCGTGTCCTCGATCTTCTGCTGAATCTCGTCGAGGTCCACGCTGAGGTTCTGAAGGACCGCTGCTGCGACCCCTTCTCCCTCGCGTATGAGTCCGAGCAGGATGTGCTCGGTGCCAACGTATTCGTGGCGAAGCCGCTCGGCTTCTTCCCGCGCCATCGCGAGAACCTTGCGAACACGTTCGGTGAAATTGTAGCCGTTCATCGTGTAGACCCCGTATCGTCAGCGAGAATGCGGCGCACGTACTTCGCGCGTGCAATATTCGCTTCGCCCGTAGTCAGCTCGCGCCCTTCGGCATGAGCCAGGTGCGCTGACTGGCTGAATATCAGGAGCTTGTTGAGGGTATATACACTCAGATCGCTTATCAGTTTCAAACCAACCGCCAAGCGAACGCTGCTCAGATAGCTCATCACTTCGTCGAAAGTGAGGCTCCGCGCATAACGAAGCGTTCCGTACGCCCGCCAAAGCTTGTCTTCGATAATATAACCGGCGTCTCTAAGCAATACTTTTCTTGCCTCTTCCTCGCGCTCGATTACGTGGGTTACCACTCGCGTCAGGTATTCCAGCAACTCGCCTTCCGTTCGTCCGAGCGTAGTCTGATTGGAAATCTGGAAGAAGTTTCCGACCACCTCGCTGCCCTCGCCGTAAAGTCCGCGATATGTGAGGCCGACCTGCTGAAGCCCGGCCAGCACCTTTCCGATCTCTTTCGTGAGCACCAGACCCGGAAGATGAATCAGCACTGACGCACGAAGGCCCGTTCCTGCATTCGTCGGGCACGCAGTCAGGAAGCCGAACTCGTGATGGAACGCATACGGAACGCGCTCGCCAAGTTCCGAATCCAGTGCGCTCACGGCGTCGAAAGCTTCGGGAATCCGCAGGCCCGACTCGATGGTCTGCAGCCGGAGGTGGTCCTCTTCGTTTACCATCACGCTCGTCCCGCGCGTGAGGTACACCGCGGCGCCGCTTCGTACTGGACGCTGTGGATCGAGCCCCGCCAGCTCCCTGCTCACCAGGTGACGCTCATGCAGCAGCAGGCGGTCGTCCGCCTGCATCTCGTCGACACGCAGGAGCAAACCCCTTTGACGCGACCCCATTCCCGACATCGCCTGCTCGACCTGGGAGAGAATGCGGAGGCGCTCGCCGTCGCGCGCGCGCCCGGCGAAGGCATACCCCTCAAGATTTCTTGCCAGCCTGATGCGGGTCGATATGACTATGTCCGGATGATCGCCCGACGCGTCGAGCCATCCGACCCCACCGTCCGGCAGGAGCGAGAGGTCGAGCATTATTCCATGCCTCGCAGCCTGTCCCGAATGTCAGCGGCAAGCTCGAATTGCTCGGACTCGATCGCGCGCCGGAGTCGGTCCCGAAGCTCATTCGCCGTGCCGCCATCAGGGACGACGTCGCTCGCTGGAGATTCATATCGCCGGCCGATGTGCTGCGAATTTCCATGGACGCGACGCAGCAGGTCCCGCATGCTCTTCTCGAACGCATCGTAACAATGGGCGCAACCGAGTCGGCCAGTCGACCGGAAATCGCGAAAGGTCGAGGAGCAGAAGGCACACCGGGCAGCGTCACCCTGTGTCGCCTGCATCGCCTGATGGACGCTCTGGAGAAAGTCAGTGATCTGCGGCTTCGGCGCAGCTGTCGTCTCCACGCCGCGCTCGGCGGCGCAGCGCTCACAAAGGTGCAGCAGGCGCACGCCCGTGCCCTCTATTTCGGTGAGCTGAATGACAGCATCCCCTTCCTTGCACACATCGCAGATCATACTACTCCCCCCGGACAGGGACGCCCTTTCCGAGCGTCCCGCAACACTCTTCTACACCATCGCGTCGGATACCGCTGTCTCCGACAACCTTCCGCCTTCAAGAAGCAACACCCGGCTCGCGCGCGCCGCGAGGGAACGGTTGTGCGTCACTACCACCATCCCGATCTCCAGGTCGTTGACGACTTCGGTAAGAAGCTCGTGCAACATCTGCCCATTTGCGAGATCGAGATTTCCCGAAGGTTCGTCAGCGAGCACGATCTTGGGATCCATTGACAGCGCGCGTGCGACTGCCGTGCGCTGCTGCTCACCGCCGGACAGCTCCGATGGAAGATGATGCATCCTTGCACTCAGTCCAACGCGCGCGAGCAGCTCCTGCGCGCGGCTCCGCGCCTCAGCCACCGTCTTCCCTGATATTCGCAGCGGCATCATTACGTTTTCCAGCGCTGAGAACTCGCGAAGCAAATGGTGAAACTGAAACACGAATCCAACGGATCTGTTCCGCAGCGCGGCGAGTCTTTCCTCGTTCAATCCGTGGATTGGTTCGCCGCCGATGACGACGTAACCGCGGCTTGGCTTGTCGAGTGCGCCAAGAACGTGCAGCAACGTCGATTTTCCGGCGCCGCTGGCGCCGACGACAGCAACCATTTCGCGAGGGCTGACAGTCAAATCGACACCGCTTAGAACGTTGATGGTTCCACCGTCGCCGCCGGTGTACGACTTGTGAAGGTCGTGAGCCTGAAGGACCGCCATCTATTCGTGCCTTATCGCATCGATCGGGTACAGACGCGATGCCTGAATTGCGGGATACAGCGTCGCTGCCGCCGCGGTGAGGACGCTCGCCAGAACGATCCAGACGATGTCGCGGATCTCGGTAGCTACAGGCAAGTGATCGATGAAATAAATCGAGGGATCGAGCGGAATGAACTTGTACTTCTCGAGCGCGATCGCACCCCCGAATCCGAGCAGCAGTCCCAGCGCTGTTCCAACCAGCCCGATCACAATGCCTTGTGCAAGGAATACACGGCGTATCGACCTCGACGGCAGTCCCATCGCCTTGAGGATGCCGATCTCACGCGTCTTGTCGGCGACCACCATCGTGAGGGTGCTCACGATATTGAACGCAGCGACCATGACGATGAGGAGCAGAATCACCCCCATGCCGAGCTTCTCGAGCTTGAGCGCCTGAAACAGCGACCGGTTCTGCTCCTGCCAGTCGACAGTTCGGTAAGGCCATCCAAGCGCTGCAGTGATGCGCTCGGCCACCGCAGACGCCTCCCAGCGATTCGTCGATTTCACCTCAATGCCAGTGACTCCCTCGCCAAGCGCCGCGAACTCCTGCGCCTTGTCCAGGGCGATGTACACGTATGCGTTGTCGTACTCGTACATCCCGGTTTCGACTATTCCTGTGACCTCGAACTGGAAGATGCGCGGGACGAACCCACCGGTCACCGCATTCGGCTTTACTCCAGCGATCGACACGAGGTTGATCTTGTCGCCAGGCCACGCGTTGTAGCGCGACGCAACGAGCTTCCCGAGCACGATGCCTCGCTGTTGCCCATCGCTACTGGCAAAGCGGAAGTCGCCAGATGTCGCGTGCTGGCGTATCGTCGTGACTTCGGCAACTCCGCGCGTCTCTGGCAACATCCCGACAACGTACGCAGCACCGGCATAGTCGTGCCCTGCATTCATTCCGCCTTCGACCAGCACAAACGGAGCGGCCGCGACAACGCCAGGCTGCTTCTTCACCTTATCGAGAACCGTTCTCCAGTCGTCGATCTTGAGATCCTCACCATAGCTGAGAACCCTGACATCCGGGCTGCCGACGAGAATCTTCTCGCGAAGATCCCGCTGCAGGCCATTCATCACACCGATGATGAGAATCAACGCGCTGACGCCGACGAGCACGCCACCGATGGCGATGACGCTTATCAATGAAAGAAGGCGCGAACCGCGGCGGCTCCTCAAATATCTCCACGCTATCGAAAACTCGAGTCTGTTCATTCAGGCCGCATCGTCGGAAAGAGGATTACGTCACGTATCGACTGCGTGCCAGTGAGATACATGAACAGGCGATCGATCCCGATACCTACGCCGCCCATTGGAGGCATACCGTATTCCATCGCCTTGAGGTAATCCTCATCTACCCCGGAGGCCTCGAGATCGCCCGCGTCTTTCAGCCGGTCCTGACCCTCCAGCCGCTGCCGCTGGTCCACGGGGTCATTCAGCTCGCTGAAGGCATTCGCCAGCTCCCGTCCATTTGCGAACAGCTCGAAGCGCTCAGTAAGCTCCGGATTGCCACGCTTCGGCTTCGCCAGCGGCGACAGCTCGACGGGGTAATCGATGACGAACGTCGGCGTCGTGATCTTCGACTCGACGAGCTCCTGAAATATCTCGTCGATGAGCTTGGGTCGGCTCAACGCCTCAGGGTGACTCACACCAACGTGCCGCGCGAGCTCGACGAGCTCGGCATCACTCGAGGCCATGACATCACGTCCCGCGGCCGCATTCAGCGACGGCACCCATTCGATCCGCGGGAACGGTGGCGACAACTCAGGAACGGCGTCACCAATGACCGGGAGCGCGCGAAGCGCGGCGGAAACTCGCGTCATCAGGGACTCTACCCTGCTCATCATTACTTCGTAGTCCGCATATGCCTCATAGAACTCGAGCATCGTGAACTCGGGATTGTGAGTGCGGTCAATCCCTTCGTTCCTGAAGTCGTGCCCGATCTCGTAAACTCTTTCAAAGCCGCCAACAACAAGTCGCTTCAGGTATAGCTCGTCCGCTATCCGAAGAAAAAGCGGCATGTCCAGCGCATTGTGATGCGTCGTAAACGGGCGGGCGGCTGCTCCTCCATAGAGCGGCTGGAGAACCGGCGTCTCAACCTCGAGGAAGCCAAGATCGTCGAGAAACGATCTCACCGTCGTGATCATGCGCGAGCGCGCGACGAAGAGCGCGCGTACTTCGGGATGAACCGCAAGATCAGCGTAGCGCTGGCGGTATCGCTGTTCCGCATCGGTGAAACCCGAATGTCTTATCATCTCGCCGTCGACAACTTCTTCCTTGCCGAAAGGAAGTGGGCGCAGCGATTTCGCCAGGAGCTCGAACCGTTCAACCCGCACCGTCGTCTCGCCCGTCCGGGTCCGAAACAGCGGCCCGGACACGCCGATGATATCACCGAGGTCGAGGTGCTGAAGGATCGAAAACTGCTCGTCGCCAAGCTGGTCCTTCCGGAAGTACAGCTGTATCCGTCCCACCGAATCGGCGAGATGCGCAAACACAGTCTTCCCGTGCGCCCGCCATGCGATGATTCTGCCGGCGAGTGAGACGCCCGGCCCTTCGCTTTCGGGGACCTGTGCGTCCGATGCCTCCACCTTGGGCGGCATCAGCGCTTGCGCTTCCACCGTCGCGTGCGTTCGCTGATATGAATATGCGAACGGATTCACCCCTGTCGCGCGCAGTGCATCCAGCTTCTCGCGACGCGCCTTCAGCACGAAGTTGAGTTCGTCGCTCACTCGTTCGCCCCGCCGCTGTGCTGCTTGAGGTATGCCTCTATGAATGGATCGATGCCTCCGTCCATGACCTTCTGGACGTCGGGCACCTTGAGGTCGGTGCGGTGATCGTTGACCATCGTGTAGGGCTGAAACACATAACTCCTGATCTGGCTTCCGAAACTGACGTCCTGCTTGTTCGCGTCAAGCTTTGCTTTCTCCTCATCGCGACGCTGGATTTCCGCCTGGTACAGCTTGTTCTTGAGCATCTGCATTGCCTGCGCCTTGTTCTTGAACTGGGACCGCTGCGCCTGCGATGCTACCACTGTGTTTGTCGGAATGTGTGTAATGCGAACTGCCGAGCTCGTCTTGTTGACGTGCTGACCGCCCGCACCCGACGCCCGATACACATCGATCCGGAGGTCCTCATCGCGAATCTCGATGTTGATCTCCTCATTCACGACGGGATACACGAACACAGAAGCGAAGCTCGTGTGTCGCCGCGCGGCGGAATCGAACGGAGATATCCGGACGAGACGGTGCACCCCGGCTTCAGGGCGCAGAAAACCGTACGCATACTGCCCGCGAATCTCTATTACAGCGCCCTTGATGCCCGCCTCTTCGCCCTGGCTCTCATCGAGGATCTCCATCTCGAATCCCTTTCGCTCCGCCCATCTCGTATACATGCGCATCAGCATCTCGGCCCAATCCTGCGCTTCGGTGCCACCAGCGCCTGCGCTGATCTCGAGCTGAGCATCACGGAAATCATCCTCGCCACGAAGCAGCGTCTTGAGCTCGAACGAATCGATCTCCGACTCGAGCGCTTGCA
Organism: Gemmatimonadaceae bacterium; assembly: GCA_043753365.1. Classification (GTDB taxonomy): domain Bacteria; phylum Gemmatimonadota; class Gemmatimonadetes; order Gemmatimonadales; family Gemmatimonadaceae; genus UBA4720. Next base: position 1,952 of record JAYUWU010000170.1, on the reverse strand, counting down.
GCTCCTGATCGAGATCCCGGTCCATCTCATCGTCAGGTGATTCGTGCAGAAGTTCATCGAGCTCTTCTGCGCTCCTTACGCGAGCGGAGAGCTTGTCATACGGCTCGATCCAGCCCCGCAGCGACTTCACATCCAGCAGCACCACCTGCGCCGACTCCTGGCGATTCCAGAAATCAGCCTCAGACATCCGCGCCTCGTGCGCCCTCAGTATCTCCCGCTTGCCTTCGATGTCAAAGATACCTCCGCACTTCGACGAGACGCTGCGATGCGCTCGCCAGTGCCCGGACTCTCTCTCCGTTCCTGTCTCCCATTCCCGTTTCCCAGTTCCTAAAAAATCTTCTTGCCGGCGCCGAGCACTTCGTTCAGCGATTCCTGGAAGTGCGTCGTGGTGCGCGCGAAATCGGCACCTACCTGCGCGACATATTCGTCGTAGCTCTTTTTGATTTCGTCACGGAAGAGCTCCTTCAGCGTGCCCTTCTCGAGCCCTTCCGAATGTTTCGCTGGATAATAGGCGACCATGTCGGAAACGAGCGCGCGTGCGAGCCGCTTGGCGCGCAGACTCGGGTCACGCGCGAGAAACGGGTTTATCGGCCGCCTGCTTGCCGGAGCCGCGTCAGACGACTGAGCAGCAGCGTTAGACAATGTCGGGGTCTCTGGCGCACGTGCGGGCGGAGCCGGTGTAACCGCAGGTACTGAGATCGGCGCGGGAACGGGCGCCGGGGGCGTTGCAATCGACGGCCAGTCAGATTTCGGAGTCGTCCTAAGCGGCGGAAGCGATGCGCCAAGAATCGGGGTGTTCGCCGCGGGAGTTACAATCCGCGTCGGTGTCGCTCTTGCCGGTGTCGCTGGTGTCGGTCGCGGCGGTGTCGGTCGCGCAGGCTGGCTTGGAATGAACGGGCCAGGCACGGACGGACGCGAGCCGAAGGCCGACCCAAGGGCGTCGACTGGTGTCGCGCGTCGGGCCACCGGCGATGCGGTGACACCCACCGGTATCACGCCACTGCAAGTGGAGCAACGGGCGCGCACGCCTCCTTCAGGCACCTTCGCGGGATCGACCCTGTACACTGTCGAGCATTGCGGACAACTGACGTTCATTACCTGTCTCCACCCTCTGTCTTTGTCACTGCACCAAACAATGGCGGACGATCGTCCGTCCGCCTGTCGATCGAATATACTGAACCAGTCAGCGACTTGGCGTATGTCTTCATCTCCGTTGCCAGTCGGCTCACCTGCCGCGGCTCCCTAAAGGTACGCTGAACATTGCTCACAACACCAATGGAAAGCGTCATCAGCGGGACCCTGTCCAGCACGCCACGCCTGTCCTTGCCAAAAAAATAACCGGCCCGGCGATCGGGCTCGGAATACTGATACGGTACAAGCAAGTCAAAGACCGAAGTTATCTCACCACAAATATCGGCAATTTGCTCGTACGGGATGATGAAGATGAAATCGTCGCCGCCAATGTGCCCGACGAATCCGCCTTCGCCACACGTCCCTTTCACGACGTCGTGCAGCAGCATCGCGAGGATCCTGATGACCCGGTCCCCTTCATTATAGCTGTAGCGGTCGTTGTATTCCTTGAAGTGGTCAAGGTCCGCGTAACACACGGCAAAGAGATCAGAGCCAGTCAGGCGAGTGCCGATTTCCGCCTCGATGGCCCCGGCCCCGGGAAGCCTGGTCGAAGGATGAACACCGAGATCCCTGTCAGATCTTGAAAGAAGCACTTCGACCCGCCTGACCGCTTCGCCGGCTTCGGTGCTCTCGCTGACCACCTCATCGGCGCCACCGTCAAATGAAGCCGTCAACCCGGCAGGATCGGCTGGGGAGATCACAAACGCCGGAACGATTCCGGTGTACGAATCGTTCTTGAGCCTGCGACATGCGGCCAGAGCTTCCCCGCTGTCGCTTCTTGCGTCAAAGATCAGCAACCGCGGGCGGCCCCTGAGCGCAAT
>JAYUWU010000169.1:0-9384 GCA_043753365.1 Gemmatimonadaceae bacterium | reverse complement strand
CTGCAGCACTTACGTACTCACGATTAACTACAGTTTGCGGGTGCACGCCGCGAATCGCGGTGAGCGCGGCGACTTCAGTCGCCACGTGAAGCCCGGGGAGTATCACCCACTTCCTGGAGCGATTCGTCGCGTCACGAATGACTGCTGCCTGGAACCCGGCCTTGCGCATGAGATCAGCCAGCGCGGTCGGATTCTGCACCTCGGTTGGCGCGACATTCAGCCTGACCAGTTCCCTGCTCTCCGCCAGCACATTGCCAGACGCATCGAGAATTCTTCCGCGCGGTGCCACGGTCGGGCCAGTGCGGAACTGCTGCCTGCGCGCGCGCTCAGCCCACCGTTCACCCTCGATCAGCTGAATGCGAGCGGCTTGCGCGATCAGCAGAACTGCGAAGACAACGAGAGTCGCGTGAACGATAGTGATGCGACTAGGGCGAGTCACTGCTCCTCGGCGGTCTCTCGAGGACGACTATCTGCGATTCGGAGGGCATGTGCATCCCGAGTCTCTCTGCCAGGGGAAGCAGGCGAGCCCTCGATGATGCGTTGCGAATCTGCTGCGCGAGCCGAACGCGGTCACTCTCGAGGTCGGCCTTGCGGCGCTGAAGGGCAGTCAGCTCCAGGCCTTCACGGTGGCCATAACTTCTCCGCGCGACCACAGCAGCCGAGACCACGACGAAACCAATCAGCACGCCGGTCACGATCCACCGGCCGCGCTTCAGACCTCGCTTCGCCATGCGCGAAGGCGAGCGCTGCGCGCCCGCGGATTCCGGGACGTCTCTTCACTTCCCGCCGTCACAGACTTGCGGTTTATCAGGCTGCCAAGCGCGCGGCCACGGCAGGTGCATTCGAGCTGCCGCGGTGGACACACGCAGTCACGCGACCACTGACGCATCTGGTGCTTCGTAACGCGATCCTCACCGGAATGATAGGAGATAACCGCAAGCACTCCCCCCGACGTCAGCCTGTCTCGCAGCAAAGGAAGCGCGCGCTCGAGTGACCCGATTTCGTCGTTTACGGCAATTCTTAAAGCCTGGAAGAGACGCGCAAACTCGCCCGGACCCGAGCGTGGTCCCAGCACCGCGCGGATAGCGCCCACGAAATCATCACTGGTGAGGAGCGCGCGATTTCCGCGGCGTCGCACTACTTCCCTCGCCAGGCGACGCGCCTTCGGCTCGTCCCCATAGTCGCGAAAGATCCGGGCAAGCTCTTCCTCGGATTCCCCAGCGAGCAGTTCAGCCGCCGATGCATCGGTGCGAGCGTTCATCCGCATATCGAGAGGGGCACCCTCGCGAAACGAAAAGCCGCGGCCAGCATCATCGATCTGATGTGAAGAAACACCGAGATCGGCGAGGATACCGTCGAATTTTTGGGATTTATCGGGGAGCAACGTGTCAATCTCGGCGTAGTTGCCCAATATAACGCGAAAGCGGCCTGCCGCTTCATGCTCGGCAAGCCGGGTTTTCGCTTCTCTCACGGCGTCAGGGTCGCGATCGATCGCAGTTACGTGTGCTCCCAAAGAAAGGAGGGCGGCAGTGTGTCCGCCGCCCCCCAGAGTGCAATCGAGTACTGACTTCGAGCTACTGAAAAGTTCTGAGATCTCATCCGCGAGCACCGGCGCGTGATAGGCGCTGTCCCACGCGCCCGGTGCCCTACCCGGACTCACCGGCAGAAGCGCCGGATCTGGTCGTCTACTGCCGGGGTGAACTGTGGAATCGCCGTGAGCAGCTGCTGAGCCGGCTCGGCATACGACTGAAGACCTGCCGGCACGTTTTCCTGCGCCGTCGTGAATGACTGCTTCGCAAGACGGGCGAGCTCACAGCTCTTCGTCTCCTGCGCTTCAGTCACTGCACTCTGGCCGATAAGGAACGCTGATGCACCTGCAAGGAACTTCGCATCTGCTGACGCATCGAGCTGATCTGAGAGAAGCAGGAATGCAACAGCGCGCTGAAGCTCCGGACGGTTCTTGGAAACGTTGCCAGCTTTGTATGCGTCATTGCCGAACTTGAGCGCGACCTGCGCAAGCGTCGTCTTGTCACCGCCCGCTGTTGAAGCCGCACGGATGACTGCAAGCACGCTGTCAGGCTGGTTCATCGCTCCAAAAATGAGCGCCTTCTGTGCATAACCACCCTCCACTGCCGGGTTTACGGCGAGTGCACGGTTAACTGACTGAAGTGCCTGTGCGTTCTGCCCCGCCTTGCTCAGAGCATTCGCCTGTACCAGAAGCAGCGAGGAGTTGCCCGGGAACTTTGCGATACCCTCTGCAGCAACCTGAGCTGCGCGAGCCGGGTTCGCAGCTGAAGCCGCTGCAGCTGTACGAATGAAGTAGGCGCTGTCAGCCAGGGCGGTATCTGCCCTGATCATCTCGCTACCTGTTTGCACTGCCTTGTCGAGCTGGTTGGCGGCGAGGTAAAGACGCCACGCCATGTTCAGCGTTTTTGGATCGCCCGGATTCGCCCGGAGCGCCTCTTCGACATATGGAACAGCCATCGGCGCCTGACCGCTCTGAACGAGCGTCGTAATGACCTGTTCACGCAGACGATCGTTGCTCGGGTCAGCGGCCATCAGACGGGTGAGCGCCTCAGTCGCCTTAGCCGTGTTGTTTTTTGTCTGGTAGATCTCGGCCTGAAAGCGAAGCGCCTGTATGTTCCGGGGATCGATGGCAGTAATGCGCTCGGCAACGGCGAGCACCGAGTCTGCCTGAGTAAGACCATGGTACGCGTTCGCAAGGCAAACCATTGCGATCGTACCGGTCGGGTACTTAGTCAGAGCCGAGCGCGCCATGAGGATGGCTTCTGCGTGCTTGTTCTCGCGGAAGAGCGTGTAGCAGTTCTTCTCGTTCTGGAGCTGCTCGCGGGCCTGCTGATACGACTTGGAGATCGCAACGGCAGCCTGATTGACGTTTCCACCCTCTGCCGGAGGCAGGGGCTGCTGCAGGGTCTGGTCGCGGGAGAGAATCATCCGCGGCTCGATCCGCACGCCCGTTGGCGTCCGGGTGACCGTGCCCTCGATGTACTCATCGGCGCGAAGAAGAACGGCGAGCGCACGCGCGTCGTTTGGGGCAAGTGACTCGGTAGTCGAGTAGCCCGATGCAGTCAACGTATTGTTGATGTCAGTCTTCGGGATGACCACGAGCTTTCTCGCGTCGGCGTCACGCGTAATGCGCGCACGCACGGCCTCGGCGGCTTGGAGTCCGAGATCCTTGTCAGTACTCGCAAACGTCGCAACCATGACGCGGGGCGTCGGCTCGGGTGGACGGCGCTGTGCCGACGCCACGAGCGGCGATATCAAGAGGGCAGCGAGCGCAGCTGTTGCGCGCTTGCCGTAAATGTGATGGGAACGCAAAGTCAGACTCCTTGCAATCAATGTCCTAACCTCCACACGTTGAACATTCCATACACCGGCGCTTACATCCGGGTCCAGAAACAATGAGCGAGGAGGGACTCGAACCCCCGACATCCTGCGTGTAAGGCAGGCGCTCTAACCAACTGAGCTACTCGCCCGGTCGAGACCGGTTCCGGCGCTTACTTCAGAATGGCGATTGGCACGAGCACGCAATACCCGAGCACGAGCAGTACAGGGGCAAGCGCAGTGCCGCCGCGCGCAAGATCGGCGAATCCTAGCACAATCGCCCCAAGAGCGGCGAGCCAGAGCGCAATCGAGCGCGTCCGCGGATTCATCTGCGAAAACGTAGACAATTGATTTCCCGCTCCGGTTTCAGGCATAGCGCGGTAGTGTAGAGAAGCATCAAAACCATGTCAAGCGCATGAACGCGAAGTCGCTCATGTCTCACGGTATCTTAATGTAGAGCTAATCGAGACTGGCAGGAAATCTCGACGGCGGCGGATTTGAAGTCCTAGGAGTGACTTCGGGGCTCCTGCCCCTCGCTGCTGAGGCGCAATGCCTCTCCGCAACGCTTGCCCCATTCGCTGAAGCGATTTGCCGAATTTCCTGCTCTCCATACTCGCTCAGCCTCCGCGATCTCGCCCGATGCCCAGAAAGCACGGCCAAGCTCGTAGTACGCTTCGATGAAATTCGGGGCGAGCGACAACGTACGCTCGAAGTACCGCTCGGCCTCTGCCACATCGCGCTGCTGGCTGTACAAGAGGCCAAGATAGAAGCAACCGTATAGCGCGGCCTTCGGATCCCGCATCTGGGCTGCCGCGACACTCATGTGCTCGTGCGCCTCTCTCAGCAACCCCTTCCGCATGCAGACGTAGCCGAGGCTCGCCCGAGCGAGAGCGTTTGTCGCGTCTTCGCCCAGCACCTCATCGAGAATCTCAAGCGCCTCGTCGTAGCGGCCCTGCCGCATGATCGCCCATCCAAGCAGCGAACGCGTGCGGTGCTCGGATGGCGCGAGTTTGAGGGCGGTCATCAGGGCGGCTTCTGCTGCCGCGTAATCGCCGTGAGCGATGAGGTGCCAACCCTTTTCAATGAATGTCGATGCGCCCAGGTGATCTTCACGCACGGGGCGAACAAGGGACAACGCGCGGGCAGGCGTCATGCCACAGCCCTCCTCGACGTCAGGAGGTCGGTGATTGCAATTCCAACAATTCGCGGCGCGACAACGCGGTCCGCGCCGGCTGCAGCGAGGGCGGCCCGAGGCATTCCGTAAATGATGGAGCTCGCCCTGTCCTGCACGATCGCTCCACCACCTGCTTTCCTGACATCGCACAGTCCTTCCGCGCCATCCCGCCCCATCCCGGTAAGCACGACGCCAATCACGTTCTCGCCGAAGTTCTGGGCCGCACTCGCGAAGAGTGGATCAGCCGACGGCCGGACGCCGCATACCGATGGACCGTCGTCGAGGCGAATTACCGGAAGCCCATCCCGCATGGCGACGGCCATGTGACGTCCTCCCGGCGCGAGATAGACGTGGCCGCCCATGATGGTTTCTCCAGCCACGCCTACAGAAACAGGGAGCACGTTCAGCTGCGAAAGACGCCGTGCAAAAGAGTGGAGAAATTCGGCGGGCATGTGCTGCACGATCAGGACTGCGGCTGACAGTGATGGCGGCATGTGCGCAATCATTTCCGAGAGGGCTTTCGGACCGCCGGTCGACGCAGCCACAACAACGAGCGCGCGGGCGGGTTCTGGCCGCACCTGCTCCTGTCTCGAATGCACTACCGTGATTTCACCTTCGATTTGTGCGGGCCTGAGCGCCGGGATCGCGTGCGGAACGCGAACCATTGACGCCGCAGCCATCGCGCGCAGAAGCTCCGCCCTCACCGCTCCCAGGTCGATGCTGACCGGGCCAGATGGTTTGCGGACGAAATCGACGGCGCCCAGCTCGAGCGCCTTGATTGTCGCCGAGTTATCGGTATCAGAACCTGCCGCGCTCAGCATCACGACCGGCCGCGGCATTTCGCGCATGATCTGAGCGAGGGCCTGGAGCCCATCCACGCCGGGCATCTCGATGTCGAGCGTCACGATATCCGGCCGAAGCTGCCTGATCTTGCCGAGAGCGTCCGCGCCGTCGCGAGCCGTGCCCACCACGAGGAACTCGGGGCGCGACTCCACTATTTCGGTGATGAGCCGGCGCATGAATGCGCTGTCATCGACTACCAGGACTCTCTTTGGCTGACGCACTGAGGTTCAGGAAATTCGTGTCGCTTACAAGCGGCGATATACCCGCTCGCGGGAGCTCACCGGCGCGAACAACTCGCGCGATTTTCCAAGCAGTGTCTCCACTTTACCAAGGACGAGGAACCCTCCCGGCAGCAACAGTTCGTAGAAGTGTTCGAAAAGGCGCTCCTGAGTCTCGCGGGTGAAATAGATGATCACGTTCCGGCAGATGATCATCTGCAACCTGCCACCGGGGCCGGCGCCACCCAGCAAGTCCCGTTGCTCGAACGCAACGAGATTCCGGATCTCAGGCACCACCGTGAAGAGGCCGTTCTCCATCGGGAAGTAGCGCTGCCTGACGGCGGGCGACGTATCGGCAAACGCGGCTTCGTTGTAGCGGCCGCGGCTTGCCATCGCGAGTGCCTCGCGATCGATGTCGCTCGCGATGATTCTGAGACGACCAAGCGATACTTCATCGCCTGCCGTGATTGCGTGCTCCCGAAAAAGAACCGCCAGCGAATATGGCTCCTCTCCCGTTGCGCAGCCCGCGCTCCATACACGGATGAGCGGCGATCGTGACTCGAACAGCTCGGGAATGACTTTCGTTGCAACGCACGCGAACGTCTCGGGATTTCTGAAGAACTTCGAGACGTTGATCGTGAGCGTCTGTATCAGGCGATCGTATTCCCCGGCGTCCGTGTCGAGAATACCCGCGTAATCAGAGAAGGTCGCTGCTGATCTGGCGCGCATCCGGACGGAGATGCGCCTGCGCAGACACGTGTCCTTATAGCTGCTGCAACGGAACCCGCGTTCGCGCTCGATTTTTTTGAGAAGGGCGAGGAAGCCCGGCGCGTCAGCGTCCGGCTGCTGCACTTGCTGCTGCCGCGCGCTGATATGCCGCCTGTGCTTCTTCAGCGCGACCCTGGCGCCCCAGCGAATCGCCGAGATTCCGGAACAGCTGCGGCATCGCGCAGTCGGTCTGCACCGCGCGATCCAGCGCCGCGCGGGCATCTGCGAAGTTTCCGCATCCTTCCTGAGCAACAGAAAGGTTATTGAGAAGTACCGCCGAAGCGGGATACCGCGCGACGCCCTCGGCAAGAATGTCGACTGCCCGGCGCGAATCTCCCCGCAATGCTGCCTCGAGGCCGGAGTAGTGAAACCACGCTGCTGGCGGCGTGCTGCCGCCCCATGCGCCGCGGGCAGCGGCGAGTGCAAGGGCGGCGGCATCGGGGTCGTTTCGGTGTATCGCGACCGCTGCGAGGCCGAGATGCGCCAGCGGCTCAGGTCGCGGCGCACGCGCCACCACCTGCTCGAGCGCCATCCTGGCTTTCTCGACCTGCCCAAGTCTCTCATACGCATAGGCCAGGTTGACGAATACTGCGGCGGAGCGTGGCGACGAGACCGCCGCGCGCTGGAATGACATCGCGGCGTCATTCCACCTTCCCTCCCGGAGCGCGATCAACCCGAGGAAGAATGCCGCGGAAGCATCACTCGCTCGCAGCTCTGCGATCCGGCGGAACTCCCGCGCAGCGTCGCTGTACATGCGCGCCCGGTAGAACGCGATGCCGAGATTGCGATGCTCGGCGATGACGTTCTCCGGCACCACGGCCTGCTCTCCATCACCCTGCCCGACCCGGACGAGAAATGCGCCTGATAACAGACCGAACAATGCCTTGCCGACGTCGAACTCGCTCATCATCGCGACGCGCATGAGCTCGTTCACATCGCGGGAGCCGTCGATCAGTGGAAGCAGCCGCTGCTGCTCGCTCGAGAGAACGATGTTGTTGCGCAGGAGCTGTTGTCGATCGAGCGCGAATACAACGTCGAAATTCGGGAGCTTCTTCTCGATCAGTGACCACTCGTCGACGCGCCGCGCGCCTTCGAGCAGCAGCGCCTGCGGATCCAGGGAGTGCAGCGTCGCGCCTTCTGCCGGACGAATTCCGGGTTCGAAGCTGAACGTTCCGTCGTTCCACTTGAACATTGCAAACACTGACTCTTCAGTGCCGAGAGGGCGATCGGTAACCGCAGCGTGACAGATCCTGCCGTTCTCGAAGCAGATGGTACCGCCAGCGTTTCCCACCGCGATGGTCAATGCCCCGGTCTTGCTTCCCATGGCGAGAAGCTGCAGCACGTCTGGAAGACTTGCCTCGCTGAGATTCCCGCGGATTGCCATTAACGCAGCTCCTCGACGATCCTGTCGGCAACGTCAGGCCATGACAATATGAGCTTGTCCGGATCGACCGCTGGCGTGCGGGAGCCGAGGGCACCGGCAACGCCAAGGCGGCCGACGCTGGTTTCGAGCGTAGGCGCTATCTCGGCCAGGAACGACTCGAACTCACCGTCGTTCCATTCTCCCTTCGCAGGTCTGCCTGGTCTTTCCTTGAACATCTGTGCCTCAAAGATACGACTCGTTCCGGATTCTGCGCTTTCAATTTCACCGGCGAATTCATAGCCGGCGAATTCATAGGCGGCGGTTCGCGTCAGTTGAGCGGCCCGAAGAGCGCGTCGAGACTGCTGTTGAGATCTGTCTCCAGGTCCCTCGGCAACTTGTCGAGCGCAGCAGGCTTGTCCATGCCGCTGACAGCGTCGCGGAATTCGGCGAAATAGAGACGAACGAGTCCAAGCGTGCTGTCGCGATCGAACGCGGCCAGGAGCAGGCACTCCTTGCCCGCTGCTGAACACGCTGCCATGAAAACTCCCTGCCGTCTTCCGCCCTGGTGAAGACCAAGGAAGGGTCTTCCGCCCATTTGCCTTCCAAGCTCGCGTCCGGATGCATTGATCGCGGCGGCGAGCGCGCACGCCGTCATGACTTCCGATGCACTGGAAAACCCGAACTGTCCCAGCACTTTTCCATCGGGGTGCAGGACAACGGCACGCTGCACGCGGGAGTCCTGGACGAATCTCCGCAGTGGCGCATCCAGCCACGGCGCACTTACAGCTCCTGCTATCATAACATCTCCTTTGCGCCCATCATCGCGAGCCGCAACTTCCCAAGGTTGACACCAGTAGTCGTCATCGCAACGACAACAACATCGTCGAGCGCAGTCGCGCACATATGCCCTCGCTCCGCTTCCAGTCTCACAAATGCCGCGTCGCCGAGCAGCGCGTCTGCGGCGGCCGTTCGCGTACGCCGGAACAACGAAGCAGCGAGAGCTGCAGCGGTGTCGGAATCGCGTCCGGGCCCAGCATCTCCCGCGATCACCATTCCATCGTCGATGCCAACGAGCATGACGCCGACAACGCCCGGATGCCGTTGTATTCGCTCGACCACGTTGTCGAATTGCGTGATCATGCGACCTCCCTCCGCCACGCGAGCGCACGTGATGAAGCCATGTCGAGTAATCGGCGCACAAAACCGTGAGGAACTTCCGGTGACGCGGCAACGAGCACGACATCTCCGTCGTCGGCCGGTGCGAGAGCGAGGTTTGCGTGGGTGCACTCGCAGACGATCGCGCGCCATTCCCCAAGTCCGAGATGCCTCATGGCCCGCGTTGCTTCCGATCCAACGCCACCAAGCGCAGCCCCGATCTCACGGCCGACATCGTCGCCCCGACTATCCAGGTACACGCCGGCGCGAACGCCTCCCCGGTGATCAAGAAGCAGAACTGTCTGGTCTCCATCCCCGATGACATCTGCAAACGCGAGCTCCGAATCATTCATCATGCGGCTGCCTCCACCTGCAGTTCGACAATTTCGATAAGCTCGGTGCTCAACATTCCGTACACAGTCTTGGCGACCTCGAACTCGGCCGCGCCAAGCTCTTTAGCGATGTCGCGGAGCGAATGGTCGCCATCGATCATTGCCAGTACCTCCCACTCGACAGGC
>JAYUWU010000168.1:0-9404 GCA_043753365.1 Gemmatimonadaceae bacterium | reverse complement strand
CCTTGGCGAGCCCCTCGTAGTTGATGTACTGCGGCTCGTCGGTGACGACGTGATACTCCGAATGGTATCCACGCGATATGTACGTTATCGGAATACCTTTGCGGGCGTACATGAAGTGGTCGCTCCTGCAGTAGCGGGACATCGGGTGACCGGGAGCATCCCAGGAGTAGTCGATGTTGAACTTCTCCGACCTGGCTGCATTTACGGAGTCGACTACATCGCCTAATTCGGTCGACAACCGCCGCGAGCCTACGAGCTGGAGATAGTTCGGTCCTCCACCGGCGATGTCCGTGGCAGTGCCGCGTCCAACCATGTCCATGTTGAACTGCGCGACAATTGAATCGCGTGGGACTGTAGGGTAGTCGGTGAAATAGGCGGATCCGAGTAGTCCGCCTTCTTCCGCTGTGTGCCAGACAAAAAGGATCGATCGTCGGGGACGCGTTCCATTGGCGAGCGACTCCGCAATTTCGAGCAGAGCAACCGATCCGGACCCGTCGTCATCAGCGCCATTGCTGATGGAATCGAGCCGCGGCGGTCGTAAGCGTCTATGGCTGTCGATGGAGGCACGTATGCGCGCCCATTGCGCGGCGGTTGGCTCACGGGGCTGCACCCCTCGTGTCTGCGCACCTTCGGGTCGCATCACGCGATAGTACGAGCGCAGCGAATCATGGTCGACGGGACGGTTGTTGAACCCGACGTGATCGCTGTGCGCGCCGACTGCAACGTATTGGCCACTGAGTGCCGGATCCGAACCGCGGAGAATGGCTACAACGTTGCGCGCCTGCGCGGCGACAGGCTCGTCGATGAAACGTGCACTGGCAGCGACGGGCTTGCCTTTGGTGCCAGCGGAGATACCCGAGAGTGGGGCTCCGAAAATCTCGCGTCCCACTGCTATCGTCACTATGAATGCCATCGGTCGCGGCGCGGCGCCGGGTCGATCGGCAACCGCGGTGCTTCGGCCTCGAAGTCCCGCAGATGCCGCAGGGGAGGCAAAGTCGAGAGCAGCGATGGCGATGCCCGCCGCTGTGGGAAACCGTGAAACTGATATCGCGCCGGGCGTGATCAGGGCTGCAGTCGGGTTACCGGCAGAGTCGAGTGGCGCATCGAGGAGGACCAACTTTCCGGTGACTGCGGCGTGGGGCAGGCTGGCCGTAGAGTCTCCGGCACGCCCTCCATAGACTGTCTCGTATGTCGCCTGCCGAAGTGAAGTGCCGTAGCGTTGCGTTGTATTTGGGCGAAGAAGTGCGAAATCAGAGAACAACGCGAGCGAGCGTCCGGAGATCTCCATCGTCGTGGCAGCGGAATCAACGGACCTGCCGACCATCGGTACGACCTGAAAGAACGACCCGTTTTCGCCGCCTGCCTCGAGACCGAAGCGCGAGACTTCGCGCTGGATATACGAAGTCATCTTGAAATTGCCGATTGTTCCTGCGCGCCGACCCTGCATCGAATCGTCGGCGACGAGGAAGATCCGGCTGCGGGCATCGGCCGTCGTGATATCGCTCGACGTGCGTGCGGGGGAAACACCGCTGACCGAGGGCTGACATGCCGCGCCGCCAAGCAGCAGGATTGCCGCGGTCCGGTTGAAGGCCCGTATTGTCGTGTCTTTCATATCATGTGGGTCGGAACAGGTCGGATGTTCGAGCGCGACTGAGGCGTACCCAGGGAATATGCGCTACGGACCGTGCGGGCTGCAGTCCGGAGTTCCTTGACCCGCTTCTCCGCGCGGGATAACGTGGCGCCCCAATGAGCGAACCGGATCGCAGCGCGCGTGGGGCCGGATCATCGATGAATATCTGGCGCAGCCTGCGCGGACTTCCGCGGGACGTCTGGGTGCTCGCGGTTGCTTCGCTCGTCAATCGAGCGGGAACCATGGTGCTGCCCTTTCTCGTGCTGTATCTCACGAGCGAGCAGGGATTCAGTGCTCCGCGGGCGGGGCTCGCGCTTGCTGTCTACGGAGCCGGGTCGATCATCGCTGCCCCGATAGCGGGAAGACTGTCAGACCGCATCGGCCCGCTGCCGATCATGCGGTGGTCGCTCGGACTCACGGGGCTGCTGCTGCTCGTGTACCCGTTCGTCACCGGATTTTTCCCGATCGTCACAGTCACGCTTGCGTGGGCGATTGTCAGCGAGGCTTTCAGGCCGGCGAATCTCGCGATGATCGCCGACATCGCGACGCCGGAGCAGAGAAAGCCCGCGTTTGCGCTGATGCGGCTTGCCATCAACCTCGGCATGAGCATCGGGCCGGCTGCGGCGGGCTTCATCGCAGCAAAATCGTTCCCGATGATTTTTCTCGTCGATGCAGTTACGACGATGCTTGCCGCGCTGGTGCTCGTCCTCACACCGATTGCTGCTGCGAAACATGTCGTGACTGAAGCCACACACCAGATGCACTCCGGGGGCTTGCGGCGACTGCTGGTGCTCGATGATCGCAGATACCTGCTTTTCCTTGGCGCGTTGTTTCTCACGGGCGTCGTCTTCTTTCAGCATGAGGGTGTGCTGTCACTGTTTCTCGTCGAGGATCTCGGCCTTTCGCCCGCTTTCTATGGAATGTTGTTCTCTATCAACACGGTGATGATCGTTTTCATTGAAGTGCCGCTGAATGCGGCCACGGCGCACTGGGATCACAAGCGGGGCCTTGCGATCGGGGCGTTTTTGTTTGCGGCCGGGTCAGGCCTGTTCGTGTTCGCGACGGGACCGGTGCTGATCATCGTCGGCATCATGATCTGGACATTCGGGGAGATGATGCTTTTTCCGCAGGCTTCGGCATATGTCGCGGAGATCGCACCGTCGCACCGACGTGGAGAGTACATGGGCGCATATTCACTGGCTTTCAATTTTGCATTCGCCGTCGCGCCATGGGCGGGCACAGTGGTTTTCGCCGAATTCGGCGCCAGAGTGTTATGGGGCGGGGTTTTCCTCATCGGCGCGGTATCGGCGTTCATGATGACGCATGTGAACACCGAGGTGTCTCACAACAAAGCCTGACTGTGCGCATCAGCGTATCTTTGTGGGCTGACACGCACTTGAACCAACAACAGGACGATAAGCATGCGTTTGTTCCGCCCCATCTGGATTGTCGGCATTGTGTTTCTGTTCCTTGGATTCATTCCGACTGTCGTCAGATTCGTCACGGATTTCCTCTGGTTCCAGGAAGTCGGCTACCAGTCAGTCTTCACCACGGAGCTGACGACGAAAACCCTGCTCTTCGTCGGCGCGACACTCGCTGCGTATTTCTTCATCACGCTGAACGTGGGGCACGCGGTACGAGGGCTGTCGAAGGCGCCGGTGTTGTGGCGTGTCAGTCCGGAGCTGCCGCCGGTGGACATCTCTCGCTCGTTGTCGAGAATCGTGCGTCCTCTGGGAATCCTGATGGGATTGCTGTTCGGCCTGACTGCGTCCGGTCACTGGATGGACGTGCTTCAGTTCGTGAATCGCTCGTCGTTCAATGCAGTGGATCCCGTGTTTGGTCGCGACATCGGGTTCTACGTGTTCACCCTTCCCGCGATCGCGTCACTGCTTGGCATGCTCCGCGGGCTGGTGATCATCACGCTCGTCGCGTCGTTCCTGGTGCATGTCGTGCGCGGACGCATCACGCTACCTCCGCAACGGATTGGGCTGGAGCCACCTGCTGACAAGCACATCGCCGCGCTGCTCGTCGCGTTCCTGGTACTGACCGCAACACAGATATGGCTCGTTAAGATTCCCGAGCTGCTTTACTCGACGAGGGGACCGCTGGTCGGCGCGAGCTACACCGACCTCAACGCGACGCTGCCGGCGCTGCACATAACTGCTGCAGTCGCGTTGATTGGCGCGCTCCTCGTGATCTATGGAATGTTCCGCCGGAAGATTGTCTGGTTCACGTTCCTCTCATTCATCGGGTACGTTGCCGTGTCCATCGTCGTCGGCGGACTGTTTCCGTTTGCGATGCAGCGCTTCATCGTGGACCCGACGGAGCTGACGCGTGAAGCTCCGCAGCTGAAGCATCATATCGACGCCACGCGGACAGCGTGGGGCCTCGACAAGATCGAAACGAAGTCGCTCGGCGGCGACGCGCGTCTCACGCTCGCCGACATACGCGCAAACTCCGCGACGGTGGAGAACGTGCGGCTCTGGGATCGCGAGCCGCTGCTGCAGACCTTCGGGCAGCTCCAGGAAATCAGGACTTACTACGATTTCGTATCCGTCGACGACGACAGGTACATGATCGATGGGCGGTACAGGCAGGTATTGCTCTCGCCGCGCGAGCTGAACTCACAGTCCCTGCCGACGCGGAGCTTCATCAACCAGCACCTGACGTACACTCACGGAATGGGCCTGACGCTCGGCCCGGTCAACGAGGTCACGACTGAAGGGTTGCCTGTTCTCTTCATCAAGGACCTCCCGCCGGCGTCGACTGTCTCGCTGAAGGTGACGCGTCCGCAGATCTACTACGGCGAGCTGACCAACGATCACGTCTTCGTGAATACGCGCTCACCCGAATTCGACTACCCATCGGGCGAAACCGATGTGAAGACCCGTTACTCGGGCATGGGCGGAGTGACCGTGGGGTCCATCATCAGGCGCGGCATGTTCGCCATGCGGTTCGGGGCACTCAATATCCTGCTTTCGCAGGACATCAGCTCACAAAGCAAGCTCCTGTACAACAGGGAGATTCGTGGACGTGCCCGGATGGCGCTGCCGTTCCTCACGTTCGACCAGGATCCGTATATCGTCGTGACCGACAGCGGCCACCTCAAGTGGATGCTCGATGCCTACACTTCAACTCCGCGGTATCCGTACTCGCAGCGGCTGTCGGACGGCACAAACTACATGCGCAACAGCGTCAAGGTCGTTATCGACGCGTATGACGGAACTATCGACTCATACGTAATGGATGAAGCTGATCCGCTCATCCAGACGTTCGCGAAAATTTTCCCGGGACTTCTGACTCCCGGCGCCCAGATGCCAGCCGACCTGCGCGCGCACATGCGCTATCCGACTGACCTGTTCACCGTTCAGTCACAGCTGTATGCGACGTTCCACATGGATTCGCCTGAAACGTTCTACCATCGCGAGGATCAGTGGCAGGTGCCATCGGTGGGCGAGCAGCGTGAAAACGATCGGCGCTTCATGCGTCACATCGTGATGAAACTGCCGGAGGAGGAGAAGGCGGAGTTCATCTATATGGCGCCGTTCACGCCGCGTGGAAAGGACAACCTTGCGTCGTGGATGGTCGCACGAAACGACGGTGAGAATTACGGAAAGCTCCGCGTCTACAGCTTCCCGAAGCAGAGCCTCGTGTATGGCCCGCGGCAGATCATGGCGCGGATCGATCAGGATACCGAAATCTCCCGCGAGCTCACGCTCTGGGATCAGGCAGGCTCGGAGGTGATTCGAGGTGAGCTTCTGGTGATTCCGATAGAAGAGGCGCTGATCTACGTGCAGCCGATATATCTGCGCGCAAACGCTGGCAGGATTCCAGAGCTGAAGCGCGTGGTCGTTGCATACCAGAACCGCGTGCTGATGCGCGAGACGCTCGAAGCTGGTCTCGAGACGTTGTTCGGCGGCGAGGCTGCAGTTGCTGCGGCGCCATTGCCAGCGCCGCAACGTGATTCCGTGACGGGCCTCATGCCCGCTCCGGTGCCGGCAGCGCCGCAGGCTCCTGTGAGCTCGGCTCTGATTGCCCGCGCACGGCAGCATTACGATCGTGCCATCGCTGCACAACGTTCAGGCGACTGGGCGAGCTACGGCCGCGAGATTCAATCGCTTGGTGAGGTGCTCCGCCAGATCCGATGACGTCGGGCTGCGGCGGAGGAGTCTGTAGAGCTGCGTGAAACCCAGGGGTTGCGGATTTGACGGATAACAGCGCGGATCAAGCGGATAGGGCGTATGCGCGGATAGGCGGATAGACAGCCTCTCCTCAGAGTTTTGGAACCTTGGTGCAGTTCCGTTTGAAACAATCAAGAGACAAAATCAAGCGGCCGGAGTTCACAGTCTCTCGAGCATTCGACGCTTTCCCCTGGAGTGATCAAGCCGCTGAATCCGCGCTGTTATCGGCCAAATCCGCAAACCCTGGGTTTCTCTTCATCGCCATAGGTGCCAGCCCCCGTCTCACACCTTCAGGATGATTTTCTTGCGGTAGAGGATCGTGAGTACCCCGAACCAGAAGAGCACCGTGGCGAGAGCCATGGCGAATGACGCCGTGCGGGGGTCCTCGAACATCGGCGCGAACGCGGTGCGGTAGGTGACGGCCTGGACTGCAGTCGGTGTGCCATTGTAATCGACTTTCCACAGCGTGTAGACTATCCGCGCCAGGACTCCCGAGCCGACGAACGCCACGATCGGATTCACGCCGTAGATCACGAACGGCTTCGTCCACCACTTCACGTCATTGTGCTCGATGATCCACATGATTGTCGCGATTGACGCGCACGCCATGCCTGCGGTGAACACAACGTAGGAGCTCGTCCAGATATTCTTGTTGATCGGGAAAGACCAGTTCCACATCAGGCCGAGCACCATCGCGATACATCCGACTGCGGCCAGCCCGGCAATGCGCTCGATCAGCGGTCGGCGCTCGCCGATCCACCTGCCGGCCATTACGCCCAGCATAGCCGTACCGATGGCGGGGAACGTCGAAAGAATTCCTTCGGGATCATAGGTGACGCTCCCGCCCCAGATGTGGTTCTTGCCGAGGATGGCGCGATCCACGTAGGCAGCAATAGTCTCTGACGGAACCGACAACAGGAGCGCGCCGATGTCCTTCCCGGGTATCGGGATCAGCGTCATCGCGAACCAGTATCCATATAGTAGTGCGGCGACGATCACCACCTGCTGCTTGAGCGAAGTCCTGATCGTGAGAAGGGCGGCGAAGATGTAGACGAGTCCGATCCGCTGAAGCACTCCGAGAATTCGCAGGTGCTCTACTCTGTAGGCGATCCGGTCCCAGAGGGTGGGGTCCGGAATGCTGGCAATCGTTCCCCATTGATAAAAGGGGAACCACGCCATCAGGAGGCCGAGCAGAAAGATGATCGAGCCGCGCCTGAGTATCTGGCGTATGAGGACTGCGTCAGTATCGCCCCGTTCGCGCCGCGCTGACAGCGACAGGTGGGTGGTGATCCCTACGATAAAGAGGAAAAAGGGAAAGATGAGGTCGGTCGGCGTCCATCCGTGCCATGCCGCGTGCCCGAGCGGCGGATAGATTGCGCTCCAGGTACCTGGATTGTTGACCAGGATCATTCCGGCCACCGTCAGGCCGCGAAAAACGTCGAGGGACATCAGCCGCTCCCGTGTCGCTGGGAGCGGCGATTCAGCGTGGATTCCCACGCCCTCGCGGGAATCAGTCGGAACGTGGGTTGTCGGATTCACTTTACCAGCTCCGCTAATCATGTTTCATCAGGTGACCGAAGTGATAATCGCGCTGGTTCCCGGAGGCGGCAAGGCGTCAGATTGTCAAAAGCGATACTTGACGCAATGGACGCCAACTTTTAGCTATGGACCAAGTTGCAGATTGTTCCTCCCGTGCGGGCTCGACTCAACCCCATTAAACGAGGTAGTATGATTTCCGCGTCCAGGATACGATTGCTGTTCGTTCTGGCTACTTTCGTTTTTGCTATGCCCGTCGCAGCGCAGACGGGAACAATCCAGGGAAAGGTCACCACCGCGACGGGGACACCCATCTCGGGCGCACAGGTGCGCGCTAATTCCGGTGCCCGGACGATTGCGGCGGCACTATCGGACCAGAACGGCGATTTCCGAATGCCGGAGATTGCCGCCGGCACTTACAGTGTCTCGGCTCGACTGCTCGGTTATCGCGAGGCTTCGGTTTCCAATATTTCTGTATCGACCGGATTCGTCGCTACGGCTAACCTCACTCTCGAGCAGGTTGTCTCGGTTCTCGATCAGATTATTACGACGGCATCGCGAGCGCCTGAGAAAGTGATCGACGCGCCGGCGTCCGTATCGGTGGTGAACGCAGTAGAGATCAACGAGCGCCCGAGTATCACTGTCGCTGACCATGTCGCTGCGCTGCCGGGAATGGACGTCGCCCGCGGCGGTCTCATGCAGTCGAATATCGTCGCGCGCGGGTTCAACAACATCTTCTCAGGGTCGCTTTTGACCCTCACCGATAATCGGTTTGCATTCGTTCCGTCGCTTCGCGTGAACATTCCTTACCTGTCGCCGACGACGAACGAAGACATCGAGCGTATTGAAGTCGTGCTTGGCCCGGGCGCTGCGCTTTACGGTCCCAATACTGCCGGGGGCGTGATGCACATCATCACCAAGTCGCCATTTGCGTCACAGGGCACAACTGTGACGTTGGATGCAGGAGAGCGCAGCCTGCTGCGCGGCGCACTCCGCACGGCTGGCGCGCCGACGGAGAAGTTCGGCTACAAGGCGTCGTTCGACTACTTCAGGGGTAATGAATGGCGGCCGCTCGAGCGCGACCCGCTCGAGCGGGTTGACCGCGAGTTCGACATCGACCGCATGGGCGGCGAAGTACGCCTCGACTATCGCCCGACCGCAGCCACGGAACTCATCGGAACGTACGGTTACTCAAAGGCAGGAAGCGCGGTCGAGCCCACAGGCCTTGGTCCGGCGCAGGTAAAAGATTGGGTTTACCAGACATTCCAGCTGCGTGGGCGCTATAAGCGACTTTTCGCCCAGGCATTCATGAACACGAGTGATGCAGGAGAGACGTTCCTGCTGCGCACCCTGCAGCCGATCATCGACAAGTCGAATCAGGTCGTCGGCCAGGTCCAGCACGGTACGGATTTCGGGACGCGACAGAGCTTTCTGTACGGCGTCGACTTCCTCAGAACTGACGCGAAGACAGAAGGATCGATCAACGGCCGGAATGAGGAAGACGATACGATCACGGAGTATGGCACCTACCTGCATTCTGTGACACGGCTCAGCCCGAAGTTCGAGGTCACTGCTGCCGCGCGCGTCGACAAGCACAGCCGCCTCGAAGAAGCAGTTTTTTCGCCCCGCCTTGCACTGGTGTTCAAGCCGGCGACCGACCAGAACATCCGCTTTACGTATAACCGTGCGTTTTCGACGCCGAGCGCGAACAATCTGTTCCTTGATCTTGAAGCGGCGAGGATTCCCACAACAGGAACGAAGCTTTACGGAGTTCGTGCACTTGGTGTTCCGAGCACGGGTGGCTTGACCTTCGGCCGCAATTGTGCAGGCGGCATCTCGCCGCGCGCCGGGGAAGGGCTTTGCATGCGTGTTCCTGCGGCATTCGGCGGTAATCCGGCAAATTTCGTCCCGGCCAACGCTTCTTCGATGTACCCGATACTGATCGCCGGCAATTCCGCTGCACTTACGGCGGGACTTACGGGAGCGTTCATGGCAGCCGGACTTCCGCAGCCACAGGCAGCGGGACAGGCTGCCGCCATCGTGACGTTCCTCGGATC
>JAYUWU010000167.1:0-3589 GCA_043753365.1 Gemmatimonadaceae bacterium | reverse complement strand
CTCGGCGTCGGCATCGTTCGCGAGCGGAGGGTTCCCATCGCCGGACGTGTAACGATGGACATGATCATGCTCGACGTAACTGACACCGGGGCTGCCACGGGTGACGTGGTGACGCTCATCGGGGACGGAGTAAAAGCGGGGCATCCAATCGACGTCGCGTCGGTTGCGGAGGCTGCAGATATGTCGCCCTACGAACTGCTGACTGGACTGCGCGGGCGCCTCAATCGGATCTACCGTGGCTGACATATAAATGAAGCGGGCGATAATACTGATACTCGATGGCGTGGGCGCGGGGGAGGCACCCGATTCCGCAGCTTACGGAGACGTCGGGAGCAACACCCTCGGCCACGTTGCCAGGGCAGTGGGCGGCTTCAATCTCCCAGCCCTCGCGTCTTACGGCTTGGGCAACGCCATCGCGCTGGAAGGTATGCCTTCAGACCCCGCAGCGCTCGGTGCTTGGGGAACCATGAACCCTGCCTCTGCCGGAAAGGACAGCACGACCGGTCACTGGGAGATCGCAGGCCTTCACCTGTCGAGACCGTTCCCTACGTATCCCGCTGGCTTCCCGGAAGAAATTATCTCCGAGTTCAGCGAACGGACGGGGCGGGGAGTGATTGGCAACGTGGTTGCCAGCGGGACTGCAGTGATCGATGAGTTCGGGCCTGAACACGCTCGCTCAGGCGACTGGATTCTTTATACGTCGGCAGATTCTGTTTTTCAGGTAGCAGCGAACGAAGGCATCGTCCCGCTCGAGGAGCTGTACCGCGCGTGCGAAACCGCCCGGAGCATACTGGTCCCGCCTCACGACGTTTCGCGCGTCATCGCAAGGCCTTTTGAGGGGAGCCCCGGCTCTTTCAGGAGGACGCCGAACAGGCGCGACTATTCGATTCAGCCTCCTGGCGAGACGCTTCTTGATGCCCTCGTGAGCGCCAACATCGCGACGCACGGGGTAGGGAAGGTCGACGACCTTTTTGCGCTGCGGTCCATCCTCGCGCGGCATACCTCGTCGAATGCTGAAGGAATTTCCCTCATCACGGACTGGCTCGATAGCGCGGAAAGTGGGCTGCTCTTTGCCAACCTAGTAGATTTCGACCAGATGTACGGGCACCGCAACGACGTTGCGGGGTTCTACAACTCGCTGCGGGAGTTCGACTTCGCGCTCCCCCTCATCACCGCCAAGCTTCGCGAGGAAGACCTGCTTTTCATCACAGCCGACCACGGCAATGACCCAACCACGGATTCCACCGATCACGCACGGGAGAACGTTCCGCTCCTGGTGATCGGACCAGCGGCCAAGCCGGTGGACCTTGGCGTGCGCCGGACTTTCTCTGATCTCGGCGCAACCGTAGGGGAGTGGCTTGGTGTCTCATATCGCGGGCGGGGTGAATCTTTCCTTTCCCGGCTCGTCGCGGAGTAGCAGTGGCGGACGAAAACACTAACGCCACAGACACCCTGCGCGATGCAGCGTTTGCAGCCATGGAGAACGCTTATGCTCCCTACTCGCGTTTTCGGGTCGGGGCCGCACTGCGTACCTCGACGGGCGCAGTAGTTTCAGGATGTAATGTGGAGAACGCCGTGTATGGCGAAGCGCTTTGCGCCGAGCGTGTTGCAGTCGCGGCGGCGGTAGCTCAGGGCATGAAGAATTTCGAGGAGATCGCGATCGCCAGTGAATCTGATGATCCGGCCCCTCCGTGCGGATCGTGCCGGCAGACTATGAGCGAATTCGCTCCGGAACTGCGGGTCATCAGTTATGCGAGGAACGGACGGCAGGCGACATGGCGCCTGAGTGATCTCCTGCCGGAGGCGTTCGCGCTGAACCATCTACGTGGAAGGACGTAAGTGCAATTGAAATCAGGCCGGCTCAAGCTAGCCGGTTTTTTAGTTCTGACCGCCGTGCTCGCTGCATGCACCGAGAAGCTCGACAACAGCGCGGGTTGCCCGATCCTGTGCCCGAATCAGTCGGGGGGGATCGAGACGGTGACTATCGACGCTGTTACGTTCGACTCGACGATCTCCGCCCTGACGGGGCTGGGCACGGAAACGAGCATGCTCGTAGCGACGCGCGGCGATTCTCTCGACGCCCGCGCGATTGTTCGCTTCGACAGTATTCCCGGTCGGTATCGCCGCCCCGGAGCTGATACGACGAGCATTCCGATCACCGCGCCCGACAGCATCATACTGCGAATGGTCGTTGACACTGTTGACGGTAAGGTGCCCGGGCCGCTTACGCTCGACTTCTACGACGTCGATGCAGATGTTGCCGACAGTCTCGTCGCTGAAATCGCGGCGCTGTTCACGCCTGCGCGCCTGATCACATCAGCGACGTTCGAGAAAACTGCGCTGAAGGACACAATCAGGGTGACCATGCCGTCCGCCACTATTCTGAATCGACTCAACCGCCGACTGCGAATTGGCATCCGCGCGCGGGGGCCGCAATCGTTTCAGCTGCGAATCATCTCGCAGGAGGGTGGGGGTTCCCCGACGCAGCTTTCGTTCAGGCCGGTAGCGGACACGACAGTCGCGAAGATAGTTCTGCTTCCTGACTCCAGGACTCCGACCGACCAGCCGGCGCTCGCCCTTTCGCTTGCCGATTACACCCTGCTCGTTCGTGGGACAGCCACCGGACCTGCAACGGGTTTGAACATCGGTGGGCTCCCCTCGCGCAGGGTCTACCTTCGCTTCAACATTCCGTCGTTCCTCGTCGATTCAGTCGACGTCGTGCGCGCGACCCTGCTCCTGACTCAGATTGCCAATCCGGGCATAGATCCAACAGATACCGTCCGAATCATTCCGCTCGTTTCGCTTGCAACGACGGCTGTGAGTGATGTCGCGAAGGCAGCACAGATCACGACAATCGCGAACAGCGACACTCTCGAGGTCGAGCCCGGATCATCCGGAGTACGCGGGCTGGAAATCGCCCAGGTCATCGGGTTGTGGCGAACGCAGGTCGCGACGGAGACTCCGCGGGCGCTGGTGCTCGTCAGCATTCTTGAAGGAAATTCCCCGCTTGAGGCGCGCTTCCACTCCACTGAGGCAGCACCGGAACTCAGGCCACGCCTGCGCATCAGTTACTCCACACGCAAATCGACGGGGCTTCCGTGATGCCGCGCATGTATCTCTTCGCCGCCGCACTTGCCGCTGGTGTTGTCCTTCCGGCTCACCTGGCTGCACAGGGAACGTTGAGCACGCAGGGGTTCGGTTATCCGACCGGTGAGATGAGCACTCGTGCTCGCGCGACCGGCGGCGGGCTCGGCCAGTTCGATCCGGATTCACCGCTGAATCCTGCGTCTATCGGTACGTCCTCCGATCCGCGGATGTTCCTCCAGTATGAGCCGGAGTATCGCCGGCTTGCGCGGGGGGATGAGACGTCGAACACACTCACTGCCAGGTTCTCACTGGCCGCTGCGTCGGTACCGTTTGCGAGCCGCGGGAGCATTGGCCTGTCAGTTGCGACTTTCCTGGATCGCTCTTCGTTTACGAGGATCACCACTGAGCAGGAAATCGCCGGCCAGACAGTTTCGGTCGATGAGATCACGCAGGTACTCGGCGCAATCAACGATGTGCGGCTTGCATTCGGTTATGCACCGAG
>JAYUWU010000166.1:0-3613 GCA_043753365.1 Gemmatimonadaceae bacterium | reverse complement strand
TCGTCGCGACTTTCGACCACCGGACCGGCGCGCATGCGTCGCGCGCAGCAAAAACCGTGAGGAAGCGCGCCGAATCACTTGGCCTTAGATGTGTCGTCGGAGTCGCCACGGCGACGCACGCGCGCGAGCACGAATGGCGCGAGGAGCGCTGGAGGTTTCTCCGCGCGACCGCCAGGGCGTTCAGGTCCCCGGTATTCACCGCACATACTGTCGACGACCAGATCGAGACCGTCTTCATGCGCATCCTTCGCGATGCGGGCCCGCGCGGACTCGCCGGACTTTATGCGGATTCCGATGTAATCCGTCCGTTCATCGGGCTCAGGCGGTCAGACCTCGAAGCGTACGCCGCAGCCAGAAAGATTCGTTTCATCGATGATCCGTCGAACGTTTCACGTGCACATCTCAGGAATCGTGTAAGGCACGACCTTCTGCCGGCAATCGTCAGGCTGAGGCCCGCTTTTCCGGACCAGCTGCTGACTATTGCCCACATGGCGGCAGCCTGGCGGGAGGAAATGGCTCAGGCGGTGGGTCAGATTGCCCTTGACCTGCAGCAGGATGGCTCGCTCCGCGTTGCACGTGCCGACCTTGCCGGGTATGATGCGGAGTCACTCCGTTCCCTCTGGCCTGCGATGGCGGCAAAGGCTGGCGTCGTGATGGACAGGCGAGGAACACAGCGCCTTGCAGAGTTTACAATGAAGGGTCACAGTGGTGGCTCGATTCAGCTTTCTGGAGGTATTGAAGTCCGGATGTTCCGTGATCACCTGCTTCTTGGAAGATGGGACGCTCATCGCGTCGAGATGATCAGGAACGCCCGGCTGGATTTCGGCGGAGCGGGACACCAGTCACGCCCGGAGCTTTCGTGACCGCACCAGCAGCAGCAGATCCGCGGCTCTCAGGCCGCCCATTGAAGCGAATCGCCTACGACGAACTGACGATTGCTGACAAGGTTGCCGAGCTGGGCGAGCAGATTACCGAGGCATACCCTGACGGCGAGTTGCTGGTGCTCGGCTTACTAAAGGGGAGCTTTATTTTCCTGAGCGATCTTGTGCGGCACATCCGGCGTCCGCTTCAGGTGGATTTCCTGGTGGCGTCGAGCTACGGAGATGCGATGGAGTCGAGCGGGCTGGTGCGACTTCTTTACGATCCGGAGACACGTCTGGAAGGGAAGCACATCCTCCTGGTCGAAGATATCGTCGACTCCGGAAGAACCCTCAACCGTCTCATGGCGCTGCTTGGCAAGAGAGCGCCACGCTCGCTCGAAATTTGCGCGCTGCTCCACAAGCACATTGCGACGGAGCTCGAGTACGAGACGAAGTTCGTTGGATTTGATGCCCCGCACGAATTCCTTGTGGGATATGGGTTGGATCACGCGGAGAATTTCCGCCATTTGCCGTACATAGCGAGCTTGCAGTAATGCCACTACCGATTCAGCAGAAGCCGAAAGGCCCGAAAAACTGGGGAAAGTTTTCCAAGACTCTGTCGTTCTGGGTCTTGATCACGCTCCTTGCGGGGACCCTTTTCACATACACGTCAGGGTCGCGTGATGCCGCGACCAAGATGGAATACTGGCAGTTCAATGAGCAGCTCGAGGCGAACAATGTTCGCACGGCGAGCGTCGTCGACGGCCGGGCTGTCACCGGCGAATTCAAGAGCCGGGTGAACATCAATCGCCGCCCGGTGACGCGCTACAACGTCCACCTTCCGGTCGCCAACTCCGAGGAGCTCATTACGCGGCTCGAGGCGAAAGGCGTCCAGGTCAGCGGTGAGGAGCGCGGCGCGACGTTCGGCAACATCCTGCTAATGTTCCTTCCGTACATCATCATCTTCGGAATCTGGATCCTGATTCTGAGACAGATGCAGGCGGGTGGAGCGAAGGCTTTCTCCTTCGGTAAGTCGAAGGCGAAGCTGCTCACGGCAGATTCTCCGAAGGTCACGTTTGCCGATGTCGCAGGCGCTGATGAAGCGAAGGTCGAGCTCGAGGAGATCATCGAGTTCCTGAAGGATCCGCAGAAATTCACGAAGCTTGGTGGCCGCCTTCCCAAGGGCGCGCTTCTAGTCGGTCCTCCGGGAACCGGCAAGACGCTGCTCGCACGTGCAGTCGCCGGTGAGGCGGGTCGTCCGTTCTTCTCGATGTCAGGGTCAGATTTCGTCGAGATGTTCGTCGGCGTTGGAGCGAGCCGCGTTCGCGACCTCTTCGAGCAGGGTAAGGCGCACGCACCATGCATCATCTTCATCGACGAAATCGACGCCGTGGGCCGCCACCGCGGCGCTGGACTTGGCGGCGGTCACGATGAGCGCGAGCAGACTCTCAACCAGCTGCTGGTCGAGATGGATGGATTCGAGTCGAACGACGGTGTCATTCTTATCGCGGCGACGAACCGTCCCGACGTGCTCGATCCGGCGTTGCTTCGCCCGGGTCGTTTCGACAGAATGATCGTCGTCGATGCGCCGGACCTGCGCGGCCGCGAGGGAATCCTCAAGGTTCACACGCGCAACAAGCCGATGGCCGATGACGTCAACATCACGACGCTCGCGCGTGGTACGCCGGGAATGTCCGGTGCCGATCTCGCGAATCTCGTGAACGAAGGCGCGCTGCTGGCCGCGCGCCGGAATCACGACAAGGTTTACATGCAGGACCTCGAGGAAGCAAAGGACAAGGTCATGCTTGGGGCCGAGCGCAAGTCGATGGTGATGAAGGATGAGGAGCGCAAGCTTACCGCTTACCACGAAGGCGGACACGCGGTCTGCACGATCAAGACGTTCGGCAACGATCCGCTGCACAAGGTGACAATCGTTCCACGTGGACGCGCGCTTGGTCTCGCTTTCACGCTTCCTGAGGATGATCGCGTTTCGATTACCCGCGAGCAGCTCGAGGCGCACCTTGTACGCATGTACGGTGGTCGTGTTGCAGAAGAACTCGTGTTCGGCCGCAATCGCGTAACGACAGGTGCAGCGAGTGATATTCAGCAGGCAACATCGCTCGCGCGACGTTACGTAGGGCAGTGGGGGTTGTCAGACGCGATCGGCCCGATTCTCGTCGGCGACAACGAGCAGGAGCTTTTCCTCGGACGTGAGCTTCAGACACGGCGTGAAGTTTCAGAGCGCACTGCGCAGCTCGTCGACTCCGAGGTATCCCGCGTGATCAAGGAAGCATACAATCGCGCGAAGGAAACGCTGACCGAGAACATGGATCTCCTTCACCGTGTTGCCGAAGCGCTGCTGGATCGCGAGACGCTCACCGGCGAAGACGTTCAGGCTCTGTCGCGTGGGGAGCAATTGCCGCCGCGCTCTACACCGCCGTCGTCGCCGGCGTTGCCGGCGAAAGAGACCGTGGCTCCGGCAGCGAAGCCGGCCAAGCCGCCGCTGTTCGGCGGACCGGAGCCTGCTCCCGCGTGAAGTCGACTGCGGTTCGGCGCTGGAAGGCCGGCTCGCGTGAAATAGTACTGGATCATCCCATCGTGATGGGAATCCTCATTGTTGCCCCCGAGCGCTCCGGCGACGGGGGCAACGTCTTTTCGCCCGAGACCGCAATAGACAGAGTGGCTGCGATGGTGGACGAGGGCGTCGACATCATCGACATCGGCGGGGAATCGACCCGACCGGGCGCATCACC
>JAYUWU010000165.1:0-27819 GCA_043753365.1 Gemmatimonadaceae bacterium | reverse complement strand
GAACCGCAAGTTTCTCGACTCCCGGCGAATAGCGGTCGCGAAAAAGATCGGCCAGAGTCGTGAGCTTGCGCCGCCAGAGGGGAGCGGCAAACACGACGCCCATGATCAACAGGCACGCGCCGTAGCCAAAAGGATCCGAGGTCGCGCCGGAGAGACCCGATCCGTAAACAGCTCCGGCCGAGCCGATCGTCGTCTCGGCGCCAAACCATGTGGCGAAAATGGTGAAAGTCGCGAGGCCATAGCCAAGCTGGCGACCGGCGACGATGTAGTCGCTCTCGGTCCTGATGCGACGCGAGACGTAAATACCGATGCCGAACTGAAGTATCAGATAGGCAAGAATCCCCCAAAGAACGGCGCTCACGGCGGGAGAAGATGCCTTATCATTACAAAATGCGCCACAAAACCCTCATAGCGCTTACAGCGCTTACCGCGGCCATCAGCGGCTGCGCGAAAGATCAGTCGCCGCCGGCCGGCAACTCACAGGCAGCGGCAGCCCAGCTCGACTCGATCTCCGAGCCTTACGTGAAGCTCGTTCTGGCGGTCGGGAAGCATGATGCCGACTACGTCGATGCCTACTATGGACCACCCGAGTGGCGCACTGCCGTTGACTCTGCCCCCGTCGAGCTCCCCGAGATCGCGACGCGAGCCGCGGGCCTGATCCAGCGACTCGATTCGATACCGCTCCCCGCCGATGAGATGCTCGCCCTTCGACGCGCTTATCTGCGAACCCAGCTGAGTGCGCTCGCTACCAGAGTCGCGATGCTCGGTGGGCAGAAGCTCACGTTCGACGAAGAGTCGAAGGCATTGTACGACGCCGTGTCGCCGACTCATCCGGAATCGGATTACCAGCAGATCATCGATTCACTGGGAGCCGTTCTGCCAGGCAGTGGCACGGTCAGCACGAGATACGACCGGTACAGGACGCAGTTTGCGATTCCACCTGCGAAGCTCGACACCGTGTTCCGGACCGCGATCGCCGAATGTAAGGCGCGCACTCTCCAGCACATGACGCTGCCTCCCGGCGAGGAGTTCAAGCTCGAATTCGTGACTGACAAATCATGGAGCGGCTACAACTGGTATCAGGGCAGCTACAAGAGCCTGATTCAGGTGAACACAGATCTGCCCATTTACATCGACCGGGCAGTGGACCTCGCATGCCACGAAGGATATCCGGGTCACCATGTCTACAACCTCCTCCTCGAGAAAAATCTCGTGCAGGATCGCGGATGGAAGGAGTTCACGGTTTATCCGCTGTTCAGCCCGCAATCCCTGATTGCAGAGGGGACAGCCAACTACGGAATCCAGATGGCATTTCCGGGCGCTGAGAGGCTCGAGTATGAGCGGCGCGCGCTGTGGCCGCTGGCCGGCCTCGATTCCACAAAAGCGGCAGAGTACTACAGGATTCTGTCGATGGTCGACCGCCTGACTTACGCCGGCAATGAAGCCGCGCGGCGATATCTCGACGGAGAAATGACGGCAACCGAAGCTACGGCCTGGATGGAACGTTACGGCCTCTATGCGCCGGCGCGGGCGAAGCAGCGGCTTCGGTTCATCGACCAGTACCGGAGCTACGTCATCAACTACAACCTCGGCAAGGACATGGCCCGCGAATACGTCGAGCGCGCCGGCGGCGATCCTGCCGCAAGATGGAAAGCGTTCACGACTATCCTCACGTCACCGCGGCTCCCGCGCGACCTTCAACCCGCCAGTTAAACATGAGAACGTCAATGCGCCGAATCCTGATAGTTGCACTCGTCTCCGCAGGCTGCGCGCAAGCGCCTGTCGCACAGGTTCCGTCGCCGCAGCCTGCGGCCGTGCCTCAGGCTCAGGTGCCCGTAGCACTCTCGCCGGTCGGGTACCGCCAGGAGTTTGGCACGATGTGGACGTTCGATGCGCCGCCGCTCGAATACTGGAAGAAGACATACAACTTCTCTCCTGATCAGGCCTGGCTCGACCGGGTTCGAATCGCGTCGCTGCGACTTCCTGGATGCTCTGGATCGTTCGTGTCGCCAATGGGCCTGATGATGACGAATCACCACTGCGTGCGCGACTGCATCTTCGAGTCGTCGAAGCCCGGTGCTGACGCAATTGCCAACGGATTCATAGCGCGCAAGCGGGAGGATGAGGCGAAGTGCGCCGGCATGTACGTGGACCAGCTAGAGTCGATCGAGAACGTCACCGACCGGGTTCGTGGCGCGATCTCGGCAACAGATCCGGGCGAGCAGGCTTCACAGCGAACAGCGATCACCAACCAGATACAAACCGAGTGCAACCAGCGCACGGGACTCACCTGCCAGGTGGTGTCGCTGTACGCGGGCGGGATGTACTCCGTCTATGCGTACAAGCGCTACGATGATGTGCGCCTCGTCTGGGCGCCCGAGGAAATAGTCGCGTACTTCGGCGGCGACCCCGACAACTTCACGTATCCTCGCTACGACCTCGATGCGGCGTTCCTCAGAGTTTATTCGAACGATCGGCCGCATGTGCCGAAGGAATATCTCAAATGGAGCCGCACCGGTGTCGCCGAGAACGACCTGGTTTTTATGGTAGGTAATCCCGGGAGCACGGGTCGGCTCAATACGATGGCGCAGATGGAATATCTGAGAGATGTCACGTATCCGGCGACCCTGGCTGCTTTCGACAGAACTCTTCGAATCATCGCGCAGATTGCAAAACAGGACGCAGAGAGAGGCAGACAGTTGATGGGAGTTCAGCTCAACGTCGAGAACTCGCAGAAGGCGACGCTGGGATACCGCTCCGGCCTTGTCGATTCAGCGTACATGGGAAAGAAGCTCGCGTTCGAGCAGGAGTTCCGCGCGAGACTTGCCGCGAATCCTCAGTGGAGTGCGCAATACGGCGGGACGTATGACGCTATTGCAGCAGCGCAGCGCGAGCTTGGGACGATTGCGGTGCAGGCGAGATATCACGGCTTCGGCCTGCCAGTTGGCGCGGGCGGCTCACGCCTGCTGAATCTGGCTGGACAGATAGTGAGGGTTACGGAGCAGACCAAGCCTGCGCTGCTACGTGAGCAGCCGATCGATTCGATGTTCGAGCGAATGGCGCTTACCGGGTATCTTCGCGCGGCACAGGCGGAGTTGCCCGGGACCGATCCGGTTATCCGCGCGGCACTTGCGGGCAGAACGCCGGAGCAGGCTGCTGTCGCACTCGTCACCGGCACTCGCATCGGTGACCTCGCGTTCAGGCGCACGCTGGTCGAAGGTGGCGCCGCGACAATTGCAGCGTCAACGGATCCGCTGATCGTGCTCGCGCGGCAACTGGACCCACTGAATCGCGCGGTGCAGGCGCGTGCGGCGGGCCTCAACGCGATCATCACGGCGAATACGAGTCTGCTCGGCAGAGCATTGTTCGATACCTACGGCACCGACCTTCCTCCCGATGCGACGTTCACACTCCGTATCAGTGATGGCGTCGCGAAGGGATATCCGATGAATGGGACGCTCGCGCCGTACAAGACGACATACATGGGGATGTACGCGCGCTCGGCTGACTTCGATGGGAAGGCTCCGTTCGACCTGCCGAAGCGATGGACGGATCGGATGAACAGGCTCGATCTCACCACGCCCTACAACTTCGTTTCGACGAACGACAACATCGGCGGAAATTCGGGCAGTCCGCTCATCAACCGGGCCGGCGAAGTGGTGGGTCTTGGCTTCGACGGAAACATCGAGAACGTCGCGAACCGGTTTCTCTTCTCGACTGAGCGATCGAGATCGGTGAGCGTGCATTCGGCTGCGATGATCGAAGCGTTGCGCAAGATGTTCGACGCTGGCGCGCTCGCGGACGAGATCGAGGGCCGCTAGAACATCATCGGCGCCGCATCAACCCACCTTGTCCCACCCTTCATCGGCGGTCGGTCCGTATATCGAAGGGATTGGCACGTCCACCATCCGCAGATAAACCGTCAGCTGCCCGCGATGGTGGACGAGGTGGTTGATGGTCTGTCTCGTCACCACACCCTTCGGCAGGGTGAAGAGTACCTGCTCACCCATCTTCAGTGACCACGGCTCGACGAAAACTTCGTCGCCTGCACCCGCGATAGCCGCGCGCGCTTCAGCAACCAGCTTGTCGAATTGCGCGAGCAGGCTTTCTGTCGACTGGTTCTTGTAGCCGCCTCCCTCCGTCAGGTCGATGTGATCGTCTTTGATCGTGCCGATGATCCATCCTGGCATTGTCGCGACGAGTTGCGTGAGGTGGGCGAGCGAGAATGATTTCTCATGCGGCTTGAAGTCACCTTTTTCAGCTGGAACGCGCTCTAGCAAGCGGCGTGTCGTCGCCATCTCCTGGTCGAATTCAGGCAGTAACGACTCGGCAATCGTCATGACTTCTCCCTGCGGTCAGTTCGCCGGTGAAAGTTTCAGGATCCGTCCTTCAGAGCTGTCGGTTATCAAGTAGAGCAGGCCGTCAGGTCCTTGCCTGACATCGCGAATACGCTCCCGGAGATCGCCAAGGTGCCGTTCCTCTGATGCTACATGCCCATTACGAAGGGTAAGCCTGACGAGTCTCCCGGGGCTCATGCCGCCGATGAAGATGCTTCCTTTCCACCCCGGAAATGCGCCGCCAGTGTAGAAGGTCATTCCTGACGGCGCGATTACGGGATCCCAGTAATAGACAGGCTGTTCCATCCCCGCTTTTGTCGTGCCTTCACCGATTCTGAGACCCGAGTAGTCGCGGCCATACGTGATCACGGGCCAACCGTAGTTCTTGCCAGCTTCGGGGTGATTGAGCTCGTCACCGCCGCGCGAACCGTGCTCGACTGTCCATAGCTGGCCCGTTGCAGGGTCGATTGCCGCCGCCTGAACGTTGCGGTGCCCGTACGACCAGATCTCGGGTCGCGCACCAGCGCGATTTACGAATGGATTGTCGCGCGGAATTGTGCCATCGGTGTTGATCCTGACGATTTTGCCGATGCCTGAGCCGAGGTCCTGCGCGCGGTCGCGGTAGCTCGCGCGATCGCCCTGCGTAATGAACATCGTTCCGTTGCGGTGGAACGCGATACGGGAACCAAAATGGCTCGAACCTGAGACCTTGGGGTTCTGCTGGTAGATAACTCGAACATCCTCGAGCCTGTTTGCGCCAAGTCGTGCACGGGCAACCGCGGTTCCCGCCGTGCCGTCTTCTCCCGGCTCGGAGAATGAGAGATATATGATGCTGTTGGTTGCAAATGCGGGGTCCAGGGCGACATCGAGCAGACCGCCCTGGCCGCGTGCCTTAACTGCGGGAACGCCAGCGAGTGGTGGAGACAGCACACCGTTCCGCTCGACGATTCTCAGTCGCCCGGGTCTCTCGGTTACGATCATGCGGCCGTCCGGGAGAAACTCGAGTCCCCACGGATTTACGAGACCCGTGGCGACTGTCTCGACCTTGATTGCGCCGTTGGTGGCTGCCGGTTGGGGAGATGCCTGTGCCGGACCCTGCGCGGGTGCAGACTGACAGGCGAGGGCGACCAGCGCTAGCGCGGCGATGAGTATTCGGGACATCGGGTCCTTGGTGACCGTATTGGATTGAGTGAAAAAAGCTGCGTTGCAAATTTCGGACTGCGGACTGAATTATTTCGGACTGCGGGCTGAACTACCGGGGAAAGGGCCTGTCTGTTCCATCGTCCCTGCATGGGAGCCCGCGCGCGTAGCTTCGCGAGCCAATGCCAGTTGCCGGAATAGATCTCGGGGGGACAAAGCGCGCCGTTGCCGCGTTTGCTGACGACGGGGAGGTCGTGTATCGCGAGAGTATCCCGCTTGCGGGCAGGGCGGGCGGGACGAAGCGCTCGAGGTCTATAAGCGTCGCGTGGTTGGCGTGTGAGTTTCGCTGACTTCCGCTGAAGCCCGCCGTGAAACCCAGATGCTGGAACTACAGGGGGGAAAGGAGGTTTTGAAGTTTCAGGAGGTTTTGAAGTTGTACGGCCGGTGAGCTCTTTGCTCGTAAGGCTTCGCTTCCGCGGGAATGTGTCGTTCTGTTGTTGTACAAAAACGGAGAGCGGACCCGGCCATCCGAACGGGGGTGTTCCCCAGCACGGCACCCGCGAGAGTAGACTTCAAAAACTCCCAAAACTTCAATACCTCCTTTCCCCCCTGTACCCCCAGCATTCGTTCACCGAGCCACCTGCCTGGAATCCGGGCGCTGATTTCAGGGTCGGGTCGTGCGAGCGATCTGCTCTTCTACGAGCTGGCGGATTCGTTCTTCGAGCGTGCCCTGCGAGACGCATGATACCGGGCCTGTGCTCGTGCCTTCAACGGGCGTCGCAGTGCCTCCGACCTCGGTCACTATCTTGCTGCCGCCTCCTGATGACGACTGAACGCTTGTAATTATTGAAAGACGGGTTCGATACATGCCGCCGGAAGAAGGGCCGCTTCCTGGTTGCCGCACCGGATCCAGTCAGCAGTGCGCTTGCCTTCGATGCGGGTCTGCGTAAAGCCGCGTGTGCCGATGGTGCGCGTCGCAGCTTCGTTGACTTCCGTGCGAATGCCGAGTTTTTCGTAAACCAGCGGCAATACGCTCCAGACGCGATCGGGCGTAGCGTCGCTTGAAACGCTGACCGATCCAGACTGCTGGCCAAGCCTGATAAACGGCCCCGACTCGGAGTCGATTATGCTTGTCTCTGTCCCCCGCACCGGAGTGGCTGGCGCTGTCGCGCATCCTGACGCCAGGAGTACGCACAAAATCGCCGACGATATTGACCGCGCCATTCAAGTCCTCAGATGTTCGAGTGATTCCGCAAATTTCCGTCGCCGTTAACTTCCTGTCCACGTCAAACGGAGCCTGTTCGACAAGATGCCGCTTCTGCCGGCCAAACTGCAACGCGAGCTGGTAAGGCGAAGCAAGGAAATACTGGTCAAGAGCAATCGCAACGCACCATTCCGGTTCGCGGGGAAGCGGGCCTACGATGCGATGCTTCTCGTTATCAGACAGCGTTTCGGGTCGTTGCCGGGAGTGCGGGCGGTGTATCTGTGCCACAGCCTGGCGGCTGGTGAATGTTATCCCGGCCTCAGCGATTTCGACCTCACAATCGTATTCGAGAGCGACGATATATCCCGCTTTCACGATTCCGTCCGCCGTCGATGGGGATCGCTCAAGCGCTATTTCCCGATCAGCGACCTGTCGATTCTCACGACCGGCGAGTTCGCCGCCTGGCAGGCTACCGGAGGTGGGTGGGATCCGCTCGACGAAGTGCGCCACTGGAGGCTCATTTCCGGAACCGAGTTGCGCCGCGACATCTTCGACCCGTCGACTGAAGAAGCGTCGGTGGACAGGATGCAGTGGTCACTCGGGCACTTCCAGAACCTGCTCCACATCGCGATCAAGGAGGAGCAGCAGTCACCCATGATGGCGATCATCGCGCGGAGGCAGCTGCATAAGTGTTTCTGGAACGCAGTTCTCGCTCTGGATGCAAAGTACCTCGCGACGCCGACTCACAAGTCACGCGTCAGCAGCTGGATGAGAGACCGGGGTACTCCCCACCCGGTTGCGGATATTCAGCGCATGTACGCCGCACAGTTCCTCGAAGGTCCTGTGACGACACTGAGGTTCGAAGCAGCCGCACTCGCGTATTCGCTTCTCGACGAGTCGCTGGCGAACAACCGGCTGCTCGCGCGACCCCTCGCGGCGCCAAATATCGAGGGGAATCCGATTCCCATCTCGAATCACGCGGAAGTCGAGGATAGAGCAAGAGCGATGTGCGCCAGCATGCTCGAGATGCTCGACGGCAGGATCATGAGCGTGATTCTCGGCTCGACGGGCACCTCGCGTGGCTATGCGTTGTATGTCGTTCTCGAGGACGGCCTGACGCAACAGGAGATCGCTGATGCACTGCGCGACATCAGGGCAATCCACCGCGTGTTCGACGATCCGTGGTTCAATGAACACCTGCCTTCCGGCATTCCGATTGTCTGCTCACGAATGATGTTCCTCGCCCGGCTCCAGACAGGTCGTTCGAGCCTCGATTACTTCGATAAATTCAGGCGGGTGATTTTCGGGCGCGACCTGTACGCGGAAATGGTGTCGGCACGCATCAGCGACGACGTAGCCCGCGAGCGCGACTGGAGACGCGAGCATCTTCTTTACTCGCTCCACCTGCACCAGGTGTATCTGGCCTGGCTCAAGCCCGCGTTGCACGACTACGTGACCTTCTACCTGCCGCGGCTGATGGTTCAGCGTATCGCTGGACGCGCGCCGGCCACCGCCGAGGAAGCGGTGGGCGAATTCTCGCTTATCGCTCCCGGTGATGCAGCGGCGGTACCGCGCCGCATGCTCGATGAGTATCGCGGCAAGGATCTCGATGCCCTCCTGAAAAAGATGGATCGGTCGACTTTCGCCGAAGTGTGGACGCTGCTCCGGCAAGGGCTTCACGACGAGCTCCGCGATCGATGACCACGTTCATCGACTTCCGCTACTCGCGCGCACTCGCAGCTGCGCTGTTTGCCGGGCAGGAAAAGGAAGAGATCGAAATCGATTTTAATCCGGATAGCGACGGATATATCGCTCTCGATATCGGATCAGCCGCCGGGCCGCGCACTCTTGCCCGGATTGCCGAAGTCGACGGCGATAGCTTCGCCAGTCTCGAGCTCCGGAGTGATGGCGTGGTTGCCCTTTGCAACAGCAAAAGCGGCAAGAATGATGGGGTTGTCCACCGCGATGGGCAGTCCAGTATTATCGGACTGCGAATTGGGCCCTCCGACGCGGGAATCAGGCGCCATGGTCGAACTGTCGAAACACGGTGGCAGCGGGGCCAGCACAAGCTGCTGCTCGAATGTGAATCAGGTGTAAAAGTCCTCGGCCGCGGAACCGGTCGCGCGGCACGGTGGGGCGAGCTCTTCTACCATCGCGGCAACCCGGGCGGGCTTTGCGTCGAGCTCACCATGGACTGGCATCACCTGCGTGCGGGAATTCCGCTTTTCAGCACAATGACCGCCGAGGAGCTGGTCGACGCAGGGAAGTTTCGACTCCGCTTCCGGTCGTACGCCTATGAAGCAACGGATGCCGAGTCGACTGACTTCGTCAGGCTTTTCGGTTGTGACGATGCGCCGGATATCGCTGTTCACCTGACGCCTGCCATGTACGATCCCCGCCGCGAAGGGATCCCCAATCTCGGGTTCGGGGTGATCGAATCGGAGAACGTCCATCCGCATCTCGTCGAGCGGTGCAACCGCATGGACAGGATCTGCGTGCCGAGTACTTTCACACGCGATGCGTTCGCGAATGCAGGTGTCACCAAGCCGATCGATGTTGTGTTGCACGGCGTCG
This sequence comes from Gemmatimonadaceae bacterium, assembly GCA_043753365.1. Lineage (GTDB taxonomy): Bacteria > Gemmatimonadota > Gemmatimonadetes > Gemmatimonadales > Gemmatimonadaceae > UBA4720. Next base: position 18,564 of record JAYUWU010000165.1, on the reverse strand, counting down.
ACTCGAAATACTTCCACCCCGTTGCATCGAAGCAACCGCTTCCCGGAGGGCGGAAGTTCAACTTTCTCGCCATCGGGACGCACGTCGAGCGCAAGAACATCAAATATCTCGTGCGTGCGTTTCTGGAAGAATTCAGGGAACGAGAGGATGTAGCGCTGTTCCTCCTGCTTCGCCCTGAGTATCACACGACACAGAACAATGTCGCGCTCGAGTTCACTGACTGGGAAAGAAAGTGGGCCGGCGACAGCGCGCCGATTTTTCTCTGGACCGGCTACCTGACACGCGAGCACCTGAGAGACTTCTACGCGAACGCGAATGCGTACGTCATGCCGAGCAATGAGGGGTTCGGCCTGACGCTGCTCGAGGCGATGGCCTGCGGCACGCCAGCGATCGGTCTCGATCACGGTGGCGTGACCGACTTTGTGAACGAGAGCAATGGAGTTCTCGTCCCTCCCGGCGATTCTTATGTCGCGCGCGACGTCGACACTCTTCCCTATGTTGGAGACGTCTTCCACGAGCCTGACCTGACCGCGCTCCGCCGGGCGATGCGACACATGTACGAGAATCCTGAAGACGCAGGTGGAAGGGGCCGGCAAGCGCGGGCAGATGCTTCCAGGCTCACCTGGAAGTCGGTGACCCAGCAACTGGCGACGAGCATAGAAAGGACACATGCGGAGTTTTCACCGCTCGCCTCAGCCGCGCTCGTGGCGCAGAAGCTCACGATCGTTCTTTGTGTCCTCGACGATGCGGATGCGCGACGATCGCTGGACTACCTGAAATCGCTCGCAGGCGGCGGTATACGGGTTCTCTGCCTCTTCACCCGGTATGCGCGCGTGAATGATGTGTTACGCGCGCGCGACCATGGGTTCGTGTATTACCGGTGGGACGGCACCATCGAAAACTGCAAGATCATTGCGCGCAGCATAGTCGGAAGGAGCTGGATCGCAGTCCTCGGGCCCACCGAAAGGTTCAGTGGGAACTTGAACGACATGATCGCCTACCTGGATTCATTGCCTTCAGGCATAGCTGAGGTGTCACTGGAAACTCGAAATGGAAGAGAGTTTCGGGTATTTCACGTCCGGCCTCAGGGTGAGCCGTCGGAAAAGATCGAGTACTCGGGGCTGTCGGTGCGCTGAACTTTTCCGTGAAGCGTCCGCAGCCTCGATGCGAGTATGGCGAGCTGCAGCGAAGTCGAAAGCACCTGCGCGTAGACCGCGCCTTCCGCCGCAAGTTTCGGAACGAGAATCCAGTTCGCCGCAAGATTCACTGCGGTAACGAAGAGCAGCGTCCGGAGCACATGCGCTTCCTGATAAAGCGCCTGCAGGACGAGCGCGAGGAACAATGCAAGGAACCCGAGCGGAAACACTATCGCAAGCGACCTGATGAGCGGCGCGACCACGGGACCGAGCGGCCCATAAAGCACAGCGGCAAGCGGTTCTGCGAGAGACCAGGCGACAATCGCTCCGAAGAGTCCAGCCGCGCCGACACCGGCTGCCGCCCTCGCCAGCAGTCTGCGGTTGTCAGCCGTCAGCCCGTGCGCCGTGAGAAGTGGAACGAACACCGCACAGATGGCGGTGGGAACGAAATAGGACGACGCAACCAGCCGCCACGCCAGGTTGAAATGCGCGACATCCTCATAACTCGCCCTCACGCCGAGCAGCAACGTTCCTATCTGGTCACGCAGGACGTGCAGAGCCGCAATGAGTACGAAGGGCAAAGCTGCCTTCACTGTCGCCGAATCCCAGACGGCACGCAGTGGAAACAGCCTGGCCTGCGTGAGCGCGGCGCCCGCGACGACCAGAAGCACAGCACGGAAGAGTGTTACTCCCATCAACATCTGGAGCGACGGGGCGGTTGTCATCCCCGCGAGAAACGCAACCATGTACGCCGAGTGAATCGAGATTCCCAGCGCCACGTTATAGACGGCTTTCCGCAGTGCGAGAAACAGTGAACCGAAGGAGAAATACAGGTCCTCGAGTACCGTGATCGCCGCCGCAGCAACGATCAGGTATGGACTCGCTGATGTAAAAATTGCGGCCAGGCCAATTACAACAATGAGATAAACGGGGGCGCTCGCGAGCCTGAAGCCGAGCAAGGGCGCGAAATGTTTCTCCGCCTCCGACGGTGCAGATGCAACGCGCCGCGACATCACCGAGCTCATCCCGAAATGAGCGATGACTACGAACGATTCGGCGAACGCGATTGCGAAGAAAAACGCGCCGATATCCTGCGCGCCAAGCCGGCGCGAGAGTACCATGAGGAGGACGAAGCCGCTCAGCCGGTAGAAAGACTGGGCGGTCAGGAGCGCTACCGTATCGCGGCGAAGATCGCCCGCTTTCAACCGTACCTTTGGGTTATGAAATCGATGAGCGTGCGCGTATTCCGCTCGGTGTCGCGGCCGAGCACGAACTTGTATGCGGGCGCCTTCGACATGAGGCGAAGCCCGTTGCGCATCCTCGACGTTGCGACGCCGGCCTTGCTGGTCATCTCCCACAGGCCTCGCTCGAGGAGGAACTCGAGCCCCTGATAAACTCCGAGACCCACAACCAGATACTTGATGAGCGCCTTGAGCGTCCGCCGCCGGGACAGGGTTACAATGCGGGACTCGTCTCCCAGATTTCGCTCGCCAACGAGCAGCAGGGCCGGCTCGACTGACTCGCTCATCTGGTGCCGGAAAAAATCAATGTCCACGAACGTCTTGGGCTCGAATTCCATCCTGTTAAGTGTGCGGCGCTGGGCTTCGGGTACTTCGCTGCCGCCGTCGTTCCTGAAACCAAGACGCAGCGGAAACGGATGCATGCGTCCGGTCCTGTCGATCAGTGGAGTGTCTTCGCTAAGGATCGTGAAGTCGGGATGGCGCAGCAGTGCCATCGTCATCGTGCTCTTTCCTCCACCTGACGGGAGCAGGAGAAGGATGCCGTGGCCCTTGTAGTTGACTCCCATCGCGTGAATTCGGTGAAGCCCAATTGAGTCCAGATGCTCGCCGACGGTTGAGAGCAGGAACAGGTACGCAATCTCACGCACGAGGTCGAAGTCCGTCCCGAATATCTCGCACGTTCCTCTATTCGTGTTCACGATGGCGAGGCCACGCCCGAAATAATCGACGTAGCTGATGTCACCATGCCTGAATGACACGTTGCGCGGAGTGATCACGCTTGCGGGAACTGCCGGCAGCTTCGGATAAGGAGGCGGCTCGCTCAACATCGTGACCCGCATACCGGCCGGAACTCCGGATTCACCAGCGGTTACAAACCAGGCGAAGTCGCGTGCAACCTCTTTCACGAGATCTTCGCTCCTGCTCTCCAGCTCGACGTGGAACCCGTAGAAATCGAAGTGTTCGGTAGTCAATTTGCAGAAATGTTCGAGCGGGCCTTGTTTCGAAGAGCGAAAACTTAGCTCATTACATCTTCCCAGTACCATGAACCAGCGACATCTCATTGCCATGGCGCTGATCGCGCTTTCCAATCCGGTCGCCGCGCAGGTGGTCTCCGACACGACCTCGCTGACCGCTCGATTGGGGGTCGACACTATCGCCGTCGAGAGGATCATCAGGACGCCTGGCCGCGTCGAAGCGGAGATCGTGGTCCGCTCGCCCCGAACGTCGCTCCAGCGCCACGTTGCCGATCTCGACAGCGCTGGAAGCCTGTCGCGGCTGGAGGTCACGACACTTGATCCGGCTAGTGGCGTGACCCAGCGCAAGGTCACGTACACGCGGGTGGCCGACTCGATGCGAATAGTCGATGAGCGAGGTGCCGAGCGCACGAATCGCTCGGTAGCTGCGACTGCTGCTGTCCTGCCTTTCATCGACCTCGTGCACTGGCCCTTCGACATCGCCTTGCGACGAATGCGCACGGAGGGAGCAAGGTCAATCGAAGCCCCCATGCTCTCAGGGCAACGCGTGTCGGCGTTCCCACTTACGTTCGCCGGCCTCGATTCGGCGACGATCACGCACCCCACCCGCGGAACGATGAGGCTCACCGTCTTTCCTGATGGGTCAATACGGACGCTCGATGCCGGAGCGACGACCAGAGCACTGATCGTGACCCGCGCAGGAAACGCTGACATCCCGAGCCTCGCTCGACATTATGCTGCGCTCGACGTCGCAGGACGGGGGGTGGGCGAGCTCTCGAAGCGCGGCGCCGCTGAACTAACAGTGCTCGGCGCGAAGATCACGCTTGACTACGGAACTCCTGAGAAGCGGGGGCGCGAGATATGGGGCTCACTCGTGAAGTACGGAACGCTTTGGCGCACTGGCGCTAACAGGGCTACCCATTTCAAGACCGACAAAGCGTTGCGGTTCGGGACGCTCGATGTCCCGGCCGGTGAGTACACGCTCTACTCGTTTCCCGCTGCTGATGGCGGGTTGCTCGTGATCAACAGGCAGACGGGGCAGAATGGCCAGCAATACGATGAGAAGCAGGACCTTGGCCGGGTTCAGTTAACGGCTCGCCCGCTGACGTCGCCGGTCGAGGTATTCACCATTTCCGCGCGCGAAGAGAATGGACGAGGACTCCTAGCTCTTCAGTGGGACCTGACGGAGATGGTCGCGGAATTCACGGTTCAATAGTGCACTGCGTACTGCGTACTAACTCTGTACTGCGAACTAATTGCGTACTTCGTACACAAGGGCGGGAGTGGAAGTACGCAGCTAGTACGCAGTACGCAGTTAGTACGCAGTTCGCAGTTAGTACGAAGTACGGAGTGTCTCTATCGTCCCCACGGAAGGTGAACGTACGTCGCGCTGACGCCGAACTGATATCCGGTCTGGCCCAGGAAGATTTTTTGGACGCCCACGTAAATGTCCAAACCATGGTGGGCAAGCTGTTGTAGTCCGAAGCCCATTCCCGTGAGGAAGCTGGCCCGGCTGGGCCTGCCTTCATCCGAGCAGTCGATGTCCCAGACGATTCCCGGCGTGACGTAAGTAACGAGCCGAACGCGCTCGAGCATCGCAACAGAGAAGGGCATGCCGAGATCGGCAGTACATGCGCCGAGTCCCGGCAGCAAATGAGGCGCCCAGCCAATACCCAGCTCAGTTCCGATTGTGCTCGTCGCGGTGGCATCGCCGATCACCGAAGCGATTGTCGGACCGCCCGTGAAAAGATTGATGCGCGCGCGCGCGCCGAACAGCGCGTGAGTGTTGCAGTCTCGCTCTGTTCTGCACTCGCCCGATTGACGGCCGGCCGTGACGCCGAATGTCGATCCACCTTTGTACTGGAGGTCCACGCCAGCTGCAATTGCGTTCAGGTTCACGCCGCCACTGCCCGTTCGTCTTCCGGATTGAAGGCGAAATCCCCAGTAGTGATGATTGCGGCTCGCCGGCATCGGCAGCGCGATTGGCGGAAGAGCGCCGATTGGCGTTGCCTGAACCGACAGGATGTGGACTTCGCGCCCTTGAGCCGGTAGTGACGCCACGCTCACCGACAAAAGTGCACCTGCCACTACGATACGTTTGATCATTGCAGCTCCAGCCAGCGCGAGTAGGAAACTCCGCCGGTACCGTCACTGGTGTAGGTGTAGACTCGCAGGAATGCGCCGCGATTCCGCATGATATCGATCCGCATGAAGCCCGTCCGGTGCTGCGCAACGTAGTAACTCTCACGCAACCAGACGCTGCAACCGACTTTGCTCTGTGAACCTGCGCCACTCACGAGGAGATATCGGACTGTCGGACCGCCGCGAAGCACCTGGATGTTGTGCTCGTGCCCAGCCGCATACACGAGTGGCGGGTTCGAGCCAAACGCCGTTTCGATCGAATCGCGCATCGTGCGGTTGAGGCTCGACAGAATGTCCTGGGAATATCCGGCAAGTCGACGAAACGGGCCGCTGATACCGCAGTAACCACCGTGCTCTCCGCCCGTCATCAGTGGGTGATGTCCGCCGACGACGACGATGCGCGCCGGCTCTGTAACAGATACCTGTTGCCGAAGCGCGGCAGCGACTGCACCGGGATTCGTCTCGCACTTGGTCGCGTCGTCGCGCACGATGTAGTCGTGCAGCCACCACTGCGTGTCGAGGGCGATAAAACGGAGCCTGCCGAAGTCGAAAGAAACCGGGCCTGGGCAGCCATTGCCGGGAAGCATCCGGATGTCGCGGCCTCGCGCCATACCCGCAAGCATCTGCTCCTGAAGTCTTACCGCATAAAGACCAAACGGGCCCGATCCTGCCCAGTCGTGGTTGCCGGGAATAAATATCGTACGCACACCCAGCGGAATTGCATCCACCTGCGCCTGCAGCCGCCGCCTCGCGTCTGCATACTCGGCGCGTCCCTCTTCAGGGATCCCGTTGGGATAGACGTTATCGCCAAGGAAGACCGCGACAGACTTCTGAGGCGCTGCGCGCATCTGCGCACTCATCGAATCGAGCACCTTGCTTCGTCCCCGAGGATCAGGCTCGCCCGCGTCGCCGATGAGGAAAAGCGACGACTCTATGTCATCAGGCGCGAGGTCCGGGGCCGGAAACACCAGTCGGCACCCCGAGATTGCACCCAATGCGAGTACGAGGGCGAGCCCGCGAGCAAATCGATTTTTCTGTTTCATCTGTTGGGAACTCAGAACGAGAGACCTCGCTGAAAGTAAAAACGGTGTTCTTCGCCGTGTGCGTAGGAGACACTGAATGTCTGGCCCAGGGACGATAGCCAGAAGCCACCGCCAAAGCCGGAGTGCCAGCCGCCCGGACTGCGCCCATCGAACCAGACGCGGCCCGCATCAGCAAGGCCAAAAATTCCCGACTGCCACTTTACGAGAAGAGGTACGATACCAAGCGGAACCCGGATCTCAGCCGAACCGAATGTGGCTGACTCACCGCGGAAACGCTGATACCCATATCCTCGCACGGTGCGCCGCCCGCCGATCGCGGGCGCATGTTGTACAGGGTACGATCCAGAGGCGATCTCACCGCCCGCCTTGAGTGCGAGATGTGTTCCGTTGCCCGGGAGCGGAAGATACGCAGCAAGGGTAGCACCGGCGGTGCTGAAGGCTTCTTCCACATCCCATAGCGGTGGGAAACCAGACAATTCGCCGTCGAAGGTCCATCCCTTGTCGCTCACCGGGCCGCTCGATGTGCGGTCGAGCGAAAGCCCAAGGCGCAATCCAGCTCGCCCGAAATCGCCATTGTCCGCCAATGCCAGGTCGCTCAGGGGTGAGCCGGCGTCAGGGGCAGGATCGTTCCAGTAAACCACCGGGCCAACTTCAGCTTTGCCTTCGAGCGGCCTCAATCCGGGGAAGACCGTTTTCACCCTGCTGAAATCGTTGTTGAGGTTTTCCCGGCCGCGCCAGCCGATCTGCCACACGAGCGCAGGTTCGATCGCAATCAGATCCTGCCCGGTTTGCGAGAGGCGCTTATCCACCTCCTCGACATCGTTTCCGTAACCGTGGAACCTGAATTCCTCAAATTTCGTCGCGCGCGCTGCGAGGAGCACGGCAAGCGGTGAGTTCTCAGCGCGGTAATCGACATTGAGATTTGCGCCCGGCTTTCTGTTGCCGAGGCCATAGAGGACATTCGCGTCGATCTTCCATTTGTGCGGCAAGCGGCGGAAACCCTGCGACTGATACCGCGGTCCGAAGCCAACGATCAATCCGGCACCGTGTCCGTAGTCGGCTGTCGGTCCGAAGCCGAACTTCTTTCCCCAGTCGGGACGCCACGGCGAATCGAATTTTACGCCGGCACCCTGCGTGGGCTCGCGCCAGTCTTCATAGCTGATCCGCGTGCCATCGGCGATCGTGAATTCGTTACCGACGCGGGTGTCGTAGAATGTGGTCGCCTTGCCGTTCGTCGAGTCCGCCAGCGTGTCGTCGCCGCCCCCGCCGATCAGCCTCAATGTGATCGCGCCGTTCGACGCTCCTTTCACCACGGCCTTGTCCTTTCCGCCGTGGAGGTACAATCGAACTTCGTTCGTTTCCGACGGAACGAAGGTCCGGTTGCTGAACGTCGTCACCGGCCCGGAGTCGTTGGCGCTGGTCAGCAGCACGGTGACTCTTCCATCGTCGTGCCGAGTGATCACCGCGTTGTCATTCTCGTCGGTGCCGTGCACGTTCACTTCGGTCGCGAGCCACTCATAGAACTCGGCAGCGAACGCGGGCAGGCCATCGCGCCTTGCTCTCAATGTGCTGCGAAGGTGATCTCCTTCGCGCTGCCTCCATTCGGGTGGGAGCCGCGAGATCGCCTTTTCTATTGTTGCATCAGTTAACGCTGTCTGCACTCGGCGCGCGATCTCTTCAGCCGCCTGACGATCGATTCTCTGCAGGAGCCGCCGATCGAGATTGTGACTCTCGAAGGTCAGGCCGGCCAGGTCATACGTTGGACCAAATTCCAGCAGCTTCGGATAGACGGGCCGTATCAGGTATTTCACGATCAAGCCCCGGCCATTGAAGAACACGCGATCTCTGTCGCGTGGAATCGGGCGCCAGCTGTAGGCACCGTCGGTTCCGTAACGCGCGAACCTGATGTTATCGGCCGTCCTGTCATTGTCGTTGACGAAAAAGTCCACCATCCTGACTGCGAACATCTCGCGCTCGTCGAGGCGGTTGGCCTGACTCTTCTCAACTTCCACGAGGAAGCCTTCGCCGTTTTCGATGTGGCTCGAGCCCCCGAAGCCTGGCGTGTCGCCCGGCGCTTCTTGCGGGCTCAGCTCCACGGTTGCGAGCATTCCCGCGAATGTCGAGCGATGCTCGCCCAGGCGCGGGTCGTCTGGCATCACGTAGAGGTCGGGGGTCACATGAAGCACACCTATCGCTTCCAAAAAAGGCGGAATCATGAGTGAACCCGCTGGGAACAGCATCGATGTCTGGTCCTGGATAATGCCCCCAAGCGTGCTTCCCTGAATCGCGGGTGGCATTGCAAGCGTAACCGGGTCCTTGTTGACCGAGCGGAAGGCGTACTCCCTCCAGCCGTTGTTCTCGACAAACCGCAGTGTAATTGTCTGGTTGCCGCCGCCGCGTTCGGTGGGCTTCACCCCACCGGCGAATCGCGACATGTCGAAAACGGGGACGCGGACCGGGGTGGCCCAGATGTCGCGCCATCCTTCTCCGAAGAGGCTCCGTTTCAGTCCGCTGTCGTCATATTCGCGGCCGGCTACGGCAGTTGTGGTCCTGTCTCCGACGGCGGGGACGGTGGTCTGGGATTGCGCAACTGCAGGTGGTGCTAATGACAGCGTGGCAACGAAATACAACGCTCTTCTCATCCGTTTACTCTCCACTGGATCCTTCGAATATAGTCCTGCCTCACGGCGACACAGGCAACGTTCGCGCCGCGTATGCGGGGCGAAAGCCTGAATGGAACCTGGGGCCGACCGCAACCAAATCGAAACAGAACGTCCATTGACCCAAGTCTTCCGTAAGGGAATGTTAAGGGTTCGTCGGGATCTGCGGCGCGCCTCGTGAAGGCGCGGGCCGATTCGCACGGGTCATAGTCAACGCGCGCAAGCGCAGTGGGGTAGCAAATGAGTTATCGAAGAGACGCAACCCGGATATTCGTCGCAGCCACGGCGCTGGTCGCCGTTGCCTGCACAGACTCGCCGGCTCCGAGCGAGCCCAGCGCGGTCACGCCTTCATTTGAGCGCAGCACTGCGGCGCAGGATCGGCTCGCCTCATTGTTCCCGAGTGTATCGGCCGATGTGATGGGACTTCCGGGAACAGTCTTCGCCGATCACGACGAAGCGCAGGGCAAACTCGTTTTTGGCGTCGAGAACGCAAATGTCGCGCAGGGCATTCAGCGATCGCTGATCGCGCGTGGGCTGAGCGCGGAAGAGTTCAGCGTGAAGGTCGTACCGGCGATCGTCCGACTCGCGAGCCTTCAGACGTCGATCATTCGTCCGACTCAGGCAGGAACTCAGATTCATTTTGGCGGCTATTTGTGCACGCTGGGCTTCAACGTCTCGCACGCGGCAGGGCGCTCATTCATTACCAACTCGCACTGCACCAACACGCAGGGCGGCACTGAAGGGACGACTTACGCACAGCCGAGCCGCACAGCTGATCCCACAGTCATTGCGACCGAGGCGGACGATCCTGCATACGTATCCGGTGGTGCGGGCTGCTCGAGCGGCAAAGTTTGCCGTTCGAGCGATGCATCCCGCGCGCTCTATTCAGGATCTGTTGGATCCGCTCAAGGCGTGATCGCTAAGACAACCGGCGTCAACACCGGATCGCTTACGACAGACGGCAATTTCACCATCACGTCGCAGGACAACTCGTCGACCAGCTATAGCGGAACCGTAAACAAGGTTGGCCGGACAACCGGATGGACGAGTGGAACGATCACGAACACCTGCGTGACGATCAATGTCTCCGGCTCCAACGTTCAGCTTCAGTGCCAGACAATGGTCACCAACAACTCCGCCACGATCGTCAGCGGAGGTGACAGCGGATCGCCAGTGTTCAGGATTGCGAGTGGCGACAACGTGACTCTCCTCGGCATTCTATGGGGGGGAAGCGGCACCACCACGTTCGTCTTCAGTCCGCTGAAGAACATCCAGGATGAGCTCGGTGCAGTGGTCGCAACGTCGGGTGGGGGCTCAGTCGAGCCGCCGCCACCACCACCGCCACCGCCGGCGCCGTGCGTTCCCAAGGGAAAGAACGGGAAAAACTGCGGTTAAGTCTGAGTAGCCGGCATTTGAAGCGGGGAGAGGCAGTGGCTCTCCCCGCTTTTCTTATGCGCCTGCGTTGACCCCGGACCGCTCGTTCCGTAATGTCGAGTCATGACCAGTCCGCGCGAGCTGCTTCCGCTCGACTCAACCGGCCGCCCGCGCCTCAAGCTCGCCTTCGTCGGAACACACGGCGTCGGAAAGACTACACTCTGCTTCGACCTCGCGTCACAGCTAAAACGCCTCGACCTGGGCGTCGACTTGGTAAAGGAAGTGGCGCGCAGGTGCCCTCTACCTATAAATGAAGCGACGACTCCCGATGCCCAAGCGTGGATACTTCATACTCAGATCGCGGAAGAACTCGAGGCCGCATCCTCATACGAGGTTGTGATCTGCGACAGGTCTGTCCTCGACAACTACGCATACCTCGTCGCGCGTTCGGGGCGCCGGGCCGAGCTGGACCCTTTGGTCGGGGGCTGGATCAGGACCTACGATGCTCTGTTCAAGGTGCCGGTCCTTGGCGCACCGGCGTTTGACGGAACGCGTGCGGTGAGCCCAAGCTTTCAGATGGAGATCGATTCAACCATCGACAAGCTCATCTCGGCCTTCGGCGTGGACGTATTGCTACTCGACCCCGACGATCGCGAGGGATGGATCGGCGTCGTACTCGACTCGCTGGGCCTGCCTTCAAAACCGCCCCAGATCGATTTGTTCGCCGCAGGATCCTCCGCCAACATCTGACTCCCGATCAAGCATGAAAATCCTGAAGGCATTGTTCCTGGCAATTCTGCTTCCGGTGACTGCAGAAGCGCAGTCACTCGACCCCACGCGTCTCCGCGCTTACCCATTTCCACAGAACCTCACAGCATCCGCGACGGGAGCACGCATAGCATGGACGCTGAACGAAGAAGGGCGCCGCAACATCTACGTCGCCGAAGGTCCTGACTTTCGCGCGCGGAAACTCACGCAGTACGACACCGACGATGCGCAGGAGCTGAGCAGCGTCGCAGTATCGGCTGACGGGCGATTTGTCGTGTTCGTGCGCGGCGGGGAGCATGGCAGCAACTGGGACGACGAGGTTGTGGTGAATCCGTTGTCGTTGCCGGTTCCACCGAAGCTGCAGATCCTTTCGGTTCCGTTTGCCGGTGGCGAGGTAAAAGTTCTGACAGAAGGCGGGGACAATCCGGCGGTATCACCTGATTCGAGAACGGTCGCATTCCAGCGGGATCGCCAGATATGGACAGTTCCGATCGACGGATCCGCCGCCGCGAAGAGACTATTATCCGCGCGCGGAACCAATGGTGACATTCAGTGGTCGCCGGACGGATCGCGCCTGGCGTTCGTCTCCGGTCGGGGCGATCACGGTTTCGTTGGGATTTACGAAGCTGAAAACAAGCCGATAGTCTGGATTGCTCCATCCACGTCACGCGATGCGTCGCCGAGGTGGTCGCCGGATGGAAAGCAAATTGTGTTCGTGCGCAGGCCCGGTGGCGGTGGGCCACCGCAGATGATTCTCGAGCGGCGTCACAACCCATGGTCGATCTGGACGGCCGACGCGACAACGGGAGAAGCGCGCCAGATATGGAAAGCGCCGGAGACACTTCCCGGATCTTCGCCTTCGACGCAGGGCGGGACCAACCTGCATTGGGCTGCAGAAGGCCGCATCGTGTTCGTCAGCTACGCGGACGGTTGGCCGCATCTCTACTCGCTGAGCGAGCGGGGCGGGGAGGCGACGCTGCTCACTCCGGGGAACTTCATGGTCGAGTCGATCACCATGAGCCCTGACAAGCGCCACATGGTATACATGGCGAATACCGGCAGCGATTCTGACGACATCGATCGCCGGCACGTGGTAAAGGTCCCGGTGAATCGCGCTGCGCCCCAGATCATGACTCCGGGGAAAGGTCTCGAGTTCACGCCGGTTGTAACCGGCGACGGCCGCTACATCGCGTATCTCGGCGCAACTGCGCAAAGGCCACCGTTGCCCATGGTGATGGCGTTTGCAGGTGGTCGCGCCCCCGCGATCGTGATCGGCGAGGACAGAATTCCATCAGGTTATCCATCAGCTCAGCTGGTCACGCCGCGAAAGGTGACCTTCCTCGCACCTGACGGAAAAACGGTCCACGGCCAGCTGTTCGAGCCGCGCGGTGGTGCAGCGAAGCAGCCGGCAATCGTCTACGTGCATGGTGGACCGTCGCGGCAGATGCTCGTGGGCTGGCACTACTCCGATTACTACTCGAACGCCTACGCGATGAATCAGTATCTCGCGAGCAGGGGATTCGTCGTTCTCGCAGTCAACTACCGGCTTGGAATCGGCTACGGGTACGAGTTCCAGAATGCTGCCAACGCCGGAATGCGCGGCGCCAGCGAGTATCAGGACATCAAGGCAGCTGGCGAATTCCTGCGGAACCTTTCTCAGGTCGACGGCAGAAGGATTGGGGTGTATGGCGGCTCCTACGGGGGGTACCTCACGGCGCTGGCACTGGCGAGAGATTCGGATCTTTTCGCGGCGGGCGTCGATGTGCATGGCGTGCACAACTACACGTCGGAGAATGGTCGTCGCCTGGGAATGGGCGCGTGGGAGTTCGAACCGACCGACCGTGACAGCGCCGCGGCGATCGCCTGGCGATCATCACCGGTTGCAGACATCGGGACGTGGAAGTCACCGGTGCTTCTGATCCACGGGGACGACGACCGCAACGTGCGATTTATCGAGACCGTCGACCTTGTACAGCGGCTGTCGGCTGCGAAGGTACCGTACGAGGAGATAATCATTCCTGACGACACGCATCACTGGATGCTCCACCGGAACAATCTCCGCGTCAATGCGGCGATTGCAGAATTCTTCGAAAGGAAGCTGTCGCCGAGGTGAAAGAAGCGAGCGTCCGTTACGCTGACGAAGACGACATCCCCGAGATAGTCAGGGTCATCAACGCTGCATATCGCGTCGAAGACTTCTTTGTGCGCGGCAACCGCACGAATGCAGAAGACGTTGCCACGCGGATGACCGCTTCCAGTGGATGTTTCATCGTTGCCGACAGGGGTGACGGGGTGCTCGTGGCCGCGACCTCGGTCGATGTCCACGACGATCGCGGTCATTTCGCGATGCTGTCTGTTGATCCCTCTGTACAGGGCAAGGGATACGGGCGGATCATGATCGATGCAGTCGAGGATCACTGCCGACGGTTTGGTTGCGGCCATCTCGATATCGAGGTGGTCAACCTTCGCGAAGAGCTGCCGGCGTTTTACGAGCGTTTTGGGTTCGTCACGACGACTACTGCGCAGTTCTCCGATGCGGCGAAGCTAACGCGTGAAGCCCATCTCGTTCTAATGACAAAAGCGATCTAGCGTCGCGACATCACCGCATCGCGAGCGGCTTCTGCAGCGGTGTATTGCGGAGAAAAGCCGAGCCGTTCTCCCGCCTTGCCGATGCTGGCGTGGGGTGAGTGCAAAACATGATCGCGCGTTAACGCTGCGTCACCCTTGCCCACCGTCGCCGCCCATTCGTCCCACGGGAGGAATGCGAGGTTTGACAGCATTCCGAACCATGATGCGGCGGACTCCGCGTAATCGCGCAAGGTGATGGGCTCTGCCGCAGCGACGTGAAACGCTTCGCCGATCGACCTCTCTGGTCGATCGAGCGCCAACTGGAATGCAAGGGCAACATCGTCAGCATGTACGTGCTGAAGCGTTGCGTTTCCATCATCGGGAAGGTTGACGAGATCACCTCGCGCGAGGCGATCGAAAACTGCGGCGTCGAGATTCCCTGCGGGATTGACTGGATTCCAGCCGGGACCTGTGATGTGTCCGGGGTGGAGGATCGACGCAGGGAAACCGCGCTGCGCTTCGTCGAGGAGAAAGGCTTCGACTTCCGCCTTCCGGATTCCATAGTCGCCGAAGGGTTCCCGGGGGGCGGTTTCGTCGTACGGGCGGGTGCGTGGAACGCCGTGGACCCAAAGCGTGCCGCAGTGCAGAAAGTGCTGAATCCTGCCACGGAGGGCTTCGACGAGCGGCTTCGCCGACGCCATGTTAAAGCACGTGAGATCGACAACTGCGTCGGGAGATGCAGCCGCAATCAGATATCCGAAGTTGCCATCGAGTTCGGCGGCCAATCTGTCGATCCGCAGCATGTCGACCGACTCCCACTCCGGGGCGTCGTAGTAGGGTCTACGCGAGCCTCGCGATACGACAGTGACATCATGGCCGGCAGTGATCAGGCGCGGAATCAGCCATGTGCCTATATGTCCGGTTCCGCCGACTACCGCGATGCGCATGTGCTTCCGATCAGAACGAATCTCCCGGCCGCGCCGGAGCGACACCAGTTCCTTCAATCCGTGCCTTCAGCTGCATCAGCTCGAGCTTCGACTGCATCCTGAACATTGACAGCATCATCTTGCCAGTCAGGCCGAGGGCCGCGCTGCTTGAGTCAGAGTCCTGCTCCATCATCGGCGAAACGAGCCTGCTGACTAATCTGGTCGAGTCTCCCTCGAGGCTCAGCGAGTCGCGCCTGACGAGTACGAGTCTCTCGCTCGTGTCGTTTCGCATCCGCCAGGCGATCAACTTGTCAGGAACAATCTCCATCACCTGCCAGGTTATGCTTTGAGTTGCGATCGTCCCTGCTCCCATCTCGACACGCACTGTATCGCCAGGCACAAGAAGCCCGTTCCGGGTTGTTTTCACAGTGTTGCCGTGAGCCATCCACGTCGCTACTGAATCGCCGTGAGCGATGGATGCAAAGACACGAGCAGGCGAGCCGGCGATCATGACGCTTGCCGAGCCGTCCGGCATCAGCGAGCTCTGAACAGACTGGAAACCCCACCATATCGCGGCGACCACGAAGACGATCGCAATCAGCAGGCAGCCGCCAATCCATTTCCACATCGCGCGACCGTTCCTCCCTACGCGGTCGGGGGGTTACTACGGAATCCCTTTGCACGATGCGTATTGTCGCAGAATGGCATGTGCTTCGACTGCCCGCAGCGGCAAAGCGCCACCCGAGTGTCGCTGCGAATGACTCCACCCTTCGAGTCCTCGACTTTCACCGCCCCCCTCACGAAATACGGGCCGTCGTCGATCGCGAGAATCTCAACAGTCTCCGGAACTGGTTCTCCTGGACCACCATCGAGCCTCTCGAACTGAAGGGCGCCTGTCGGGCAGCGTGTCACCGCATCGGCGATCGCGTCAGCATTCGCGGCATCGACATCTATCCACGGCCGGCGCGAGGGATTGAACACCTGAGGAAGTGCTCTTATGCATGCTGCGCTGTGGATGCAGCGACGCGCGTACCAGTGAACCTTGATTGCGTCGCTCGAGTACTCGCGCGTCAACCGTGAGAAGACGCGGTTCGGTTCACCTGGATCGGGGGGTGCCCCGCTACCGCCCTTTCCCGCATCGGCTTCCTCGATCGGAGCATCTTCCGGTGTCATGAGGGGAGGATAAGCCACGGGGAACCGTCAGGCCAGTGACCGCTTACCTTATGGTAACTGATGCCACTTCAGAGACTTGCCTTGAGCCAATCAGACGGCGTGCTGGACTTGTTGATTGTCGGTGCAGGACCATGCGGGCTTGCTGCCGCCATTACCGCGAAGCGTTCCGGGCTTACGACTGTGGTCCTCGACGCTCACTCGATAGTGAGCACCATCACTCAGTATCCAACTTACGTTCGCTTCTTTTCCACCGCGTCAAAGCTTTCACTTGGGGAAATCCCATTCGTGGTTGCCGACGACAAGCCATCGCGCCGAGATGCGCTCGCATACTACAGGGAGGTCGTGCGGCATTTCGCGATCGACGTCAGGCAATACGAGCGAGTCATATCGATTGAAACGGCCGGTCACGGCTTCAACGTTGGTTCAAAGCTTCGCGACGGAACGCTCCGCAGCACCAGGGCGAAGGCCGTCATCGTAGCGACGGGATATTTCGGGTCTCCGAACCGCCTCGGCGTCGAGGGAGAAGACCTGCCGCACGTAGCCCACGTCTACCGCGAAGGTCACGAAGCCTTCGATCAGGACGTGGTGGTAGTCGGGGGTGGGAACTCAGCGGCCGAGGCTGCGCTGGATCTCTGGCGGTCGGGGGCGCGAGTGACGCTCACTCACTTCGGCCCAACCTTCGACAAGCGAATCAAGCCCTGGGTGCTGCCCGACTTCGAGAACAGGGCGAAGGAAGGGAGTATCGGCGTGCGCTGGAACTGTCGTGTATCCCGCATCAGCACCGCCAGTGTAGTTCTGCACGGGCCCGACGGCGCGAATGTGTTACCCGCAACCTTTGTCTATGTCATGACCGGGTTCGCTCCGAACACCGACCTGCTTCGACAGTGCGGTGTCGCGATCGATTCGGTCACCGGCATTCCCGCGCACAATCCTGACACCCTGGAGACACCGGTGCCTGGATTGTTTATCGCAGGTGTCGTCGTCGCTGGCTTCGATGCGAACAAGGTGTTCATCGAGAATGGCAGGTATCATGGTGACAAGATCGTCGCGCGCCTCCTCGGGCAGGGCGCGCCGCCCGAGCCGAGGCTGAGCGCGGAGCTCGATAGCTGACGTCCACCGAAATCCCGTTACCTTGTTGACGATTGCCTCGTCACGACAGTAGCGGTGGTTTGCCTTCGCCCCGCGTGCAGGCAACACGAATCGGAGGGAGATGTCATGCGAAAGAGCATCGTGGCCGCCCTGTTTGGCCTCGTGGGAGCATGTGCCGAACCGACTTCCGTCACGCGGAACTCGCCTGACCTCAGCGTGAGAAAATTCTTCGGTGCTGCTGCCCCGGAAGCAGTTCTGCCGAGTGGTTATGCAACGATGATGGGAACGATCAGCCAGAACTTCCCTCACTCGTCGCGCAACCTGCGATATCAGCAGGTGTTCATGGGAAGCGATATCGTCGATCCGACGATCGTGGGCATGTGTCTCCGAAGGAACAGTCCTGGCACCACATCAGAGCTTCTCAGGACGCTGACAGTCAAGCTCGGGCCCACAAATCTCAATTATACGAACCTTGGCGCAACGTTTGACGCCAACTATTCTGCGCCACCAACTGAAGTCTTTTCCGGTAGCGTAACGATTCCCGCGACGCTTGCAGGCGGCGAAATCAACGATTTTGATTTCTGCATTCCGTTCACGCAGGTATACACCCACACGAATGGATCCAACGTGATCCTCGAAGTCGTCAATACGAGCACGACTACAACTCAGGTTCCACGAGATGCGTGTGCGGACTTTCAGCCGGAGTGCACGACCACTCAGGCGTTCGCTTTCTCTGCGACTGCGACCACGGCATCGAGCGTCCTGAGTGGCGGGCTTATCGTTAAGTTCGTGTCACCTGAGCCACTGACGCCGGTCGACCCTGTCGAAAAGGAAGAGTGCTTCAAGGCCGGCTGGTCGACTTTCAATTTCAAGAATCAGGGGCAGTGTGTTCGATTCATCGAGACCGCTGAGGATTCGCGCGGCTGAGTTCTCCCGGTCGGGGCATTCCCGGATCGAAGTCGAAATTCGTTTCGTTTGCAGTTTCTGTCCGTTCATCGCGGAGCCACTGAGGGCACGGAAGCTTACGGAATTAGAACCAGCGTCCGTGCTCCAACTCGTCGGCGTGAGCAATAGGCTGAACCGACTCCAGCTGTTCATAGCCGACGCTATTCCGCGGTTTCCAAAAAAGTCCCGACGATCCTCGTCTTACAAGCATCGTTTGCCGCGCCGTTTGACCTTCAAAAACTCCTGGCACTTCTAAACCTCCTTTCCCCGTGTACCTCCGGCCACTTTCTACAAACGAACCTCTGTTGGAACTACGCAGGGACAGGAGGTTTTGAAGTGCCAGGAGTTTTAGAAGGGGATGCTGGAGTGCAACGCAGTGGATTCCGGGCCCCACGGGTTCCTTGTCTGGGATAAAAACCTGTCAGGGCTGAGGGATGCGTCGTCTGCTCGACTACAAAACTGAACGACGCTTGCTTTTGCAGAGCGGGACTCTATCGCGTGCGGATCATCCCAGCGGTCGCAGCA